>NZ_JBFBDW010000075.1:0-33303 GCF_040683455.1 Kitasatospora sp. NPDC093679
TGCGTGGGGGGGACGGGGGGTGGCGGCGTGCCGGGGCCACGCGGCGTCCGGGGTCGGTCACCAGGGGGTGCGGTAACCGGTGGTCAGCTTGCGGCCGGTGCGCCGCCACTTGGGCTCCTTGTCCACCGTCTTCGCGGTGATCGAGCGCAGGCGGCGGATCGCGGCCCCGTAGGCCTCGCTGGCGGTGGCGGAGACCCGGGCGCCCGGGGGCTCGTCCATGAAGGGCATGAACTTGTCCGGGAATCCGGGCATGGTGCAGGCGATGCAGACGCCGCCCACGTTGGGGCAGCCGCCGACGCCGTTGATCCAGCCGCGCTTGGGCACGTTGCACTTGACGACCGGGCCCCAGCAGCCGAGCTTGACCAGGCACTCCGGCTCGCCGTACGCCTCCGCGAACTGGCCCTGCTCGTAGTAGCCGCCGCGGTCGCAGCCCTCGTGGACGGTCGCGCCGAACAGCCAGGTCGGCCGCAGCTTGTCGTCCAGCGGGATCATCGGGGCCGCGCCGGTCAGCTGGTAGAGCAGGTAGGTCAGCGTCTCGGAGAAGTTGTCCGGCTGGATCGGGCAGCCCGGCACGCAGACGACCGGCAGGCCGGCCTTGGACGTCCAGTCCCAGCCCAGGTAGTCGGGCACGCCCATGGCGCCGGTCGGATTGCCCGCCATGGCGTGGATTCCGCCGTACGTGGCACAGGTGCCGATCGCGACCACGGCGGTGGCCTTGGGGGCGAGCCGGTCGAGCCACTCGCTGGTGGTGATCGGCTGGCCGGTCTCCGGGTCGTCGCCGAAGCCGCACCAGTAGCCCTCCGGCTTGATGGACTCGTTCGGGATCGAGCCCTCCACCACCAGCACGAACGGCTCCAGTTCGCCGCGTTCGGCCTTGAAGAACCACTCGACGAAGTTGTCCGCGCCCTGCACCGGGCCGCACTCGAAGTCGATCAGCGGCCAGTGCACCGCGACCTCGGGCAGGCCCGGCAGGGCGCCGGTGACGATCTCCTCGATGCTGGGCTGCATCGCGGCGGTCAGGGACACGGAGTCGCCGTCACAGCTCAGACCGGCGTTGATCCAGAGGATGTGCACCGGCGGCTGCTTGCCCTCCGGTGGCGTGCCCCGGCCGGCGGCCTGGGCGTCGGTAGCCGTAGCACCCATGTGGATGCCTCCTAGAAACGGGGATGAGACCTGACAAAACGGACTCAACGCTCTTCATAGCAGCGTCAGCACTCCACCGCCCGGGCGAACGGCCGACGGGGTCGCTCGAACGGGCTCAGCCCGACGTGGGTGCCGGGCCCTTGTGTCGCCGCACCACCCGGCATACGGTGTGTTCCGCCCCATCGAACACGGTGTTTGATCCGGGGTCGGACACGCCTGCCGAACCGGGGACCCATGACCGACCAGACCACCGGCACCACCGCGGAGGCCGACGCCCGCGCCCTCGGCGCCCGCATCCGCGGCTACCGGGAGGCCCGCGCCCTGTCGCTGCGCGCCCTCGGCGAGGCGGCCGGTGCCAGCCCCGGCTTCCTCAGCCAGGTCGAACGCGGCCTCGCCGGCGCCAGCATCGGCATGCTCCGCCGGATCGCCGACGCCCTCGGCCTCACCATGGCCGACCTCTTCGACCACTCCGCACCGGCCGGGCCCCGGGTCGTCCGCCGCGAGCTCCGCCCCGCGCTGCCCACCGCGCCCGGCACCCGCAAGTACCTGGTCTCCCAGCGGCCGCTCGCCCATCTGGAGGTGTACGCGGGCGAGTTCGACCCCGGCTCCTCCACCGGCGAGGAGGCCTACACGCACGGCGACTCCCAGGAGATCCTGCTCGTCCTCGCCGGCACCGTGACCGTCGAACTCGACGGCCACCCGTACACCCTCGACGCCGGCGACAGCCTCGACTACCGCACCGCCGTCCCGCACCGGGTCGCCAACCGCTCCGACGCCCCCGCCGAAGTGCTCTGGATCGTCAGCCCGCCCACACCCGACTGACGGTGCCCCACCTCCCGAGCCCCCGCACCCCAGCCGGAACGACCCCCAGGCAGTGACCATGAGCCCCGCACCGCCCGCCGGCCCCGCCCGCACCAACGGCCACGTCTCCCACTGGTACGCCGCGGACGGCCTGCCCGCCCCGCGGCCCGCCCTCGACGGCGACCTCGAGGTCGACGTCGCCCTCGTCGGCGGCGGCTACACCGCCCTCTGGACGGCCTACTACCTCAAGAAGGCCGAACCGGCGCTGCGGATCGCCGTGCTGGAGAAGGAGTTCGCCGGCTTCGGCGCCTCCGGCCGCAACGGCGGCTGGCTCACCGCCGCCCTGCCCGGCCAGTTCCGCCGCTACGCCGCCGCGCACGGCCGTCCCGCCGCCGTCGCCATGCAGCGGGCCATGTTCGCCACGGTCGACGAGGTGGTCGCCGTCGCCGCGGAGGAGGGCATCGAGGCCGACGTCCGCAAGGACGGCGAACTGCACGTCGCCGTCGGCGCCGTCCAGGAACAGCGGATGCTCGCCCACCTGCCCGAACTGCGCGAGGAGGGCTGGGGCGAGGAGGACATGCTCCGGCTCGGCCCCGGCGAACTCGCCGACCGCGTCAGGGTCGCCGATGCCCGCGGCGCGCTCTGGACCCCGCACTGCGCCCGGATCCACCCGGCCAGGCTCGTCCGCGGCCTCGCCGCCACGGTCGAGGGGCTCGGCGTCACCGTGCACGAGGGCACCGAGGTGCTCGACATCCGCCCCGGCGCGGCCGTCTGCCGCGGGGGCACCGTCCGCGCCCGGCACGTCGTCCGTGCCACCGAGGGCTTCACCGCCGGGCTGCGCGGCCAGCGCCGCACCTGGGTGCCGATGAACAGCAGCATGATCGTCACCGCCCCGCTCGACCGGGCGGTGTGGGACGAGATCGGCTGGCGGGGCGCCGAAGTGCTCGGCGACGGCGCCCACGCCTACTGCTACGCCCAGCGCACCGCCGACGACCGGATCGCCATCGGCGGCCGCGGCGTGCCGTACCGCTTCGGCTCGCACGTCGACAGCCGGGGCGAGACGCACGCCTCGACGCAGCGCCAGCTCGCCGAACTGCTCGGGCGGTTGTTCCCCGCCGCGGCCGGCACGCCGATCGACCACGCCTGGTCGGGCGTGCTCGGCGTGCCCCGCGACTGGTGCGCCACCGTCCAGTACGACCCGGCGACCGGGCTCGGCGCGGCCGGCGGCTACGTCGGCCACGGCGTCGCCACCGCCAACCTCGCCGGCCGCACCCTGCGCGACCTCGTCCTCGGACGGGACACCGAGCTCACCCGGCTGCCCTGGGTCGGCCGGAAGGTCCGCGGCTGGGAGCCCGAACCGCTGCGCTGGCTCGGCATCCGCGGCCTGTACGTCGCCTACCGGGCCGCCGACCGCCGGGAGTCCGGCGGCCTCGGCCGCACCTCGCTGATCGCCCGCGCCGCCGACCTGCTCAGCGGCCGCTGAGCCGCCGCCGGCCCGGGCCGGTCAGCCCGCCGCGGGCGACCAGAGCGGCTTCAGCTGCGCGATCCAGGTGTCCTTGACGGTGAATCCGACGTGCCCGTACAGGCCGAGCGCACCCGTCGGAGAGTCGGCGTCGACGCCGAGCGAGGCCGTGGCGAACCCCGCCTCGCGGGCCTCCGCCATGGCCTGCACCAGCAGCGCCGAGGCGATGCCGCGCTTTCGGCCCGCCCGCCGGGTGCCGACCAGCGAGACGTACAGGTCGCGCCGGCCGGTCGCCTCGGTGTGCGCCTCGTACTCCTCGCCGAGGACGATGCCGAGGGCCTCGCCGCCGCCGGCCGCGTCCTCCTCGACGTCGTAGGCGACGAAGCTCAGACCGGGGCGGAAGGCCGGGCCGGACGTCATGTGCGCCCAGCCCTCCTCGCTCTGCTCAGTCGAGCCCCAGTGGTCGCGGAAGGCCTCGTTGCGGACCAGCCGGGCGTCCTCGGAGCGCTCGGCGGTGAAGCCGCGCACCTCGATCCCGTCCGGGGCCGGGAGGTCCGGCAGCGGCGCGAGCAGGTCCCGCGTCATGCCGTGGAACCAGCGGGCGGCGGTGTAGCCCTGCGCCGCGTACAGCTCGGACGCCGGGGTGTTCCGCGCCAGGCTGGAGCTGTAGATCGTCAGCGGCCGCTCCGGGTAGCGCTCCAGGTGCAGCGGCAGCGCCGCCTCCTCGGCCCAGGCCAGCAGCGCCGCCCCGACGCCGCGCCCGCGGTACGCCGGATGGACGCCGCCCAGGTAGTACATCTCGTGCACCGGATCGGCCTCGGTGCGCGACTTCAGGTAGCCGTAACCGATCATCGTCGGGCCGTCGTAGAACGCGACCGAGCCCCGGGCGAAGTCGCAGTACGGGTCGGCGAGGTACTCCCGCAGGTCGTCCACGCCGTGGTGCTCGTCCTCCCGGTCCTCGGCCTCGACGGCGGCCAGCAGCTCCAGCCACGCGTCGAACTGTTCGGCCCCGATCGGCCGCCGGTCGAAAGGTGCGTCAGTGCCCATACCGCGGGATTCTGGCCGCCCCGCCCGGGGCCTGGCAAAGGATTTACCGGCCGGGCCGCGGCCTCACCGGGCCGCCGGACCGTCGCCGTCCGCCGCCGCCGCGCCGGGGCGGCCCGCCAGCTCGTACAGCGCGT
The DNA here is from genome assembly GCF_040683455.1 of Kitasatospora sp. NPDC093679. Taxonomy (NCBI): domain Bacteria; kingdom Bacillati; phylum Actinomycetota; class Actinomycetes; order Kitasatosporales; family Streptomycetaceae; genus Kitasatospora; species Kitasatospora sp. NPDC093679. The sequence goes on from NZ_JBFBDW010000075.1 coordinate 4,588, forward strand.
TCGTGGTCTCCGGGTGCTGGATCTCGTCGAGGAGGTGATCCTGCTCCGGGTTGCCCGAGTAGCGGATCGTGGCCACGCGCTCGCTCGCCGCGTCGGTCGCGTCCCTGGGCTGCAGTGCGTTCACCGCGGCCTCCTTCCGGTGGCGTCCGGGTGCCCACGCCACCAGTCTAGGGGCGCTCCGCCGTCGGACGGCGGACCGACGGGGAGTGCCGCCGCGGCCGGTGGCGGGGCTGTCGGGAGGGTGTGCGAGAGTCTGCGCATGCTCGAGATCGTGGTGAAGACGGAGAACGGGGAACGGCACGTCAGGGTGCCCGCCGAGGAACTGGCCGGACTGGTCCGGCGGATCGGCGCCGAGGGCGACCGGTACCTGGTGGTGCAGCGGATACCCGACCTGCCCGACGTGTACGCCCAGGTCTGGCACAAGACCGGTGGCGACTACCAGCTGGAGCACCGCGACGGCGGCTCGGACCGCCACTTCCAGGCGATGGTCGACGACCCCGGGGCCGTCATCGCCGCGATGACCGGCTGGGCCCGGCAGGAGCCCGGCTGGGACACCGGACAGGACTGGGAACTGCTGGACATGGGCCCCGACCCCGAGGTGCCGCCGCTCGACCTCGACGACGAGGAGCGCGAGGAGCTGGAGTCCTGCGTCCGCACCGAGCTGCTCCGCGGCTACACCACCCGTGCGCAGTTGGCCGAGGCCGCCGAGTACCACCTGGTCAGCGGGGACCGCCGGCCCGTCTCCCGCGTGCAGGCGCAGGCGCTGGCCGACCGGATGTGGCTGGAGCGGGTCGCCGAACAGGCCGCCTGGCAGGGCGAGACCCAGCCCGAGCAGCTCACCCGGGCCTTCGCCGCGCTGGAGGAGGCCGGCATCACCGCCCGCGAGAACTTCACCTGCTGCCGCAGCTGCGGCCAGGCCGAGATCGGCGCCGAGGGCGGCCCCGACGCCCGGGGCTTCGTCTACTTCCACTACCAGTGCACCGATTCCGCCGCCGCCGGACACGGCCTGATGCTGCTCTACGGCGGCTTCGACGGTTCCACCGGGACGACCGCGGCGATCGGCCACGAGGTGGTGGCCGCCCTGCAGGCCGTCGGGCTGACCACCGAGTGGGACGGCGACCCCGACCGCGCGATCTCCGTCACCCCGCTCGACTGGCGCCGCCGCCTGGTCGGGTAGTCCGGCCAGGGGGCCACGCACCCCTGTGGTGCGTCCATGCCCGTCATCAGTCGGGGACTTCGGCGAGGGTGCGGAAGTCGCGTGCGTGGGAGGCGAGTTCGGCCGGTCCCGGCGTGCCGTCGAGCGTCGTCTCGTCGTAGGTGACAAGCATGCTGCCGTCGGCCCAGATGCACTCGCCGATGCTGCCGTGCTGCGCAGGCAGCATGCCGCAGGCCATCGCGCCGCCCCGCGGACCGGGATCGACGGTGCGCAGGCCGTCCAGGGGCACGCCGGACCGGCGGAGGCGGTCGAGGTGCTCGCGCAGGGAGGCCGCGGGGTCGAAGAAGTGCTGGTGGCCGCCGTAGGCGGAGACCCGGTCCGTCAGGCCGTCGCCGTACCGGGCCTCGATCGGTCCGAGACCGCGGGAGACCCCGGTGTGGTAGGCGCCGAGCGGGCCGGGCGACCGGGTCACGACGACCGCCGTGCCCTTGACCGTGAACGGTCCGTCCCGGTGGGCGGGCAGGGAGCGGAACGTCGGCGGGGCGACGAAGCGGTAGGCGCCCAGGGCGGCGAAGTTCTCCCGGTACGCACAGCCGAGTCCGGCCGCGGCCAGCAGCACGGCCGTCAGTGCCGTGGCGACGACGGGCCGCCGCAGCCCGCGGCGACGGCCGGGCCGGTCCGGCGGGTCGGCCGGTCCGTCGGGCCCGGCCGGTCCGTCCGGCTCGTCCTGCGGTGCGTCGTACACGGTTCCCCCTGGTGTCGGTCGGGTCGTCAGATGTGGTCGAGCGCACCAGGGGCCCGGGTGCCAGGGCAAGATCGATTGCCCTGATCGTCCGTGGTCGTCCGCAATTCTCCGCGCCGGATCGTTATCGGCGCGGGGACTGTCGGCGGCGTGTGGCACAGTCCCGCGCATGGAGAACGACCTGCACGGCGAGGCCCTGATCGAACGCGTCATCGCCAAGGTGAGCAAGGACGGCTGGGAGACGGCCGACGTGCCGGACCTCGACGACGAGCCGGTGCCGCTGCCCGCCGAGACCCTCGCCGCCCTCCGGCTGCCGGACGGCCGGCCGCTGCCGCCGAGCCTGCGGCGCTGGCTGGCCTTCGACTCCTCGCTGCCGGTGTGCCTCGGCTGGTACCCGGAGGCCCTGGCGCCCGACCTCGCGGGCGGCTCGCTCTCCGAGACCGTGGACGAGCTGTACGGCTTCGACAGCGGCGAGGAGGTGTGGTCGAAGACGTTCGCCGAGTTCGAGCCGCTGCTGCCGGGCCGCTGCCTGCCGCTGGTGGGCGGCTGCGACTCGCGCCGGCTGCTGTACCTCGGCGAGCCGGACTCGGCGGGGGAGTACCCCGTCCTGGTCACCGACATGGACGACCTTCCGTACGTGGCGGTGATGTACCCGGGGCTGGACGTGTACCTCGCCGACGAGGCCGGCCTCCTCGACTGGGACTTCGACTCGTACACCGGGCTGATGGACCATCCGGTCTACGGCGCCCGGATGCGGGAGCACGCAGAGCGGACCCGGCTGGGCACCGAGGGGCTGGAGATCCAGGACCTGTACGCCCGGGACGGGGATGAGGCGGAAGGGGCCTGACGACCCGTACGCGGGGGCGGGGCCGGCCGGGCCGTGACGGCCGGGCGGCCCTGCCTCGGCAGGTGGGCCGATTTGTACCGATCTAGCATCGTTCGAGAACGGACTTGGCGCGGCGTCAGGCCGCGCCGGTCCCCACCGCTGCCGTCCCCCGGGCAGCGGACCCCTCTCGAAAGGACCCACCGCCGTGCGCGTGCCCACCCCCGCGAGACTCCTCCTGCCGGCGCTGAGCGCCGCCCTGGCCGTGCCGCTGCTGACCGCCGCGCCCGCGGCGGCCGCCGCCCCGGCCGGCTTCGGCGCGGTCGTGCAGTTCAAGAGCGCCAAGTTCGGCATGTGCATCTACGACACGCCCGGCGGCGGGAACAACTACCGGCTGCAGGACTGCCACGAGGACGACCTGCGGCAGCAGTTCGCCCGCGAGGTGCTCGGCGACGGCTCGGTCGTCTACAAGGGCGTCGCCTCCGGCCAGTGCCTGGACAACAACGGCACCGCCGCCTACGCGCACGACTGCAACACCAGCGGCTACCAGCACTGGTGGGAGAAGAACAAGGCAGGCCCGGTGATCACCCTGCAGAACCAGCAGACCCTGCAGTGCCTGGACACCGACGGCGACTACGTCTACGTCCACGACTGCGGCGAGCTGACCAACCCGAACCAGCGCTGGCAGATCGTCACCCTGGTCTCCTGACGGGGCTCCCGCCGGCGCCCGGACCCGCACGCGCCCGCCGTGCGGCCCGGGGCGCCGGGGGGCGTCCCCGGGCTTTCCCGTGCGTTCCGGTGGGGGCCGGCCGCATCACCCGTTCGGGGGGCCGTGCGCCGGCTCGGGAACAACCGTGATCGTCGCGGGATTGTCCCCGGTGTACGGGACACCGGCCGAAGGGGAGCAACCATGTCCACGCTGACCGTCCGTTACATCGGCGGCCCGACCGCCGTCCTGGAGCTCGGCGGGCTCCGGCTGCTCACCGATCCGACCTTCGACGGGCCCGGCTCCCACCCGGTCGGCGCCCGGACGCTCACCAAGACCGCAGGCCCCGGGCTGCCGCTCGCCGAGATCGGGCCGGTGGACGCCGTGCTGCTCTCGCACGACCACCACCCGGACAACCTGGACGCCTCCGGGCGCGAGCTGGTCACCGGCGGCGCGGTGCGGACGGTGCTCTCCACCGGATCCGCGGCCGACCGGCTCGGCGGGGCCGTCCGGGCGCTGCCGAACTGGGAGCACGCGGTGCTGGCCCGGCCCGACGGCGGCTCGCTCCGGGTGACCGGTGTGCCCGCCCTGCACGGGCCGCAGGGCAGCGAGCCGCTGGTCGGCGAGGTCACCGGCTTCGTGCTGTCCGGCGGCGGCCTGCCCACCGTCTACGTCAGCGGGGACAACGCCTCGCTGGGCATCGTCCGCGAGGTCGCCGACCGGGTCGGCCCGGTCGACGTGGCGCTGCTCTTCGCCGGCGCCGCCCGCACCCCGCTGATCCCGGACGCACCCCTCACCCTCACCAGCGCCCAGGCCGCTGAGGCCGCCGCGATCCTCGGCGCCCGCCGCGTCGTCCCGCTGCACTTCGAGCACTGGACGCACTTCACCGAGGACGGCGACTCGCTCGCCAAGGCCTTCGACGCGGCCGGCCTGGGCGACCGCCTGCACCGGCTCGCGCCCGGCGGCCTCGTCCGGTTCTGAGCCCGGCCTGCCGGGATCCGTTCGGCGGCGGTCGTACGGTGGCGGCCCGTGCAGCGGCGGTCGGTGCCGCTGCCGCACGGGCCGTTCCGGAACCTCAGGTCACCGCGCCGGGTCGGTCCCGGGGCGGGCCGTCAGGGAGCTGCCGGAGGCGCGCAGCATCTCGTCCCGCGGGACGACCTTGATCCGCTCGCGGCCCTCGCGCTCGCCGAGCGCCCGCTCGTGGGCGTCCAGCTGCTGCCAGCCCTCCCAGGTGGTGTAGTCGACGCCGCGCTCCTCCAGGAAGGCCACCACGGCGTCCTCCGCCGGAGACTCGGCGGGCCGCAGCAGGCCGGCGCGGTGGTCCGCGACCAGGCAGGCGACGGTCTCGTTCGCATCGCCCTTGGTGTGGCCGATCAGGCCGACCGGGCCGCGCTTGACCCAGCCCGTGACGTACGTCGAGGGCAGGTGCGCCCCGGCCTCCAGCACCCGGCCGGCCTCGTGCGGGACGGTCGCCGTCATGGCGTCGAAGGGCAGCTTGGGCAGCTCGTCCGAGCGGTAGCCCACGGCGCGGTACACCGCCTGGACGTCCCAGTCGCGGAAGACGCCGGTGCCCGTGGTGTCGCCGGTGCCGTCGAGGGCGGTGCGCTCGGTGCGCAGGCCGACCACCCGGCCGTCCTCGCCGAGGACCTCCACGGGCGACTCGAAGAAGTGCAGGTGGATGCGGTGCGGGCGGTCGCCGATGTCGCGGATCGCCCAGTTCTCCAGGGTGGAGGCCACCATGTCGGCCTGCTTGTTTCCGCGGCGTGTGGCGATCGAGCCCTCGTCGTAGTCGATGTCCTCCGGGTCGACGACCACCTCGATGGTGGGGGAGTGGTCGAGCTCGCGCAGCTCCATCGGGCTGAACTTCGCCTGCGCCGGGCCGCGGCGCCCGAAGACGTGGATCTCCACCGCCCGGTTGGCGGCCAGCCCGTCGTACACGTTGGCCGGGATCTCGGTGGGCAGCAGTTCGTCCGCCGTCTTGGCCAGGATGCGGGCCACGTCGAGGGCGACGTTGCCGACGCCGAGCACGGCGACCTTCTCGGCCTCCAGCGGCCAGCTGCGGGGCACGTCCGGGTGGCCGTCGTACCAGGAGACGAAGTCGGCTGCGCCGTACGAACCGTCGAGCTCGATCCCGGGTATCCCGAGGTCGCGGTCGGCCACCGCGCCGGTGGCGAAGACCACGGCGTCGTAGAAGCGGTGCAGCTCCTCCAGGGCGAGGTCGCCCGGGTAGTCGACGTTGCCGAAGAAGCGGACCTGCGGCTTGTCGAGCACTTGGTGCAGGGCGGTCACGATGCCCTTGATCCGCGGGTGGTCGGGCGCCACGCCGTAGCGGATCAGCCCGAACGGGGCGGGCAGCCGCTCCAGGATGTCGATCGAGACACCCGGGTCGGCGGCGACCTCGGACTTGAGCAGGGCGTCGGCCGCGTAGACGCCGGCGGGGCCGGCTCCGACGATCGCGACCCGGACGGGGCGGGACATGGCGGCATCCTTCGGCAGGGGTGGGCCGCGGAGGGCCCGGGAACGGACGGCGGAGAGGTTTCCGAATGCCACCTTCGCTGCCCTGGACGTTCCGCGGTACATACCTCTGCTTTATGTACCCATAGGTTTGACTTATGGGTGGCTCGGACACCTTCCCGGATCCATCGGTCGGTGGTCGCGCCCCGCCGCCGCGCAACGCTACCGCCGCCACGCTCCGCGGGGCCGTCGGGCCACTTAGTTCAAGGCTCAACAAAAGTGGGGGTGGCGTTGTTGGATGTCCGGGAGGGCGCCCCCGTCGGGGGTGTCCCCGGCCGCGCGGTCGCGCCGTTCGTCGATCCGTCCCGTGTCCGCGGAGGAGTGCCATGACCGCCGCAGTGACCGGGGAACCCGCCGGGGCCGGCCGGGTGGAGGAGGAGCGCGCCGCGCAGGAGCTGGCCGAGCGGCGGGTCCGCCGGGCGCTCGGGGCGGTGGAGGTGGTCGGCGGGCGGGCCCTGCACGGAGGGCTCTACAACTCCGCCCGGCTGGTCGAACTCGCCGACGGCCGGCGCATGGTGCTCAAGGCCGCGCCGCCCGCAGACGCCCCCGCGCTCACCCACGAGCAGGGCCTGCTCGGCACCGAGACGCTCTTCCACCGCCTCGCCGCCGCCACGGGCGCCCCCCGTCCCCGCCGTCCTGCACCACGAACCGGCCGGCCCGGACACCTCCGGCGCCTGGCTGCTGCTGGAGTACCTCGACGGCGACACCTGGGACGAGCTGCGTGACGGCCTGACCGGCGACCAGCGGGCGCCGCTGCGCCGCCAGTCGGGTGCCGTCGCCGCCCGGATCACGGGTGCCACCGGCCCGTGCTTCGGCTACCCCCGGCCCGTCACCGGTCTGCAGGGCGCCGACTGGCCGGCGGCCTTCGCCGGGACGCTGCGCGCCGTGCTCGCAGACGCCGAGCGGTTCGGCGTCCCGCTCCCCGCGCCGGCCGCCGTGCTGGCCGGGCTGCCGGAGCGGTTCGCCCCTGCGCTCGCCGAGGTCCACCGGCCCGCCCTCGTCCACTTCGACGCCTGGGAGGGCAACCTCGTCCTCACCCGCGACCCCGTGCACGGCGGCCCGCGGCTCGGCGGCCTCATCGACGGCGAGCGCGCCTTCTTCGGCGACCCGCTCGCCGAACTCGTCGGGCTCGACCCGCTCGGCACGCCCGGGGACGATGCCGACCTGCTGGCCGGCTACCGGAGCATCGACCCCGGCCTGCGCACCGACACCCCAGCGGCCCGCGCACGCCTGGCGCTCTACCGGATCTACCTGGCGCTGGTGATGCGGGTCGAGAGCGCGCCCCGCGGCTACGCCCCCGAGCACACGGCCTGGCTGCTCTCCTGGTCCGCCGAACGGGTCACCGAACAGCTGGCCCTCCTGAACGGGCTCGACGGGACGGGCGCGCCGAGGCCCGGCGGGACGGCCACCGGGCCGGGCGGCACGGCCGCCGACGGCTGAGCGGGCGTCAGTCGACGTCCGGGCGGCGGGCGAGCAGTTGGGCGTGCGGGGTGCGCTCGCCCTCGTAGGGGCCGCGGCCCAGTCGGGCGACCTCGGTGAGCCCGGCCTCCCGGAGCAGTGCGGCGAGTGCGTCCGGCCACCAGCGGTGGGCGGGCGCGACCTTGTGGTCGTAGGCCGTGACCGGGGGGACTGGTCCGTCGGCGGACTGGAAGGCGATCAGGACGTGCCCGCCCGGCGCGAGCAGGCGGTGGAACTCCGCGAACACGCCCGGCAGTTCTGCGGGCGGTGTGTGGATCAGCGAGTAGTGGGCGAGGATGCCGCCGAGCGAGCCCGCTCCGAGTCCGGTGCCGAGCATGGGCCCCTCCTCGAAGCGCAGCTGCGGGTGCCGCGACCGGGCGATCGCCACCATGGCCGGTGAGACGTCGATCCCGAAGGCGTCCACCCCCAGCCCGTGCAGGTAGGCCGTCACGTGGCCGGGCCCGCAGCCGAGGTCGGCCACCGGGCCACCGCCCGCCTGCAGCACCAGCCCGGCGAGGGCCTCGATCATCGCCCGGTCCAGCGGCCGCGCCCCGAAGCCGTCGGCGAACAGCTCGGTGTACTGGACGGCCACCGCGTCGTAGGCGTCCCTGGTGGCGTCGAGGTGGTCGGCGCCGGTGTTCTCCGTCATGCGGGCAGGCTATCGGCCGGCCCGGGCCGCGGGCCCTTGCGCGGCGGAGCCCGTCCGGGGGCTCAGTCCGTGCCCAGCCGGGCGGCCCGGAGGGTGAGGTAGTGGCGTTCGGACAGGTTGGTGGCGCGTTCGGCGGCGGCGCGGTAGTCGGCGAGGGCCGCCTGCCGGTCGCCGGCCATCTCCTCCAGGTGGGCGCGTGCCGCGTACAGGCGTTGGTGCCCGGCGAGGGCGTCGGGGCTGTCGAGCCGGGAGAGCAGGTCGAGTCCGGTCCGGGGGCCGTGCACCATAGCTGCGGCCACGGCCCGGTTGAGCCGGACCACCGGGTTGTCGGCGAGGCGCTCCAGCACGCCGTACAGGGCGAGGATCTGCGGCCAGTCGGTCTCCTCGGCGGTGGCGGCCTCGTCGTGCACGGCGGCGATCGCGGCCTGCAGCTGGTAGGGACCGACCGGTCCGCGCGGCAGGGTGGCGGTGATCAGCGCGGTGCCCTCTGCGACGGCCGCGGCGTCCCAGCGGCCGCGGTCCTGCTCGGCGAGCGGGACGAGTTCGCCGTCCGGCCCGGTGCGGGCGGCGCTGCGGGCGTGGGTGAGCAGCATCAGGGCGAGCAGTCCGGCGGCCTCGCTGCTGTCGGGGACGGCGCGGTGCAGGGACCGGGCGAGCCGGATCGCCTCGCGCGACAGGTCGGTGCGCTGCAGGTCGGGTCCGCCGCTGACGGCGTAGCCCTCGTTGAACACCAGGTACAGCACGTGCAGGACCAGGTCCAGGCGGTGCGGCAGCTCCTCGGCGGCGGGCATCGAGAACGGCACGCCGGAGGCCTTGATCCGCTGCTTGGCGCGGCTGATCCGCTGGCCCATGGTGGCCTCCGGCACCATGAAGGCGCGGGCGATCTCGGCGGTGGTCAGCCCGCCCACCGAGCGGAGGGTGAGCGCGACGGCGGCGGCCGGCGACAGCACGGGGTGGCAGCAGAGGAAGAGGACGGTGAGCGAGTCGTCCCGGTCGGCGCCGCCGTCCTCGTCGGCGGCCGGTGCGGTGCGGCGGTCGTCCGGCTCGCGGGCGGCGACGGTCTCCTCGCGCCGGCGGCGGGCGGTCTCGCTGCGGACCTGTTCGGTCATCCGGCGGGCGGCGACCTGGACGAGCCAGGCCCGCGGGTGGTGCGGCAGTCCCTGCTCGGGCCACTGGACGGCGGCCGCGAGCAGGGCCTCCTGGACGGCGTCCTCGGCGGCGTAGAAGTCGCCGTACCTCCGGGTGAGCACGCCGACGACCTGCGGCGCGAGGTCGCGCAGCAGGTCGTCGACGGAAGGGCCGGTGCCGGTGCCGGTCAGGTCAGAGCTCCGCGGGCGGGGCGGCCATCACCCGGCGCACCTCGATCGCCATGTTCAGCGGCTCGCCGCCGGGGCCGGGCGCGGAGGAGGCGTGCGCGGCGATCTCGATCGCCCGCCCCTCGCTCTCGCAGTCGACGATCCAGTAGCCGGCCAGGAACTCCTTGGTCTCCGGGAAGGGGCCCTCGGTGACCAGCGGGCCGCCGGTGCCCGAGGCGCGGACGATCTTCGCGGTGTCCGGGAAGGCCAGGCCCTGGCCGTCCACGAACTCGCCGTCGGCGACCAGCTTCTCGTTGGTGGCGGCCATGAAGGCGATGTGCGCCTGCACGTCCTCCTCGGCCCACTCGGTGATCGCGGGGAAGTCGGTGTTCCGGGCGCTGAACTGCATCAGCAGCATGTACTTCATCGTTCTCTCCTCGCCGTGCGGGCGGCCCCGGGCGGGGCGCCGTCACAGGTGGGTAGAAGCCGGCGGCGCGATTTCGACAGGCCGGGCCCGGATTCCCGAAGAATCTTGGAACGCTCCCGCCGGAGGTCCCGCCGGAGGTCCGCTCCGGAGGTCTTGCCGCGGGCGCTAGCGCAGGTCGGCGCGGCGGGCGCGGCCCCACCAGGACAGGAAGCTGTCGATCACCTGGCCCGTCCCCGCCGGGGTGGGCCGCCGGTGCCGGGGCAGCGACCAGGCGCGGGCCTGCTCGGCGAGGTCCCGGGGGGAGCAGGAGCAGCCGGCGGAGGGGGAGCACGGTGTCATGGACGTGGCCTTCCCATGCACTGTCGCGGTCTCGTCACAGAACCGTACCGGTGGCGCAACCGGGTTCCGGTTCTGACGCGCCGTCGATAGCGGAACGTGACCCTCCCTTTGTGAGGCCCGAGGGGCGGACGAGGCGGCTCCTCGGCGGATCCTGGACCGTTCCTGAGAATGGATCAGGTGCACGGACGGCTCCCGCGCGGTACGGTTCCCAGGTTGCGGAGCTCGCGGGGGGCGCGGGCTACCCGCCGGTCACCTGGGAGTTTGCTGAGTGGGGAGCGCGGGGGGCGTACGGGGTGGGTACGTGTGAAATGGCAAATGACCTATGTGCTGATTATTCGACAACTTTGCACTCTCCTGGGTGATTCGGTGGATGCGGCCGGGGCCGATGGTCATACGATGTGCGGCGGGGGATGACGTTGCGCGGCGCCCGTGAGCGCCGCGTTTTGTTGGTGACCACACGTACACCGCAATGCGCACTCGCACATCGCACGATCCGGACGGCGACTCTCCGCGCGAACCGCGCGCCGTCCGAGGGGGAGGGACACCTCATGGGGCGTAGAGCCCGAATTGCCGCTGCCTGCACGGTGGCGGGCCTCGTCATGACGCTGGCGCCGATGCCCGGCGCGTACGCGGCCACGACTCCCAGGATCGACCTGCGGCTGCTGGTTGTCGACGACGGCGGACCGGCCGTCGGCGCGATCGTGGCCGAGCTCGACAGCACCGGCGTGCCGTACACCCGGATCGACCTCGCCGCGGCGGGCCGTCCGACCATCGCCGCCGGCTTCCTCAGCGACACCCTGAACGGCGCGCCGCGGGCCAAGTTCCAGGCCGTGGTGATGCCCAGCGAGAGCCCGGCCGGCCTCAGCGCCGCCGAGCTCACCGCGCTCGCCTCCTACGAGGCTCAGTTCGGCATCCGCCAGGTCGACGCCTACACCTACGCCGGTGCGAGCGTCGGCCTCAACTGGGGCACCCTGCCCGGCGCCTACGCCGGCACCCTGGACGGCGTCCAGGCCCAGGTGACCACCGCCGGCAAGTCCGGGCCGTTCGGCTACCTCGAGGGCGGCATCACCTTCGAGGACAACTCGCCGTCCGTGTCGGAGAGCTACGGCTACATCGCCACCCCGCTCGCCCAGCAGGCCGCCGGCGCCACCTTCACCCCGTACGTGGAGGCGCCGATCCCCGGCACCGACACCCGCGGTTCGCTGGTCGGCGAGTACGCCCACGACGGCCGCCGCGAACTGGTCGTCACCTTCGTCTACAACGCCTACCAGCGGCAGTACCGGCAGCTCGCCCGCGGCATCGTCGAGTGGGCCACCGAGGGCATCCACCTCGGCTACGACCGCAACTACTTCGCCCTGCACGTCGACGACGTCTTCATGTCGGACGACCGCTGGGACACCGTCCTCAAGTGCACCCCCGGCGACGTGACCTGCCCGCCCGGCAGCAACCCGGAGGAGCACCCCAGCCGGATGTCGGTCGCCGACGCCCAGTACCTGAAGCAGTGGCAGCAGGACCACAACTTCGAGGTCGACCTGGCGTACAACGGCGGCGGCTCGGAGGACTTCAAGGCCGACGGCAACGGCACCGACCCGCTGGCCGCCCAGCTGATCGCCGACCAGTCCGCCTACCGCTGGATCAACCACACCTACCAGCACCAGTTCCTCGGCTGCGTGCAGGACACCACCGTGGTGCCGTGGCGCTGCACCACCAACGCCAGCGGCCAGACGGTGTGGACCAGCCAGGCCGACATCACCTCCCAGATCACCAACAACCGCACCTGGGCGGCGAACAACGGCCTCACCAACGTGGACAACACCGAGCTGGTCACCGGTGAGCACTCCGGCCTGGTCACCAACCCGCAGCAGCCCACCGACAACCCGTACCTCGCGCCGTCCGTGAACAACACCGGCACCCGCTGGCTGGCCAGCGACGCCTCCCGCGAGCACGAGCAGCGGGCCGTCGGCAACGCGCTCACCATCCCGCGCTACCCGCTGAACGTGTTCTACAACGCGGCGAAGACGGTCGAGGAGGTGGACGAGTACAACTGGATCTACACCTCCCGCGCGCAGGGCGGCAGCGGCATCTGCGAGGACAACCCGGCCACCAGCACCTGCCTGCCCACCCCGCTGGACGTGAACACCGGCTACGCCGACTACATCGTCCCGCTGGAGGCCCGACTGGCCGTCAACCGGGCGATCAACAACGACCCGCGGCCGCACTTCGTGCACCAGTCGAACTACGCCGAGGACCGCATCGCCTACCCGGTGATGGAGCGCATCCTCTCCGAGTACGACGGGCTGTACGCCTCCAACACCCCGCTGGTGAACCTCCGTCAGAAGGACATCGGCGTCGAGCTGCAGCGCCGCGCGGAGTGGAAGAACGCCGTCGACACCGGCCAGGTCACCGCCTACCGGGTCGGCGACACCGTCACCATCAGCGCGCCGTCGGGCGTCCTCGCCGAGGCCACCATGCCCACCGGCACCGTCCAGAAGCAGCTGATCGGCACCACCGCGTTCGGCTCCGCCTACGCCGGGCAGCTGTCCGGCTGGGCCGGCCCCGGCCTCATGCAGACCGCCGTCACCCTGAAGCTCCCCGGTGCCGACGTGCCCGCGGCGGGCCTCAAGACCGTCCGCACGGTCATCGCGCAGACGGTCGCCAGCCTGCCCGTGCCGAAGGGCGTCAAGACGCCCGTCCCGGCCGGCCCGACCGCGAGCGGCACCACGCTCAACAAGCTCACCTCCAAGAGCACCACCAAGAGCACCACCACCAAGAGCAGCACGGCGGTCGCGCCCAAGTCGACCGCGACGAAGGGCGGCACCCGCAGCACCCGCTGATCCGACCGGACGGCGACCGCCGCCGAACGCCCCGGGCCGGGGAGCGACCCTCCCCGGCCCGGGGCACCGGCCAGCACCACCCGCACCACCACCGCCCGCCAGCCCGGGGCGGGATTTCCTGGGGGGGAATCCATGAACACACGTCTGCACGCCGTGCCCGCGGCCGGGACCGAGCCCGATGCGCCGGGCGCGGCACGCCCGGCCGACCTGGCGCACCTGGTCGGCACCCGCGTGACCATGCTCACCGAGGGCACCTACCCGCACAGCCACGGCGGCGTCAGCGTCTGGTGCGACCAGCTCGTCACCGGCATGCCGGAGATCGAGTTCCGGGTCATCGCGATCACCGGCACCGCCGGGCAGCCCCTCTCCTGGGACCTCCCCGGCCACGTGACCGACGTCCGCGCCGTCCCGCTCTGGGGCCCCGCCCCACCGGGCCAGGCACCCAAGGGCGCCGCCATGCGCGCCTTCCTCACCGGCTACGAGCGCTTCCTGCTCTCCCTGCTCGACCCCGCCGAGGAGGAGGCCTTCGGCCCCGAGCTGTACGTCCTCGCCGACCACGCCCGGGCCGGCCGGCTCAGCCCCGCGCTGCGCTCCGAGGCCGCCCTGCGGGTCCTCGCCGACGTCTGGAACCGCCCCCACCTCGCCACCGCCGCCGCCAAGCCCAGCCTGCACGACGCCCTCACCGCCACCGAGCTCCTGGAGCACGCGCTGCGCCCCCTCGCCGCGCACCCCAAGCCCGGCGGCGTGCTGCACGCCGTCAGCGGCGGCCTCGCCGCGCTGCCCGGCCTGGTCGGCAACCACCTGCACGGCACCCCGTTCCTGCTCACCGAGCACGGCATCTACCTGCGCGAGCGCTACCTCGGCTACGGCACCGGCTACGCCTGGCCGGTCAAGGCGCTCGTCCTGGGCTTCTACCGGATGCTCGCCGTCGAGAGCTACGCACGGGCCGCCCTGGTCACCCCCGGCAACCGCTACAACCGCCGCTGGGAGGAGCGCGCCGGCACCCCCGCCGAGCGCATCCGCACCGTCTACAACGGCGTCGACCCGGAGGCCTTCCCGCCCGCCGGTCCCGAGCCGGAGGTGCCCACCCTCAGCTGGGCCGGCCGGGTCGACCCGATCAAGGACCTGGAGACGCTGATCCGGGCCTTCGGCATCGTGCGCGCCGAGATACCCGGAGCCCGGCTGCGGCTCTTCGGCGGCACCCCGGCCGGCGGCGCCGCCTACCGGGAGCGCTGCGAGGCCCTCGCCGCCGAACTCGGCATCGGCGACGCCGTGGTCTTCGAGGGCCGCGTCGACGACATCCGCGACGCCTACGCGGCGGGCAACGTCGTCATGCTGTCCAGCATCAGCGAGGGCTTCCCGTTCACCCTCATCGAGGCGATGTCCTGCGGCCGGGCCACCGTCTCCACCGACGTCGGCGGCGTCCGCGAGGCCGTCGGCGACACCGGGCTGGTCGTCCCGCCGCGCGAGCCCGAGGCGATGGCGAAGGCCGCGCTCGAACTGCTCCGCGACGCCGACCGCCGCGCCGAGATGGGCCGCGGCGCCCGGATGCGCGTCATCGAGCAGTTCACCCTCCGCCAGACCATCGACTCCTTCCGCGACATCTACAGCGAACTCGACCGCCGCGACCGCTTCCGCACGGCCCGCGACGACGGCCCGTTCGACTGGTGGACGCCCGCTCAGCGCGAGGCGGCGGAGGTCGCAGCCGGTGCCGCCCGCTCGGCCGTCGGAGCCGCCGGATGAGCACCCTGCTGAACCTCTCCGAGGACGGGCCGCGCCCCGAGGACACCGTCGTCCTGCAGCTGCCGCCGGCCCGCCGCAAGAAGGCCGCGAAGCCGGACGAGACGCTCGCCCTGCGCGTCCCGCCGCCCGAGGAGCTCACCGGCAAGGCCGCCGGCACCCTCCGCAACCCCGACGAGACGCTCGCCCTGCGGATCGTCGAGCCCGGTGCCGCCGGACGCGGCGCCGCGGAGCCCGTGCCGCTGCCCGAGGACCCGCTGGACGAACTCGCCGAGCGGCTCGCCGACGTCTGCGCCCGTGCCGTCCACCCCTTCGAGATCGCCGCCGTCCTGGAGTCCGACGGACTGACGGACGAACAGGCCGCCGTCCGCTACGGCCGCACCGACTCCTTCTCCATCGCGGAGGAGCTCTTCGCCCGCACCGAGCGGCGCCACCCCGCGCCGCCGGAGCCGCACGACCCCTGGCAGGCCGACCCGCTGCGCACCGTGCTGCGCGGCCTGCTGTTCGCCCTGCCCGGCCTCGCCTACCTGCCGACCGCACGGTTCCTGCAGTCCGGCGGCGTCGGCAGCGCCCTCGCGCTGACCGCACTGGTCGGCTGGAGCCTCAACCAGGCGCTCGCCCACCGGGCGTACGCCTGGCGCTCGCTCGGTGCCCGGGCCGCGGTCGGCCGCAGCCTGCTGCGCGGCGGTCTCACCGCCACCGCGCTCGGCACCGGCGCGGCCGCCCTCGCCGGGGCGGACACCGCGGTGCTGCTGTTCGCCGCGGGGCAGTCGCTCTACCTCGCCTCGGCCACCGTGCTGCTGGTGACCCGGCGGGCCAAGCGGCTGATGGGCGCGCTCGCACCGACCACCGCCGGTGCGGCCGCCACCCTCGCGGTCGACCTGCCGAACTGGCTGCGGATCGCCGGCCCGGCGCTGTCGCTCCTCCTCGCCGCCGTCTTCGCCGGCATCGAGATCGGGCAGCGGCTCAAGGCCGGCGACAAGACGCCGGAGGCGGGCGTGCCGCTCGCCGACAGCCTGCCGCACGGCCTGTTCGGCCTCGCCGTCGGCGCGCTGGTGATCACCGCCTCGTTCGGCGACCCCTGGCGGCCCGCGGTGCCCGGCGGTGCCTCGGCCGCCGTCGCGCTGACCCTCACCATGGGGCTCGCGGAATGGCTGCTCTTCCGGTTCCGCAGCCGCTCGGTGACGGCGCTGTACACCAGCACCACCGCCGACCAGTTCCGCAACCGCACCGACCGCACGCTCGTCAGGCTCCTCGCGGGCTACCTCGCCGTCCTCGCCGCCCTCGGCACCGGCGCCGCGCTGCTCTGGACGGGCGCCCTGCCAGGCCCGGTGCAGCTCGGCGGACTGCTGCTGCTCGGCGCCCTGCTCTGGACGGCCCTGCTGCTCCAGGTCTTCGGCGCCGTGTGGCCGCCCGCACTGATATGCACCGCGGCGGCCGTCGCGGAGAGCACCGCCGGCGCGCTGGACCCGGCCTGGGCCACCCCGGCCAGGCTGGCCGCCACCGGCCTCGCCGTCGGCGCGTTGGTCCTCGCCGCCCGTGCCAGAACCGGCCGCGTCACCGCGCACAGATGACGCGCACCGCGCACGGCTGACGCGCCACCCGCCCGAACGGGCCCGTGCCGCACCGACGGCACCCACGTACCCCCCCACCGCGCGCCCCGTGCAGGGGCCCGCGAGCCACACCCACACGTCCACACCACCGGAGGCTCGCCCATGAGCAGCACCACCGCCACCACCGCCGCCGTCACCGGAGCCGAGGGCTTCATCGGCTCCCACCTGGTCGAGAAGCTCGTCGCCGACGGCCACCGGGTCCGCGCGATGGTCCAGTACAACTCCTTCTCCTCGTTCGGCTGGCTGGAGACCCTGAGCCAGGACGTCCTGGACAACGTGGAGATCGTGCTCGGCGACGTCCGCGACCCGGGCTCGGTGACCGGCCTGGTCAAGGGCACCGACGCGGTGTACCACCTGGCCGCGCTCATCGCGATCCCGTACTCCTACCAGGCCCCGCACTCCTACGTGGAGACCAACGTCACCGGCACCCTCAACGTGCTGGAGGCCGTCCGCCACCTGGAGATCCCGCGCCTGGTGCACACCTCCACCAGCGAGACCTACGGCACCGCGCAGACCGTCCCGATCACCGAGGACCACCCGATCAACACCCAGTCCCCGTACGCGGCCTCCAAGGCCGGCGGCGACCGGCTCGCGGACAGCTACCACGCCAGCTTCGAGACCCCCGTGGTGACGCTCCGTCCGTTCAACACCTTCGGCCCGCGCCAGTCCATGCGCGCCGTCATCCCGACCGTCATCGGCCAGGTCGCGGCGGGGGAGCGCACCATCACCCTCGGCGACCTCCGCCCCACCCGCGACTTCCTCTACGTCAAGGACACCGCCGCCGCGTTCGCGACCGTCGGCACCGCCCCCGCCGAGCAGGTCGTCGGCCGCACCTTCAACGCCGGCACCGGCGGCGAGATCTCCGTCGGCGACCTGGTCACCCTGGTCGGCAAGCTGATGGACGCCGACCTGACGGTCCGTGAGGACACCGACCGCATCCGTCCCGCCGCCTCCGAGGTCATGCGCCTGGTCGCCGACGCCACCCGCCTGCGCGAGGCCACCGGCTGGGCCCCCGCCCACTCCCTGGAGGAGGGCCTGCTGCACACCATCGAGTTCTTCCGCGACCCGGCCAACCTGGCCCGCTACAAGACCGACCTGTACAACGTCTGACCCGCGCCCCGCCACCACCGCACACAGACAAGGAGCACCAGCATGCACGCTGTCATCCTGGCCGGCGGCAAGGGCGTCCGCCTGCGCCCGTACACCACCGCGCTGCCCAAGCCGCTCGTGCCCATCGGCGACCAGCACGCCATCCTCGAGATCGTCATGCGCCAGCTCGTCGCGGCCGGATTCGAGAGCTGCACCCTCGCCATCGGCCACCTCGGCCACATCATCCGCGCGTACGTCGGCGACGGGTCGCAGTGGGGCATCGACGTCTCCTACACCACCGAGGAGACCCCGCTCGGCACCATGGGCCCGCTGCTCACCATGCTCGACACCCTGCCCGAGCACTTCCTCGTCATGAACGGCGACGTCCTCACCGACCTCGCCTACGGCGACGTGCTCAAGCAGCACATCGACGCCGAGGCGCCGCTCACCATCGCCACCTACGCCCGCAAGGTCAACATCGACTTCGGCGTCCTCACCACCGAGCAGGGCAGGGTCACCGAGTTCCGCGAGAAGCCCAGCATGGACTACCACGTCTCGATGGGCGTCTACGGCCTCTCCAAGACCACCCTCACCCACTACACCCCCGGCAAGCCGCTCGGCTTCGACGACCTCGTCCTCGACCTGCTGGACGCCGGAACCCCGCCGCAGGCCTACGAGTTCAACGGCTACTGGCTGGACATCGGCCGCCCCGACGACTACGACCGGGCCAACGCCGACTTCCGCGAGAACCGCGACCTGCTGCTGCGGGGTGCCTGACCCATGGACGTCCTCGTCCTCGGAGCCACCGGCTTCCTGGGCGGCCACATCGCCGAGCACCTGCGCACCTTCCCCGGTGCGCGGGTGCTCCGTGCCGGCCACTCCGCCGCCGCCGACCTGCGGATCGACCTCGCCAACGAGACCGTCGAGGGCCTCGCCGCACTGCTCGCCGACCTCCGCCCCGCCGCGGTGGTGAACTGCGCCGGCGCCGTCACCGGCGACGCCCTGCTGCAGACCGGCCTCAACGCCCGCGGCCCCGCCGTGCTCGCCGCCGCCCTGCGCGCGGCACTGCCCGGCACCCGGCTCGTCCACCTCGGCTCCGCCGCCGAGTACGGCGCCTGCGAGCACGGCAGCTCGCTCGCCGAGACCGCCGCCCCGCGGCCCGGCGGCCTGTACGGCGCCACCAAGCTCGCCGGCACCCTGGCCGTCGCCGACGCCGCCGCCGAAGGCCAGGACGCCGTGGTGCTGCGGGTGTTCAACCCGATCGGCCCCGGTGCGCCCGGCACCTCGCTGGCCGGTCGGCTCGCCGCCGAACTCCGCCGGGTCGGCCCGGACGGCACCGTCACCCTCGGCGACCTCTCCGCGCACCGCGACTTCGTGGACGCCCGCGACGTCGCCCGCGCGGTCGGCACCGTGCTCACCGCCGCCCACCCGCTGCCCCCGGTGGTCAACATCGCCGGCGGCGAGGCCCGGCCCGTCCGCGCCGTCGCCGACGCCCTGGTCGCCGCCGCGCAGTTCGGCGGCCGGATCGAGGAGCACGGCGCCGGATCCGAGCGCTCCGCCGCCGTCTCCTGGCAGCAGGCCGACATCTCCACCGCCCGCGCGCTGGGCTGGGAGCCGCGGACCACGCTCGCCGACTCGCTGGCCGACCTCTGGCACGGCCTGAAGGCCGCCGCGGAGGACGGCCCGAACGACAGCCGGGGGCGCGCCGCCTGATGGAGGAGCGACTGCTGGTACCGCTCTACGTGCACCCGGCCGAGGACCCGTCCGCCTGGCGGGCCCTCGTCCGGGCCGCACCGCGCCTGTACGGCGTCGTCGTCAACGCCGCCGACGGCCCCGGCGAGGCACCCGACCCGGTGCTCGCCGAACCCGTCGCCGAACTCCGCGAGGCCGGGGTCCGCATCCTCGGCTACGTCGACACCGGCTACGGCCGCCGCCCGCACGCCGCCGTGGCCGAGGACCTCCAGCGCCACCGCGCCTGGTACGGCACCGACGGCGTCTACTTCGACCAGGCGTGCACCGATCCGGCGTTCCTGCCCTACCAGCGGCGGCTCACCGTCGCCGCCCGCGCCCTGGGCTGCGAGAGCGTCGTCCTCGGCCACGGCACCCACCCCGACCCGGCCTACGCCGACGGCGGGGTTGCCGACCTGCTGGTCACCTTCGAGGGAGACTGGCAGGCGTACGAGGCGGCGCCCGTACCGCGCTGGACGGCCGACCACCCGCCGGAGCTCTTCTGCCACCTGGTGCACGGCGTGCCGTCCGGCCGGCTGCGCGCCGTCCCCCGCGAGGCCAGGCTGCGCGGCGCCGCCGTCCACTACGCGACACCGGGCGACGGCGACAACCCGTGGCGGACGCTGTCGCCGGCCCTGACACCGGCCCTCGCGGGGCCCGCCCTCACGCCCACCCGGACGGAGACCGACCCATGACCCGCCGCCACCCCGCCGCCCTCGCCGCGGCCGCCCTGCTGCTCACCCTCGCCGGGTGCTCCGGCGGGGGCGACGACGACGGCCCCGCCCCGGACGAGCCCACCGCGGCGCCGTCCGGTACGGCGAACCCGGCACCGTCCGGGTCCGCGAGCGCGAGCGGCACCTCCTCGGCGAGCCCCTCGCCGACCCCGGGCAACGACACGGCCCCCTCCGGCAGCCCGACCGGCGGCAGCCCCACCACGGCCGCCCGCTGGCAGCCCGCCCCGCGCACGGCCTGGCAGTGGCAGCTCGACGGCCGCGTCGACACCGGCGTCGACGTGCCGGTCTACGACATCGACGGCTTCGAGAACGACGCCGCCACGGTCGCCGCGCTGCACGCCAAGGGCCGCAAGGTCATCTGCTACGTCAACGTCGGCGCGTACGAGGACTACCGTTCCGACGCCAAGAGCTTCCCCAAGACCGTCCTCGGCGGGGCGAACGGCTGGAAGGGCGAGTCCTCACTGGACATCCGCCGCACCGACGTCCTGCTGCCGCTGATGGCCAAGCGCTTCGACATGTGCCGCGACAAGGGCTTCGACGGCGTCGAACCGGACCTGGTGGAGAACTACCGCGCCGACACCGGATTCCAGATCAGCGCCGGCGACCAGCTCACCTACAACAAGGCCATCGCCAAGCTCGCCCACGACCGCGGCCTCGCCGTCGGCCTCAAGAACGACCTCGACCAGATCCCCGCCCTGGTCGGCGACTTCGACTTCGCCGTCAACGAGCAGTGCGCCGAGTTCGACGAGTGCGACGCCCTCAAGCCCTTCATCGCGGCCGGCAAGGCGGTCTTCCACGTCGAGTACAAGACGCCCAACGCGCAGTACTGCGCCAAGAGCCGCCAGATCGGCCTCAGCTCCATGACCAAGCACCTGGAGCTCGACGCCTGGCGGCAGCCCTGCTGATGACCCCCCTTCCGCCGGGTACGGGCCTGCGCCATGATGATCCGTCCCTTGTGAACGGAGCACCATGCACATCACGGTCAGCTACGAGACCACCCCGCAGGAACGCGTGCGGGCCTTCCAGCAGGCGCTGGCGAAACCGCGGAAGAACGCCTGGACGGCGGTCGTCTGTCTCCTGCTGCTCGGTCAGCTCGAGATCTGGAGCTTCGGGGACGTCACGCTCGGCACCTGGTCCTCACTCATGGCCCTCGGGCTCCTGGCCCACCTCACCATCGGCACCCGGTCGGCCGCCCGTCAGCAGACGCCGAGCGTTCCAGGTGCCACCGAGGTCACCGTCACCGAGACCGGGGTGACCGTCCGGCGTCCGGGCCACACCTCGGAGATCGCCTGGTGGTCCGTCCGGTTCGTGGAGACCGCGGACTTCTTCCTGCTCCTCCACGCTCCGAAGTTCTTCACCCCGATCCTCAAGCGTGGCTTCACCCCGGAGCAACTGGCGGAGGTGCGCGCCCTCGCCGCGGCGGGCCGCCCGGCGCGGCCGGTCGGACTGACCCGCGCCCGGCCGGCGGGCCGACGGCAACCGGGCGGCCCCTGCCGGGCCACCGGCCCGGGGATCGCCGGCGGCCCACGGCGTCAGATCGCGTAGGCGCCGCGCGGCACGCCCTCGGCGACGCCGACGGGCGTCAGGGCGATCATCGGCGTGCCCCGCACCGGGGTGTGCGGTCCGATCGCCAGCGGATCGATGCTCAGCGTCGCAGCGATCCCGCGTGCGAGATCGAACGCCTCCCACCGCCACTCGTCCTCGGCGTCGTCGAGGTCCTCGCGGACGGTGTCGTCCCAGGGAACGGGCAGTCCCAGTCCGGCGCGCCGGGCTCGCTCGTACTCCAGCGGCTCGCCGAGGGTCCACAGCCCGTCGTCGGCGTCACCGGCCTCCTGGTAGCGGCGCACCACCGTGCCGTTCTCGGCGACCAGCCAGGCCGATCCGTCGTTCTGCGCGCCGAAGTAGTACGCCTGGGCGCGGCCGTAACGTGCGCTCAGCTCGATGCACCGCTCCCGCAGCTCCTCGCCGCGCTCCGCGTCGCACGGGTCGCACCACGCGCCGGCCACCAGCGTCCAGCCGTCCAGCTCGGGCGTCACGAACACCCGGCCCAGCGGGCTGCCCGGCTCGTCGTCACCGAAACCGTGGACGTCCGCGTCCAGGATCGCGTTGCCCAGCTCGAAGGTCACCGGCCGCGGCTCGGTCAACCCGAGGACCCGCATGATGCCCGGCTGGTCGCCGCCCGCCACCGCGATCCAGTACAGCCAGCAGGCGTTGAGCGGCTGCGGCCGGTCGGCGGTCAGCTTGATCCGGACCAGCCGTTCCACGGCGGCCATGTCCCGCGCGGAGAGCAGCGGTTCGCCGCCGATCTCGGCCAGGGCCGTCAGTGCGGCCGACCTCAGCCGCCCCGGCCCGGAACGCCGGATCCGCTGCAGGGCGGGGACGGCCCGCGCCCCGAGCTCCTCGACGACTGTGCGTGCCTGACACGCCACCCTGCCGTCCGGGTCGCCGAACAGCGCGAGCAGGGCGGGGAGGGCGTCCATCCCGGCCGCATCCCGGGACCGGAGAGCGCGCACGGCCTGCTCCCGCACCGCCGGGTCGGGGTGGGAGAGGGCCGCCGTGCACGGGTCGGGCGGGGTGTCGGTCATGACGGTGCTCCTGCCGTTCGGGGCTCGGTGTCCGGCCGTCCCGGGCCGACCGGGACGGCCGGTCAGCCGTCGGTCCGCTGGTGCTGCTCCGGCAGGCTGCTCTCCGGGTGCACCCAGAGCAGCACGTTGCCGGGCCCGCCGCGCTCCCGCTCCGACCGGAAGAACTCCAGGACCTCCCGGTCGGAGTGACGCAGGCTGAAGTGCGTCAGCACGAACAGCGTCTCCGGGTGCGCCTCGACCACCGGCCTCAGCCGGCTCCACACCGTGTGCCCGACCCGGTCGGCCCGCTCCAGCTCGGCGTCGTCCAGGTAGGTGCACTCGGTGATCACCACCGGGTACTCCAGCAGCCACGGGTTCCGGTCGAAGACGTTCACATGGGTGTCGCCGAGGTAGGCGAACAGCGGACGGACGACCTCCCGGTCGACCTCGGCGCCCTCCCGGCGGCGCTGCGCCACGATCCGTCCGAACTCCGCGCCGCGCCCCTCGGCGAGCAGCGTCCGCCGCAGCTCCTCGTACTCGGCGGCGAGGGCCGTCCGCACCTCCGAGAAGGCGTACCCGACGCACGGCACCTTGTGTTCGCACTCCACCACCCGGACCCGGTGGCCGCCGCGGCCGAAGGAGAACTCATCGCCGCCCCGGACCCCGTGCAGCCGGTGCCCGGCGAGTGCCGGGTCGTAGTCCGGACCGTGGTTCAACTCGGCCGAGGCGCGCAGGTGGGACTCCACGTACGGGACCGCCGCGGCGGGCAGGTGGATGTCGACCCCGGAGGCCTTGGCGGCGAGGAAGTCGAGGTCCTTGGCGTGGTCGGCGTGGGTGTGGGTGAGGAAGACGGTGTCCGGCTGCCGTCCCTCGCAGAGTCCGGCGTCGAGGCTGCAGCGCAGCTCGGGTACGTGGAAGAAGGTCTTGTCGTTGGCCCGCGAGTAGCCGGTGAGGGTCAGCCCGGTGCCGGGGATCCGCCAGGTCTTCCACTGCCGGAAGGGATGGCCGGCCGTCAGCCGCTCGGGATGGTCGGCCTGCCGCTCGGGCGCCTGCGTCATCGGAAGTCCTCCATGTCGTCCGCGGGGCGGGCGGTGGGTCGGCCGCCGTGATCGGGTGCGGCGCCGATCGTAGCGGCCGGGCCCGCGGCCGTCCCTGGACTTTCCCGGCGGTGCGCGGCCCGGCGGCACGATCGGCGCGATCCACGTCCGACGCCGCCCGGGCGGGGCCGGATCGACCGGATCGGCCGGGCTCCGCATCCAGCTGTCCCGGCCGACCGTTCAGCGATGTCCGACGGGTGAGCGCTCTCTGACGATGCGTCGGGATGCGGGAGCGCTGGCATCGATCCGTTGACGGAGCATCCTCATGACTCCTTGACACTCCTTAGGGGCGCTCCTATCTTCCCCTGAGAGAGCGCTCTCTCATGCGGTGCCGCCGCCCCACCCGGGCACCGTGCGCTCAGGCTCCGACCCCACCCGATTGGAGAGCCATGAGTCCCACCGTGCTGCGGTCCTCCCGACCGCGCCCGCAGATCCACCGCCGTGCCGCCTGGCGGCGCCGTCTGGTGGCCCTGGCCGCCGCCGTTCTCACCGCGGGCGCGGTGCTGACCGGCACCTCCGGCCCGGCGCAGGCCGTCGACCAGCCGATCTCGCAGGGCCGGCCGGTCACCTCCTCCTCGGTCGAGAACGCCGCCTACCCGGCCTCGCTGGCCGTCGACGGCAACGACGGCACCCGCTGGTCCAGCGCCGCCGCCGACAACCAGTGGATCCGGGTCGACCTCGGCGGGAACGCCGCGATCGACCGCATCGTCCTCGGCTGGGAGGCCGCCTACGCCAGCGCCTACCAGGTCCAGGTCTCCGCGAACGGCAACGACTGGCTCACCGTCCGCCAGGTCACCGGCGCCACCGGCGGCCGGCAGACCCTCGACCTGGCCGCCACCGGCCGGTACGTGCGCGTCCTGGCCACCGCCCGCGCCACCGTCTGGGGCGTCTCGCTCTGGGAGTTCCAGGTCTACGGCTCGGTCGGGACCCAGGGCGTGCCGCCGGGCGCCGTGCGGGTCGCCGAGTTCCTCGCCGACTGCCCGTTCAGCCACCGCCTGCCCGACGACCCGATCGTCTTCCCCGGCCTGTCCGGCGCCTCGCACATGCACAGCTTCTTCGGCAACGCGGCCACCGACGCCAACTCCGACCTCGGCCGGCTGGAGCAGTCCGGCGGCACCTGCAATCCCGCCGTCGACACCTCCTCCTACTGGGTGCCGACCCTGTACGCCGACAACGTCCCGGTCGAGCCCACCGGCACCACCTTCTACTACCTCGGCGAAGGCGTCCGCGACGAGGTCATCGCACAGACCCAGCCGCTGCCGCGCGGCCTGCGGATCGTCGCCGGCAACGCCAAGGCCACCGGACCGAACGACAACAGCATCGCCCGCTGGTCCTGCCTGCACGCCGGCGAGGTCAACCCCTCGCACGACTTCGTCAACTGCCCGGCGGGATCGATGCTGGAGTCCTACCTGGACTTCCCGCAGTGCTGGAACGGCAAGGACCTCGACTCCGCCGACCACAAGAGCCACATGTCCTACCCGGTCAACGGCGCCTGCCCGGCCGGCCACCCGATCCCGGTGCCCAAGCTCCGCCAGGTGCTGCGCTACCCGGTGACCGGCGACCCGTCGCGGCTGCGGCTGGCCTCCGGGCCCGGCTACACGATGCACGGCGACTTCTTCAACGTCTGGCCGGCGGCCGAGATGGCCCGCCGGGTCCGGGACTGCATCGCCCCGATCGTCAAGTGCGGTGCAGGCGGCACGGCCTGACCCGACGACCCCTCCGGGTGCGGCCAGGAGTCCCTTCCCCGCCGCACCCGGAGGCCCAGGAGGAACGATGAGACGAGCCTTCGTCGCCGCGGCCGTGGCCGCCCTCGCGGTGTGCGGCGCCCTGGCGGCGGTCGCCCGGCCGTCGGACCGGCCCGCGGCTGCCGTGGCGGCCCCGGCCGCCCCTTCTGCCACCGCATTCAACCCGACCGACGCGGCCTGGCTGCAACTGCTGGTGCCGATGACCGAACAGAACGTCCGGCTGGCCGAGTTGACCGCAGAGCGGGCCACCGGCCCCGAACTCCGCTCGCTCGCCTCGGAGATCGCCGCCGGAGGCCGCGGCGACCTGGCTCGACTGCAGGAACTGACCCGGCTCGGCGGGGTTTCCGGCGACAACCCGCACACCGGCCACGACATGCCCGGCTTCACCACCGCCGCCGAGTACGCCGAGGCCGAGCGGACCGGAGGTGCCGACTTCGACCGCTACGCCGTCCTGCACCTGCGCGAGTACCTGGAGCAGTCCGTCCGCCTCGCCGACTCCGAGTCCACCGCCGGTGCCGCGGCGTCCACCCGGCGACTCGCCGCCGACCTGCGCCGCACCCGCGCCGCCCAACTCGCCCGCCTGGGCCCCTGAACCGCTGCCGTGCCCCTGAACCGCTGCCGTCCCGGGCACCCGCTGCTCACGTGCCGACCTCGCCGGCGGCTCGCCGCACCCCTGGCCCGCCGAGCCCCTGGCCCGCCGAGCCCCTGGCCCGCCGAGCCCGTGGAACCGACGCGGCGGCAGCCGGGCCTCCGCCCTGGAGACCCGGCTGCCGCGGTACTCGTTCCGTGGTGCGTCAGCTGACGTTCACCGCGGCCCAGGCGGCGGCGACCTGGGCGTACTCGGCGGAGCCGGCGCCGTAGAGGTCGGTCGCCGCGTTCAGGGTCGCGGTGCGCGCGCCCTTGTAGTCGGTGGTGGAGGTCATGTAGACGCTCAGCGCCCGATACCAGACCTGCAGCGCCTTGTCGCGGCCGATGCCGGTGACGGTGGAGCCGTTGTAGGTCGGGCTGTTGTAGCTGACGCCGTTGATCGTCTTCGCGCCGCTGCCCTCGGCCAGCAGGTAGAAGAAGTGGTTGGCGACGCCGGACGAGTAGTGGACGTCCAGGGAGCCCACGGAGGAGGACCAGTAGTCGGCGGAGTGGCCGTCCTTGGAGGGCTTGTCCATGTAGCGCAACGGAGTGCCGTCGCCGTGGATGTCGACGAGTTCGCCGATCAGGTAGTCGCCCTTGTCGGCGGCCAGGTTGGCGTAGAACTCCACGCCGGTGCCGAAGATGTCGCTGGTGGCCTCGTTCAGGCCGCCGGACTCGCCGGAGTAGTTCAGGCCCGCCGTGTTGGCGGTGACGCCGTGGCTCATCTCGTGGCCGGAGACGTCGAGCGCGGTCAGCGGGTGGGTGTTGGACGCACCGTCGCCGTACGTCATGCAGAAGCAGCTGTCGCTCCAGAACGCGTTGGAGTAGTTCTTGCCGTAGTGCACCCGGCTGTAGGCGCCGACACCGTCGTTTCGGATTCCCAGGCGGCCGAAGGTGTTCTTGTAGAAGTCCCAGGTCACGGCGGCGCCGTACTGGGCGTCCACGGCGGCGGACTGGCTGTCGGAGACCAGGCCGGTGCCCCACACGTTGTCGGCATCGGTGTAGAGCGTCCCCTTGCCGCCCTGCTTGCCGTTCATGGACACGGTGTACTGGCCGCCGCGGGTGGCGTCCTTCAGCTGGTACGTCGAGCCGGTGTAGGTGGTGGTCAGCGGGACCGAGCCGACGAAGACGCCGGTGCCGGTGCCGGTCGCGTTGGCGGTCTGCACCTGCTCGTGGCTGGACAGCACCTCGCCCGTGGCGGCGTCGGTGACGACCACCTGGCTGCTCGGGGTGCCGTCGGCGCGGACGCCCTCGACGGTGGTGCGGTGGGCCAGTCGCGGGGTGCCGGAGGCCGCCCACACCACCAACTGCGCCGGCCCCGGCCGGTCGACCGAGACGAGGGCGGGTTCGTCGCCTTCCGGGGCTCCGACGGTGGCGGCGACCGCGTCGTGCGCCTTGGAGGCGGCCTGCGCGGCGGTGAGCTTCGGGGTGAGCGAGGCGGGGGCGACCCGGCCGGCCACGGCGCGGTCGGCGGAGCGTATGGCACCCTGCGCGCTCTGGTGGACGATCAGGTCGCCGCCCAGGACGGGCAGGCCGGCGAAGGTGCGCTCGTAACGCACGTGCCGGGTGCCGTCGGGGTCCGTGATCATGTCCTTC
Source organism: Kitasatospora sp. NPDC093679 (assembly GCF_040683455.1). NCBI lineage: Bacteria > Bacillati > Actinomycetota > Actinomycetes > Kitasatosporales > Streptomycetaceae > Kitasatospora > Kitasatospora sp. NPDC093679. The sequence continues at coordinate 32,064 of NZ_JBFBDW010000075.1, forward strand.
ACGATCAACTGCTCCTGGCCCGACAGGCCGAGGGCGCGGGCCACAGCGACGGGCGCCGGCGCGGCGTGGGCCGATCCGGCACCGACCTGGATCGCGCCGGCCAGGACGACCGAGGAGGACAGAACGGCTCCGACGGCGAGCTTTCGCTTCATTCGGTTCCTTCCGTGGTGGGACCGCGGGTGCGCGGTCGCGCGGCTCCGAGGCGCCGGGTCGGCGCGGGCTGAGGGCGGAGCCGGCTGGGGGGTGGAGCGGGCAGGGGGTGGAGCGGGCTGAGAGTGGAGCGGGCAGGGGGTGGAGCGGGCTGAGAGTGGAGCGGGCGCCGGCGGCGCGTCCCGGCGATCGGCCGGCATCCGCCACCCGGCGGGGGAGCGGGCCGGACAGTACGCCGTGGTGCTCGGCCGGAATCATGACGAAGGATCAGGTATGCGGGAAAGGGCGGGCGCACAAATGGCAGGATTTCGCCACAGCGGGCGGTGTTCCCGTCGGATTTTGGTCGGGAATTGCCGGGCCAATATCTGCTGGCAGATCCGTCCGCAGCCGTCCGCGCCGCCCGTACGCCGAAATCCGGCCGGGTCGTGCGCGGGGCGCAGGGCGCGCGGGGGTGGTGGCGCAGTCCCGCCACGTATTGACACTTGTCGCTGAGAAACCGATTCAGTATGCGGCGGAGTGGTATCCGGAAGGTGTCATGAATTCTTTTCAGGCATGACTCGGCGGCGAATGCCTCAGGGGCATTCGCCGCGGCGCGGGCAGCGTCTCGCACCTCGGCACCGGTGGCAGGGATGGGCCGTACCTGACTGAGCGCCGATCGACCGTGGTGTGTCACACCCGTGCACGGACGGACGGGCGCCGAGCGGGCCTCGACGTGCCTCGGGGTGGCGTCCTCCGGGCTGTAGGCCGAGTGGCCGGCCGGCCGGTCGGGCGGCAGGCGGAGGGGCGGGCGGAGGGGCAGGCCGTGCGCCTCGTTGTCGCGGTCCGGTGCGATGTGGTGCCGGAAGCGGCACGGCCGGGGGAGGCTGCACCGCCGGTCCGCCCGGCGCGGAGTGGCCGGCGGAGTGCTCGCGTCGGTGGTCCGGGCGGGCTGGCTGGCGTGCGGGTGAGCTGCGTTGCGGGGAGGCGCGTCCGCTTCGTCCGTCAACTGCCTAGCGCCTAGGCCGTGTCTCATAATTGATCTTGTTGGTGTGAGTCATTGCTCCTCGGCTCGCAGCCACAGGATCAGCGCGGCGAGGACCACGCCGGCTCG
>NZ_JBFBDW010000076.1:0-31336 GCF_040683455.1 Kitasatospora sp. NPDC093679
GCCGGGGCAGGGAGAGTGCCCCGGCGGTCCGCCGTTCCCGTTTCCCCCGTCTCCCCCCGTTCGCGCCCCGCGGCGGTTACTCGACGATCAGCTCGACCGGGATGTTGCCGCGGGTGGCCTTGGAGTACGGGCAGACCTCGTGGGCCTGCTTGACCAGCAGCTCGGCGGTCTCGCCGGCGAGCGCCTCGGGCACCTCGACGCGCAGCACCACGGAGAGGCCGAAGCCGGTGTCGTCCTTGCCGATGTTGACCTCGGCGGTCACCGAGATGTCGCCGGTGTCGACCTTGGACTGCCGGCCGACCAGGCCGAGGGCGCTGGCGAAGCAGGCCGCGTAGCCCGCCGCGAAGAGCTGCTCGGGGTTGGTGCCCTGGCCGTTGCCGCCGAGCGCCGGCGGCATCGCCAGCGCCAGGTCGATCTGTCCGTCGGAGCTCACGGCCCGACCCTCGCGGCCGTTGGCGGTGGCGACAGCGGTGTACAGCGCGTCCATGGACCCGTCCTCTTCCTGCATCGGAGCGGCGGCCGGAGGTCCCGGCTGCCCTGCGACCACAAGTAGAGCACACAACTAAATTGCGCACAACTAAAATGTCGGCGACCCGGCTATCCTGGGAGGCATGACCGCACTGCCAGCGGTGCCCGAGGAGGACCTGCTCCGCCTCGACCGCCACATCTGCTTCTCGCTGCACGCGGCCTCGCGCGCCTTCGACAGCGTGTACCGGATCGTCCTCAAGGACCTCGGCCTCACCTACCCGCAGTACCTGGTGATGCTGGTGCTCTGGGAGCACGGCGACCTCCCGGTGAAGAAGATCGGCGAGCGGCTGCGGCTCGACTCCGGCACCCTCTCCCCGCTGATCAAGCGCCTGGAGGCGGCCGGCCGGGTGCGCCGCGAACGCAGTGCCGAGGACGAGCGCTCGGTCACCGTCCGCCTCACCGAGGAGGGCGCCGCCCTGCGCGAGCAGGCCTTGGAGGCGGTGCCCCGCCGCATCCTGCGCTCCTCCTCGGTCACCGTCGAGGAGCTCGCCCAGCTGCAGCGGCTCCTCGGCCGGATCACCACCGCCCTGGACGAGGCCGCCGCCACGCTCTGAGCCGTCCCGGCCCGACCCGTCCGGGTGACGGCCCGTGTGTCGCCGCCGCGGCGCCCCGGGCCCGTGGTCGGCTGGGCGCCGTGCGCACCCCGCCGGCGGGCCTCGCCTGCCTCGCCGCCCTGACCCTCGCCGCCCTGACCCTCGCGGCCGTCCCCGGCCCGGCCGCCGCCCCCGCCTCCGCTTCCGCCGACGCCGGCACCGCGGTGGTGCGCGGCTTCCTGGCCGCGTACCGGGACGCCGTGCGCGGCACCGGCCCCGGCCTCACCCCCTCCGAGGTGCGCGCCGAGTGGCTGGCCCCGGAGCTGAACGCCCGCCTCGACGCGTGGCCGGCCGGCCACCCCGGCGCCGACCCGGTCTTCCGGGCGGCCACCGCCCCCGACTCCTGGACGGCCCGCCCCGCGGGCGCGGCCGGCGGGCTCGCCCTGGTCGCCGTCGAGGAACGGTGGGCGGGCGGCGCGACGCTGCGGGTCCGGTACGCCGTGCGGAGTTCCGACCGGACGGTCGCCGACCTCCGGGAGACCGACGGCTGATTCCCCGGCGGACGGGCTGGCGTTGACGCCCACGGCAAGGTCTACCGTCGGGGGCATGCGGATCGGCGAGCTGGCCCGGCGGGCGGGCACCACCACACGGACCCTGCGGTACTACGAGTCGCGCGGACTGCTGCCCGCCCGGCGCACCGGCAACGGCTACCGCGAGTACGACGAGGAGGACCTCCGGCTGCTCCGGCAGATCCGGATCCTGCAGGACTTCGGCTTCGGACTGGAGGAGACCAGGCCGTTCGTCGAGTGCCTGCAGGCCGGACACCCCGCGGGCGACTCCTGCCCGGCCTCGCTGGACGTCTACCGGGCCAAGCTCGCCGAACTCGACGCCGTCGTCGCCCGGTTGCAGGCCGTCCGCGACGAGGTCGCCGCCCAGCTCGCCCGCGCCGAGTTCGAGGCCGCCGCCGACCTGCCCGGCGGTCCCGAACCGCGCTGCGAACTGGCCCCGCACCCCGGGCCCCGCCCGGGCCGTCCCGACCCGACGTAGAGAGGAACACCCATGGCGTTCGCAGGAATCGACGAGGTCACCGACACCACCTTCGCCACCGAGGTGCTCGCGGCCGACCGGCCGGTGCTGGTGGACTTCACCGCCGCCTGGTGCCCGCCCTGCCGCATGATCGCCCCGGTGCTGGCCGAGGTCGCCCGGGAGGAGGCGGACCGGCTGCGGGTCGTCCAGCTCGACGTGGACACCAACCCCGAGACGCAGGCCCGCTACGGGGTGCTCTCGATGCCGACCCTGATGGTCTTCCGCGGCGGCGAGCCGGTGAAGAGCATGGTCGGCGCCCGTGCCAAGGCCCGGCTGCTGCGCGAGCTCGCCGAGGTGCTCTGAGGCGCCCCGGCGCCGCCGGGACGCGCGGGGGGTGGGCGGCGGCTTGTCCAGGGCCGCCGCCCGCGAACCCGTCCGTACCGGAACGTACTCCTCCGGGTCTAGGTTGTAAAGTGCAACTTGGTGGCCGGTGCCGGACATCCCGCCCGCGCGCCGTACGGTGGTCCCGCCGTCCCCCACCGAAGGAGCACGCATGCCCGACCGCGACGCCGCCCTGGACGCCATCCAGCGCGAGCTCACCGCGTTCGCCCGCCGGGCCCGCCACAAGGCCGCGCAGATGCACCCCGACCTGTCGCTGGTCACCTACAGCATGCTCGACCTGGTCAAGGAACGCGGCAGCTGCCGCGCCGCCGACCTCGCCGCCCACTTCATGCTCGACAAGTCCACCGTCAGCCGACAGGTCACCGCCCTCGAGAAGCTCGGCCTGATCACCCGCGAACCCGACCCGGAGGACCAGCGCGGCCAGCTGCTGCACCCGTCCGAGGACGGACTGCGGCTGCTCGCCGACGCCGCCGAGCGCCGCCGGCTCGCCTTCCGCGAGCGCTTCACCGACTGGACCGACGACGACATCGCGCGGTTCGCCGGCTACCTCACCCGGTACGGCGCCGGGGACTGACCGCCCGGGCCCGGGCGCACCCGGCGCCGGGCCGCCCGGCGCGACGGCGCGCCGCCCCGGGCCGTCCGGCCGCAGCCGCAAGGATGGCGCCATGACACGGATGACCGAGCCCGAATGGCGCGCCTTCCTCTCCCACGGCACCCGCACCGGCAAGCTCGCCACCACCCGCGCGGACGGCCGGCCGCACGTCACGCCCGTCTGGTTCGTGCTGGACGGCGGGGACGTCGTGCTCAACACCGGTGCGAGCAGCGTCAAGGGACGCAACCTCGCCCGTGACCCCCGCGCCATGCTGTGCGTCGACGACCAGCAGCCGCCGTACTCCTTCGTCCTGGTGCAGGGTCGCGCCGAACTCTCCGAGGACCCGGCCGAACTGCGGCACTGGGCCGGCCGGATCGGCGCCCGCTACATGGGCGAGGACCGGGCCGAGGAGTTCGCCGCCCGCAACGGCGTCCCCGGCGAACTCCTCGTCCGCCTCAGGATCGAGAAGGTCGACGCACAGGGCGCCGTCTCCGCCTGAGCCCGTGCCGTAGCACCCGGCGCCCCGGCCCGCGGCGGGAAGAACCGCCGCGGGCCGGGTTGTTGCACGCCTCGGCCGGCCACCGCCGACCCGCGCCGCACGACGACACCCGGAGACCCGATGGCCGACCAGGCCCCGCGCCGCTTCCTCTTCCTGCTCGGCTCCACCCGCAGCGGCGGCAACGCCGAACTGCTCGCCAGGCGCGCCGCCGAGCACCTCCCCGCCGGTACGCAGCAGCAGTGGCTCACCCTCACCGACCTGCCGCTGCCCGCCTTCGCCGACCAGCGCCACGACGGCAGCTACCCGCCGCCCACCGGTCACGCCCGCACCCTGCTCGACGCCACCCTCGACGCCACCGACCTGGTGATCGTCTCGCCGCTGTACTGGTACAGCGTCAGCACGCCCGTCAAGCACTACCTCGACCACTGGTCCGGCTGGATGCGCGTCCCCGGCACCGACTTCAAGGCCCGGATGGCCGGCCGCACCCTGTGGGCCGTCAGCGCCTACGCCGGCACCGACCCCGCCGACGCCGACCCGCTCGCCGGCATGCTCCGCCGCAGCGCCGACTACCTGTCGATGCGCTGGGGCGGCCTGCTGCTCGGCTCCGGCAGCCGGCCCGGCGACGTGCTCGCCGACGAGGACGCCCTGCTCGCCGCCAAGTCCTTCCTCGCCGCGCCCTGACCGCCCCGACCCGCTGCGGCGACCGGGCCGACCGGACCCGCAGCGCCGTCCGGCGCGGCCGCCCGCGGGCCGAACAGCAACGCCACCAGCAGCAGCCCCGCGGCCGCACCCGCGCACTGCGCCAGCACGAACCCCGGCACCGAGCCGGGCGCGATCCCGGCCGCCCCGTCGGAGAGCGCCCGGCCCGCCGTCACCGCCGGATTGGCGAACGCCCCCGAGGACGTCCCCCAGCACGCCGCGACCGCCCACCCGGCCACCGCCACCGGCGCCCAGCGGCCCCGCCCCGCGTGCCGCAGCCCGCACACCACCAGCAGCAGCACCCCGGTCGCCACCGCCTCCGCCAGCCGGAGCGGCCCCGCGGCCAGCCGCCGCCCGGAGACCTCCAGCAGCGGGCGCCCGAACATCGCGTTCGCCACCGCCGCACCCGCCACCGCACCGGACAGCTGCGCCACCGGGTAGCAGACCAGCTCACGACCGGACGGGCCGCCGTCCCGCCGACCCGTCCACCAGACGGCGGCGGTGACCAGCGGGTTCAGGTGCGCCCCGGAGACCGGCGCCAGCACCGTGAGCAGCACCCCCAGGGCCAGCGCGGGGGCCAGCACCGCACCCACCGCGGCCGAACCGGCGGGACCCGGCTGCGCCGCCCGCAACCCCGAACCGATCAGCACCGCGGCCAGCACCGCCGTGCCGACCGCCTCCGCGGCCAGCCGCCTGAACAGGGCAGTCGTCATCATGCCGCCATCGTGTCCGGGCCGGCGGGCGGCGACAATTGTCCGGTGCGCCAGGCCGGACCCGGGCCCGCCCGGCGTCCGCTCGGAGACTCGCACGGCCGGGCCGCCGGAACCGGCTTGACCCTCACGCACCGTGAGGCCGGAGGCTGGGGGCAACGAGGAGGGAGCACCCGCGATGAGCAGCTACTCGGTCGGCCAGGTGGCCAGGACGGCCGGGGTCACCGTCCGCACCCTGCACCACTACGACGAGATCGGCCTGCTGTCACCCGGCGGCCGCACCCCGGCCGGCTACCGCCGCTACGAGGACGAGGACCTCGACCGGCTGCAGCAGGTGCTGTTCTACCGCGAACTCGGCTTCCCCCTCGATCAGATCGCGGACATCCTGGACGACCGCTCCGTCTCGCCGAACGAACACCTGCGCCGCCAGCGCAGGCTCATCGGCGACCGGATCCGGCACCTCCAGGAACTCGCCGCGGCGGTCGAACGAGCCATGGAGGCACAGAAGATGGGCATTCAGCTGACACCGGAGGAGAAGTTCGAGGTGTTCGGGAAGGACTACCAGGAGAGCTGGGAGGACGAGGCGGAGCAGCGCTGGGGCGGCACCGCCGCCTGGAAGGAGTCCCAGCGGCGCACCGGCGGCTACGCCAAGGAGGACTGGGTGCGGATCAAGGCCGAGGCCGACGCGCTCAACACCCGCCTCGCCGAGGCCCTCGCCGCCGGCACCGAGCCCGACTCCGAGGAGGGCGCCGCCCTCGCCGAGGAGCACCGGCAGCACATCACCGGCAACTTCTACGAGTGCACCTACGCCATCCACCGCGGCCTCGGCGAGATGTACCTCGCCGACCCCCGGTTCACCGCCACCTACGAGAAGATCGCCCCCGGCCTCGCCCGGTGGCTGCGCGACGCCATCGTCGCCAACGCCGACCGCCGACCGCCGGGAGGCGTGAGCGGCCCGCGGCCCGGCCGTCAGGCCGCGCCGCGGCCGAAGGTGCGCCGGTAGGCGGTGGGGGAGACCCGCATGGTGCGGCCGAAGTGGTGCCGGAAGGTCGCGGCGCTCTCGAAGCCGACCGCCGCGGCGATCTCCTCCACCGTCCCCTCCGGGGACTCCAGCAGCGGCAGGCTGGCGGCGACCCGCTGCGCCGTCACCCAGCGCATCGGGCTGGTGCCGTTGCGGGCCGTGAAGTGCCGCAGGTACGAGCGCTCGGACATCCGCGCCGCACGGGCGAGCAGCGGCACGGTGAGCGGCCCGGCGAGCCGGTCGAGCGCCCACTGCATGGAGCGCGCGACGCCGTCGTCCTCGGCCGCGACCGGGGTCACCGCCGCCTCGATGAACTGCGCCTGGCCGCCGTCCCGGTGGGGCGGGACGACGAAGCGCCGGGCCACCGTGTTGGCCACCCGGGCGCCGTGGTCGCGCCGCACCAGGTACAGGCAGAGGTCGATGCCGGCGGCGCTGCCCGCGCTGGTCAGCACCGTGCCGTTGTCGACGTACAGCACGTCCGGGTTGACCCGCACCGCCGGGTGGCGCTGCTGCAGCAGGTCGGCGTACCGCCAGTGGGTGGTCGCCTCCAGGCCGTCCAGCAGGCCGGCCGCGGCGAGCGCGAACGCCCCGGAGCAGATCGAGACGATCCGGGCGCCGCGCTCGTGCGCGGTGCGCAGCGCGGCGACCAGACCGGGCGAGACCGCGCCGCCGAACGGGTTCGGGACGGCGACCACCATCACCGTGTCCGCGGCGGCCAGGTCGTCGAGCCCGTGCCGGGCGGTGAGGGAGAACCCGCCGACCGCGTTCAGCGGCGTGCCGGGCTCGTCGGCGCAGACCCTGACGTCGTACCAGGGCGCGGCCAGCAGCCCGCTCAGCTCGGGCCGGGCCAGACCGAACACCTCGACCACCACGCCGAGTTCGAACGGCGCCATGCCGTCGAAGGCGTAGACGGCGACGGTGTGCACCGGCTCGGGCCGGCGGCCCACGGCCACCGGCGCCGGGCCGCTCTGCGGGTGGACGGCCACGGCGGCCCCCTTCGTCCGGGCTGGCGGGATCTTGGCGAGTGTAGTCGTCCACGCCACTGTCGGGCCGCCCGGCCCGCCGCGAGGATCGATCCCGTCACAGCAGACCGACAGGAGCCCGCCGATGACCGCCACCGCCTCGCCCGTGACCGAGATCCCCGCCCTCGCCCCCGAGCGCGCCTTCGCCTTCTTCGCCGAGCGCCTCGGCTGCCAGGCCGACCCGGCCGACGTCCACCACGCCATGCGCGACGGGCGGCAGGACTTCACCGTGGTCGACGTCCGCGCCGAGGGCGCCCACCGCAAGGCCCACCTGCCCGGGGCGATCAGCCTGCCGCTCGCGGAGATCACCGCCGAGCGGGTCGCCGCACTCCCGTCCGGGCTGCTGGTGGTGTACTGCTGGGGCCCCGCCTGCAACGGCTCCACCAAGGGTGCGATGCGGCTCGCCGCGCTCGGCCGCGAGGTCAAGGAGATGATCGGCGGCCTGGAGTACTGGGTCCGCGAGGGCTGGCCCACCGAGGGCCGCCGCCCGATCGACCCGCGCACCGCCGGCCCCGCCGACCTCGGGCTGGTCTGCTGACCGCACCGGCCGCGGCGGAGCGGTGGAGGCCTTGGCGCGGCCGGATTGTCAGTGCCCGGGCCTAATCTGAAGATGTGTCCGAGACCGGCGGCGGTTTCGGGGAAGCGCAGCGAAAAAGCAGTGGGAGCCCGCCCCGTCCGTCGGGGAGGATGCTGCTTCGTCAGGACGAGGGCCCGGGGGACGGGGCCGGTGCGGCTGAGCCGACCGGTGGGCCTCGCCGTACACATCCACCACCACACCCGCAGCGATCTCATTGGGGGGTCACGCCATGAGCACGCCCGTTATCGTCCGATTCACGAAGAATGTCCCTGCCCCGATCCGGATGTCCGGCTGGGGCCGCCGCGGCGCCCGCCGCTGATCCGCCGTTCAGGTGCCCGGCGCTGCCGCCGGGCACCTCCTCGTTTTCCCGGCGCGCTGGAGCGGTTCGACGGCAACCGCCGGACGAAGACCGAGCTGGGCAGCGATCCCAGCTACGCCCTCCGAGGGCAGAAGGCGGCCTTCGCGCTGGCACCGGGCAGAGCAGGACGATCCGCTACCGGATGAGCCTCACGACCGATGACGGTCCGGGGACCCTCAGCATGTCCGCCGAGCTGTACCTGCCGACCGAGCCGGCGAACTTCACCACGGTGGGCAGCACCACGGTGCCGGTTCAGCTGACCCTCGGCTGAGACGGCGACGGCCGGGCACCCCGTGCGGGGGCCCGGCCGTCGTGCGTGCCGTGCGTGCCGGACCGGTCAGCGGGCCAGGCCGGACATCCAGGACTCGACCTCGTCCGCGGTGCGGGGCAGCCCGGCCGAGAGGTTCTCGTTGCCGTCGGCGGTGACCAGGATGTCGTCCTCGATCCGGACGCCGATGCCGCGGTACTCCTCCGGCACGGTCAGGTCGTCCAGCTGGAAGTACAGGCCGGGCTCGACGGTGAGCACCATGCCCGGCACCAGCTCCGCGTCCACGTACTCCTCGCGGCGGGCGTGCGCGCAGTCGTGCACGTCGAGGCCGAGCATGTGGCCGGTGCCGTGCAGCGTCCAGCGGCGCTGCAGGCCCAGCTCCAGCACCTTCTCCACGTCGTACACCGACGGGTCGAGCAGGCCCCAGGCCAGCAGGCGCTCGGCCAGCACCCGCTGCGCCGCGTCGTGGAAGTCGCGGAACCGGCCGCCCGGCCTCACCGCGGCGATGCCGGCCTCCTGGGCGTCGTACACCGCGTCGTAGATCTTGCGCTGCAGCGCGTCGAACCGGCCGTTGATCGGCAGCGTCCGGGTGACGTCCGCGGTGTACAGGGTGTTCGTCTCCACGCCGGCGTCGAGCAGCAGCAGCTCGCCGGGGCGGACCTCGCCGTCGTTGCGCACCCAGTGCAGGGTGGTGGCGTGCGGGCCGGCCGCGCAGATGGAGCCGTAGCCGACGTCGTTGCCCTCGACCCGGGCGCGGCGCCAGAAGGTGCCCTCGATCCAGCGCTCGGAGGTGGCGACGGCCTGGCCGAGCTCGCGGACGACGTCGGTGAAGCCCTTCACGGTGGCGTCGCAGGCGGCCCGCAGCTCGCCGACCTCCCACTCGTCCTTGACCAGGCGCAGCCCGGACAGGAAGACCTTCAGCTCGTCGTCGCGCTCCTCGTCGAGCACGCCGGCGAGCGCCTCCTCCAAGGCCGCGTCGTAGCCGCGGACGATCCGGGTGGGCACGCCCTCGACGGCGGCGAGCTCCTCGGCGGCCTTGCGGACGTCGCGGGCGGGCAGGCCGAGCAGGGCCTGCGCCTCCTCCAGGCTGTGCCGGCGGCCGACCCACAGCTCGCCCTGGCCGTCCAGCCAGAACTCGCCGTTCTCGCGGTTCGAGCGCGGCAGCAGGTACAGCACGAAGTCGTGGCCGTCCCCGGTGGGCTCGCCCACCAGGACGGCGTCCTCGGTCTGGTCGCCGGTCAGGTGCACGTACTCGCTGGCGGCGCGGAACGGGTAGTCGGTGTCGTTGGCGCGCACCCGCAGCCGGCCGGCCGGGACGACCAGCCGCTCGCCCGGGAACGCGGCGGACAGCTTCGCCCGGCGCCCGGCGGCGTACGGGGCCTGGGCGACCGGCTGCAGCCCGCGCAGCTCGGTGTCGGCCCAGCCCGACTTCATGGACGCGGCCAGCTCGTCGGTGACCTCCCCGTACAGGCCGTTCTTGCGGCCCTTGATCGGCTGGTCCTCCTCCTCGGCGGCCAGGCCCTCGGGGTTGTCGGACACTGCCGGGGTGCGGTCCTCGGTCACGTACGTCGCCTCCTTGCGCGCGTCTCCCCGCCCGGGGCACGTCGGATCGCGACGTGGTCGGGCGGCCGTGCCCACCATGGTACGAGGACGGACCGAACGGGCGTCCGGGCCGGTCAGCAGAAGCGCAGCGCCATCAGGACCAGGTCGTCGGAGCCGGCGGCGTCGCCGCCGGTGACCTCCAGCAGGTGCGCGCAGAGCCGGTCCGGGTCGAGCAGCACGTCCCGCGGGGCGTCGGCGGCCGCCCGGCGCAGCGCGGCCTGCCCGGCGTGCAGGCTCGGGCCGCAACGGCGGGCGAGCCCCTCGGTGTACAGCAGCAGGAGGTCGCCGCGGTCGGCGGCGAGCTCCACGCCGGGCGCCTCCCAGCAGCTGAGCACGCCGAGCGGCGCGGAGAGCGAGGTCTCGACGAAGCGCGCCTCGTCGCGGGTGACCAGGATCGGCGGGCAGTGCCCGGCACCGGCCAGCGTGACCCGCCGCTCGGCGGGCTGCACCCAGGCGTAGACGGCGGTGGCGGTGCGGGCCGGCTCGGTGGTCTTGAGGAGCAGTTCGAGGTCGCCGAGGACGGAGACCGGGTCCTCGCCCTCCAGCACGGCGTAGGCGCGCAGCGCGGCCCGGATGCGCCCCATCGCGGCGGCCGCCCCGGGGGCGGAGGTCGGGCCCGCGCCGGGGCCGTCGCCGAAGACGCTGCCGACGGTCAGGGCGAGGGTGCCGTCGGGGAGCTCCACCGCGTCGTACCAGTCGCTGCCGGTGGCCTGCTCCAGGCCGGCGGTGACGCAGCGGGCGGCCAGCCGGACGCCGTCCAGCACGGGCAACCGGTCCGGCAGCAGACCGCGGCGCAGGGCGTCGGTGGCCCGCCGGGACCGGTCGGCGGCGAGCTGGCCGGCCAGCACCGGCCCGGCGAACTCGCAGTAGCGGCGCAGGAGGTGACGGCGGCGCTCGCCCGGCTCGGCGGGCTCGTCGTAGAACCAGGCGGCAGCGCCGAGCGGGCCGTCCTCCGGGGTGCCGAGCGGCAGCGCGAAGCAGGCGCCGAGGCCGAGCTGGGCGGCGACCTCGCGGAAGCGCGGGCCGGCCGCCGGGTCGCCGGCGAGGTCGGCGATCAGCAGCTGCCCGCCGTCGCCGGCCCGGCTGAGCAGCCCGGCGAACGGCCCGTGCTCGACCGGTACGGTCTCCAGCGCGCCGATGCCGGAGCGGTCGAGGCCGAGGCCGACGGTGCGGCCGCTGCCGCGCGCGGTGGTGGTGATCAGTCCGCGCCGGGCGCCGAGCAGGGCCGCGCCGGACTCCAGGACGGCCGCCAGCGCGGCGTCCAGGCCCCGGGCGCGGGTGAGCAGTTCGGTGTGCTCGTGGAGGCTGGTGAAATCGGAGAGCCATCCGGACAAACGGTCCTGCAACCCGCCGTCGGCCCCGTCGGCGAACTCGTCGCCGAGGAACGCCGGCAGCGGGAGGACCGGCGTCAGGACGGCCGCCGCGGGCGCCGTCCCGCAGAGTGCCGGGGCCGCTCCGCACGCTGCCGTGCCGGGCAGCGCCGCACCGCTCACGGCCAGTCCGCTCGGCTGGGCGTCGGTCATGTCGCAACTCCCCACATACTGGTACGTGTCACGCAGGACTCCCGAGACCGGACAGAACGAGTGCTATCTCACTGTTCGGCAGCAATCCACCACTTGTACACAGGCCGATCGGGGCATGTCCATAAGCGTGACGAGGTCTCTCCCGGGGGCCCGTGCGCGCGGTCGCGGGCGGTGCCGGGGCACGCCGGGGCGGGCCCGCGGCGGCGCCGTGCGGCCGCTCGGGCTGACGCTCGGTCAATCTGCGGTCCGGATCGTATGCTTCCGCCTCGCGGCCGCTCCCCGGCCGGCGGCCGACTCACTCGTACGGTGGAACCGGCGGGCCGCAGCGCGCGTCCATCCGGCCGTATGAGGGATTCTCGTTCCAGGGGCCGTGCGGCCGGGAACCTCCGGGTGCCCTCCCCCCTCCCTCGTCTCACACCGCCCGCGCCCGCGCCGGCGGTCGTCCTGGTCCCCACGGTCGCGGAGAGGAACGAGCACCCATGCGTCGGATGCAGTTGCGGTGGCCGGGGAGCCGCCGGCGGGAGCAGGGCGCGCTGCTGTTGGCGGCGCTGGAGGCGGCGGACCGCGGCTGGCCGGTGGTGCCGGGCGCGCGTGCCGTCCGCGGGGCGTTCGGCCCGTGCAGCTGCGGCGAGCCGCGCTGTCCGCTGGCCGGCGCCCATCCGCACGACCCGCCGCTGGCGGCCGCCACCACGGACGGCCGGATGGTGCAGTGGTGGTGGGAGCACCGGGCACCCGGCGCGCCGGTGCTGGTCGCCACCGGCCGGTCGGTGTGCGGGGTGAGCCTGCCCGCTACGGCGGGCGAGCGGGTGCTGCGCTACTTCGCCGACCTCGGCGTGCCGGTCGGCCCGGTGCTGGCCGCGCCCGGGCGGCACGTGCTGCTGGTCGCGCCGTTCACGCTGGAGGAGCTGGGCGGGCTGCTGGCGGAGCGCCCCTGGGTGCCCGGTTCGCTGCGCTACCACGGGCCCGGCGGGTACGTCCTGCTGCCGCCCTCGCAGACCGGTGCGGGCGGGGTGCACTGGGTGTCACCGCCGGTCGGGAACGGGCTGTGGCTGCCTCAGGTCGGCACCCTGCTGGAGGGGTTGATCGCCGCGAGCGTGGCCGAGCCGGACAACAGCCGGCTGGCGTACTGAGCCGGGCGCGGGGCGGCCGGAACGGGGCGCCTCCGCGGCGCCGCCGGGCGTCCCCGGGAATGGGAAATCCGGTCGCTGGCGACGGGGGATGCACCAGCGACCGGACTGTTTAAACAGTAACAAAGATCCGGCGGGGCGCCAATTTGTCCGCCCATGGCCGACCTGGCATTTTCGTCCCACCGGTGGAAATGTGACCGGAGTCACATTCCCCGTCAGTTCAGGGTGATCTGACGGCTCACCAGGTTGGCGCGGGCGCGGCGCTCCTCCGCGGACAGGGGTGCGGTCTCGGCCAGCGCGTCGGCCAGCCGCTCGGCGAACTCGGCGGCGGGCTGCTCGCAGTCCTTCGCGGAGAACTCCACCGGCAGGTCCCACACCGGCACGGTCAGGCCGTGGGCGCGGAACGAGCCGACCAGCTTGGTGTCCTCGCCGAGCGAGCTGCGGCCGGCCGCGGACAGCCGCGCCAGTGCGTCGAGCAGCTTCTCCTCGGGCACGGTCATGACCCAGCGCAGGTGGTTCTTGTCCGGGGTGCCGCACCAGTAGGCGGCGTCCACGGAGGTGACCTTCTCGGTCGGGATGGCCGAGGCGTTGGCCCGCTCCAGCGAGGCGGCGACCTCGCCGGTGGCCGACTCGGCGTCCTCCAGCCAGAACTCGAAGCCGGTGTGCACGGTCGGGGCGAAGCCGGCCGAGGTGTCCAGCAGGTCCTGCAGGCGGCGGCCGCCCGGCACCGTCCGGCGGGACGGCACCGGGGTGCCCGGCTCGGTGGCGAGCGCCAGCTCCAGCGCGTCGGCCAGGTCGCGGCTCAGGTCGCCCGAGCTCGACTGGGTCTGCAGGCCGAGCAGGATCGAGCCGTCCGCGCGGCGCAGCGCGGGCCAGGCCAGCGGCAGCACGGTGGCCAGGGTCACCGACGGCACCTCGCCGACGGCGCCGTCCGCCACCCCGGCGGCCAGCGTCAGCGGCACGGTCGCGGCCGGAACCAGCTCGCGCAGCGCGACCCAGTCGGCCTCGCCCGGCAGGCCCTCGAACGGGCGGTGCACCAGCTCCTGCACGGCGTGCGCGGCCTCCCGGCCGTGGCAGGCCTTGTACCGGCGGCCGGAGCCGCACGGGCACTTCTCGCGCGCACCGACGACCGGGATCTCGCCGGTGGCGGTGGCGGTGCTGGGCTGCGACGAGGACTTTGCGGCCTTCTTGGCCATGGCGGGGCTCCCGGGAACGGCGACAGTGCACCCGCAGCCTACTGAGGTTCGCGCCGCCGACCGGTGCGGACGCACCCCCGCGGGGTCGCCACGGACCCGCCCGCGCGCCCCTGTGTGGCATCCGTACGCCTTTGAAGACAGCTCCTACGCGGCCGGATCGTCGCGCCGCTCCGGCCGCAGCGGCAGGGCGGCCCAGACCGTCACCTCGCCCGGCGCGTCGCGGATGCCCCAGGCGTCGGCCAGCTTGCCGACGATGCTCAGCCCGCGTCCGCCGCGCGCCGTCAGCGACGGGCTGGCCGGCCGCGGCCTGGTCGGCGCACCGCCGTCGGTTACCTCCACGACGATGCCGTCCGCGTGCGTCCACCAGCGGACCAGGATCCCGCCCGGATCGTTTTCCTCCGTCGTCTCCGCGCCGCCGTGCCGGGAGGCCGTCACCGCCCGCACGAGGACCGCGTCCACCATGTCGGCGGTCGTCCGCCCGGCCAGTTCCGAGAACTTTCCGAGCGGCCGCGCGTAACGACAGGAATTGCTGAGCAGTTCGGAGAGGATCAGCACCGCGTCGTCGACGACCTGCTCCGGTACCGCCCGTTCACCGAGCTCCCGGCGCATCCTCCGGCGAGCCGCTCCGACGCCGGCCGGACCGTGCGGCACCGCCATGGTCGACGAAGTCGGCCCTGTCTTTTCGGGCACAGCACGCGCCACCATCAACGCCACCCCCGGGACCTCCTTCAGCGTCTGCCGAGGGATGGATGCCCCCTGGGAATGCGTCGGAAACGACCGTTCGGCGATCGCGCAGAGACATTCCCGAGGCCCGCGACCCACCGTATTCAACCACCGATAAACCGCTTACGGTCTGTTGTGAAAGTCCGAGGAATTGAGCGTTCTCTGAGCTCCTGTCAGAAGTCCGCGCCCCGCAGTGCGCCGTTCGCACACCGCTCCGCCCGGGTGGTGCGCTCAGCGGCCGAGCTGCGCCAGCACCTCGCGCGGCCGGTTGGTGATCAGCGCCTCCACACCCAGCTCCAGGCAGAGCTCGACGTCCTCGGGCTCGTCGACCGTCCAGACGTGCACCCGGTGCCCGGCCCGGCGCAGCGCCGTCACCAGGCCCGGGTCCCGCCGCACCAGCTCGATACCGGGCCCGGCGACGGCGGCGCCGCCGGGCAGCGACCGCGTCCGGCCGAGCACCGGCAGCCGGCGCTCCAGCAGGTACACCGTCGGCATCGCGGGCACCGCCCGGCGCACCCGGTGCAGCGACAGCTCGGAGAAGCTCATGACCCGGACGGTGGACTCCTCCGGGGTGCGCGGCAGCAGTCCGTAGTGGTCCAGCAGCCGCACCAGCTCGGCCTCCGTCCGGCCCGCGTACCGGGTCGGGTGCTTGGTCTCGATGGCCAGCTCCACCCGGCGTCCCGCCTCGGCGACCAGTTCCAGCAGGCCGGCCAGGGTCAGGATCGAGCTCGGCCGCGGGGTGTCCGGCGAGTGCCAGGAGCCGAAGTCGAGCTCCGAGAGCTGAGCCAGCGTCATCGCGGACACCGCGCCCCGGCCGTCCGAGGTGCGCCGCACGGTGCGGTCGTGCACGCACACCAGCCGGCCGTCGGCGGTCAGCCGGACGTCGCACTCCAGCCCGTCCGCCCCCTCCTCGATCGCCCGGGCGTACGCCTCCAGGGTGTGCTCGGGCAGGGCCGCGGAGGAGCCGCGGTGCGCGACGACCCGGACGGCCGTGCGGTCGGGCGCCGGGATGCCGGAGACCGCCGGAGCGGTGCGGCGGATCTTCTGAGTGTCCACATCAACACCCTACGAGTGCGTGGATGTCCGATCGGATTCGGCACGGGAAACCGGTGGTGAACACCTCCGTCCGGCGGTCGGCGGCACCGGACGGAGGCCGGCGGGCACCCGGCCGGGTGCCCGCCGCAGGCTCAGCCGTCGGCGCGGGCCGGGCGGCGCGAGGTCAGCGGGGTCAGCGCCCAGGTCGCCAGCGCCGGCACCAGGAAGCCGAACAGCGAGGCCGAGGTCCACGGCTGCGGGGTGAAGCCCACCGCCGACTGCAGCCCCTGCCAGAAGTCCGTCCACCAGCCGGCCACCGCGGTCGGCGCCAGGAACTGGTACGTGGCGAAGCCCAGCGCCCACGGCAGCAGCATCAGCCAGCGGGCCGGGGCGTCCTGGCCGGTGTCCCAGCCGTTCCGGCCGGCCCCGAAGAAGTAGTCCACCGCCAGCACCGCCAGCAGCGGCACGAAGACCGCGCCGATCAGGTAGAGGAAGCTCGCGTAGGTGTCGTTGAACTCGCCCTCCTCGACCCGCAGCGCCAGCAGCGTCACCAGGGCGCCGATGCCGCCGGTGAGCAGCCGCCGGTCCACCTTCGGCAGCAGGTTGTGCACCGACATCGCCGTCGAGTACACGTTCGCGAAGGACTGGTCGGTCTCGCGGAGCACCAGCACCAGCAGGAAGGCCCAGCCGGCCGCGACGCCGGTGAACGAGGAGAAGATCTTCGAGGTGTCGCCGCCGGACTGCAGCAGCGCGATCAGGCCGAGCACGTAGCACCAGACCTGCGCCAGCGAGTAGCCGGCGAAGGTGCCCCAGTACGCCGAACCGGGCGTGCGCGCGTGCCGGGTGTAGTCCGCGGCCAGCGGCACGAAGGAGATCGACACCGCGATGATCGCGTCGGTCGCCGGAAGGAAGCCGTCCCAGTTGCCCGCGCCCGGGTCGGGGAAGCCCTGCCGGCCCAGCTGGACGGTGAAGTAGACCATCGCCACGCCGACGGCGACGGCCACGTACTTGCGCAGCACCGCGATCGAGCCGAGCGGCCAGATGGTGAGCGCCGTGGTCAGCACGCCGGCCAGCAGCACGAACAGCCAGCGCCAGCCCTGGGTGCCCGCCACCGTCTGGGCGCCGCCCGCGATCACGATCAGCTCGAAGACGCCCCAGCCGATGCACTGCAGGATGTTCAGCACCGTCGGCAGGTACGACAGCCGGGTGCCGAACAGGCCGCGCAGCACCGCCATCGCGGGGGCGCCGGTGCGGGCGCCGATCAGCGCGGCGACGCCCAGCATCGCGGTGCCGATCACCGTGCCGGTGACGATCGCGGTGACCGCCGCCGCGAAGGACAGCTCGTGGCCGGCCGTGCCGAGCACGGTGGCGGCGCTCTGGAAGCCGATCAGGCTGACCCCGAGGTTGGCCCAGAGGGCGAACTGGGCGCGGAAGTCGAGCGTCCGCGGCGGGGCGGTGTCCAGCACGAGCGGCGCCTCGACGCGCCGGCCGGCCTCGACACCGGGAACAGGGGCAGGCGAAACAGCCGTCATGGCCGGTACTCCCTACGCCGGCATTACCCGGACAGGTTCAGGCGGTCAGCGCCCCCTCGTCCGGCCCGGACTCCGCCCGGCCGGTCGATCGGCGCACTCTCAGCCTGGAAGGTCCAAGCTCCCGCGTGTTCAGATGAGGACGACAGGCTAACGAACCCGGCCGCGCACGCCAAGGGCCGGAGGTTTCGGTTCCGCATCGCGGGACGGCGGGCCGCCGGTCGCGTGCCGCACCCCGCCTTTCGCGTTCCGCCACAGGTCGGACGCATCCTGTCAGGGACGGCTAAGGATTCTTAGCCGTTCTTCAGAAGGCTCCTTACGGCAACCGAATCAGCCATGCGAAACACTATGGGCCAAGGATCTGTCAGCTATGGAGGTCGTCCGTGAGCAACGAGCACGCGAGTGGGTCCACCGGGCCGCAGGAGGAGCAGCTGCCCTCCGGCGAGCCCCGTACGGTGGGTCCGGCTCCTGACACCGCGGCGGCCCCGCCGCCGCCGGTCGTCGAGTCCGCGCCCACGCTCGCTCTCTCCAAGCTGAGCGAGCCGGCCCCGGCCGCGACCTCGTACATCGACGCCCCGCCGCCGGTCGTGCCCGCGGCTCCGGTCGCTCCGGCCCAGGCCGCGCCGTCGTACCTGGACGCGCCGCCGCCGGCCGTCCCCGCGGGCTCCCCGTACGCCGACGTCCCGCCGCCCGCGGCGGCTGCCGCCCCGGGCCAGCCGCAGCCGCAGCCGGCCAACCCGTACGCGCCGCCCGCCGCGGCCACCGACCCGTACGGCACCCCGGCGGCCCCGCCGCCGGCCGGTCCCACGCCGCCCGGCGAGGCGCACCACCCGTTCGGCGCCGGCCACCCCGTCGGCGGCTGGGGCCACCCGGCCGGCGGCCCCGGAGGCACCGGCAACCCGGGCGAGCCCGGCGGCCCCGGGTACCCGTACCCGCCGGTCGGCGGCCCGGCCCCGCGCCGCAAGCGCGGCGGCCTCGTCGCCCTGATCGCCGCGGTCGCCCTTGTCGCCGGCGTGGCCGGCGGTGCCATCGGCGCCGCGGTCAGCGGCGACGACAGCTCGGGCGGCACCAGCCGGACGAGCACGACCGTCAGCGTCAGCGACAGCCGCAAGGTCACCGACCGCGCCCCGGACTCGGTCGCCGGCATCGCCGCCAAGGCGCTGCCCAGCACCGTCACCATCAAGGCGCAGGGCTCGCAGGAGTCCGGCACCGGCACCGGCTTCGTCTTCGACACCGAGGGCCACATCCTCACCAACAACCACGTGGTCGCCCCGGCGGCCTCGGGCGGCAAGCTCACCGTGAAGTTCTCCGACGGCTCGTCCTACACCGCCTCGGTGGTCGGCCGCGCCCAGGGCTACGACGTCGCGGTGATCAAGCTCGACAACCCGCCGAAGGACAAGCTCGTCCCGCTGCCGCTCGGCGACTCCGACAAGGTCGCGGTCGGCGACGCCACCATTGCCATCGGCGCCCCGTACGGCCTCGAGGGCACCGTCACCACCGGCATCATCAGCGCCAAGGACCGCCCGGTCGCCTCCGGCGACGAGACGGGTGCGCAGGCGTCCTACATGAACGCCCTGCAGACCGACGCCTCGATCAACCCGGGCAACTCCGGCGGCCCGCTGCTCAACGCCTCCGGCGCGGTGATCGGCATCAACTCGGCGATCCAGTCCAACACCAGCGGCAACGGCCGGGCCGGCTCCATCGGCCTCGGCTTCGCGATCCCGATCAACCAGGCCAAGTGGGTCGCCGAGACACTGATCAAGGACGGCCAGCCGGTCTACGCGATCCTCGGTGTGCTCCGCAACGACGACTACAAGGGCGACGGCGCCCAGATCCAGACCAACGCCGTCCAGGGCACCCCGGCCGTCACCCCGGGCGGCCCCGCCGACCAGGCGGGCCTCAAGCCCGGCGACGTCATCACCAAGCTCGGCGGCATCCCGATCGACAGCGGCCCGACCCTGGTCTCCGAGATCTGGACGCACAAGCCGGGCGAGAAGGTCGAGGTCGAGTACACCCGCGACGGCAAGGCCGCCAAGACCACCGTCGTCCTCGGCGAGCGCAAGGGCGACAACTGACCCCGCCCGGGGTCACCCGACCCCGGAAACGGAGTGCACCGAACCCGCTCCGACCCGTTAGGCTGACCTCCGCCAGGAGGGTTGCCCGAGCGGCCTAAGGGAACAGTCTTGAAAACTGTCGTGGCCTCTGGTCACCGTGGGTTCAAATCCCACACCCTCCGCGCAGGTGGGCGGTAGTCCCAGATCAGGGCGGGTGCCGACGTCAGTCGGTGCCCGCCCTGAGGCGTTCCTGTCCCGGACTGTCCCACTCGTACACCCCTCCTGATCAGGGCGTGTGGAACACCTGTGGAACGGATCTGGCGCCTATCGGGCCGGTCCTTCGCCGTTCAGGAACCGCTCGATCATGGCGTTGGCCTGCTCCTCTCGGCCGTTAATGATCTTCGCGTAGAAGCGGAGCAGAACGGCGACGCTGTGGCCGGCCCGCCGGGCCACCTCGGTCTGGTCGACGCCGGCCGCCAGCCACCCGGACACCGCGGTGTGTCGGAGCGAGTAGGGCACGTCGGCGAGCTTGGTGCTCGCCTCGGCCGGAGCCAGGGCGAGCCGACGGGCCTGCTTCCAGACCGCGGCGTACTCCTTGGTGAGCAGCCGCCCTCCCTCGGAGGCCCGGAAGAGCCGCCCGTCCGGTCCCACCCCGAACTCAGCCACGTGCTCCCTCAGCAGGCGAACCAGGTCCGGGGGAATCGGCACCGGCCGGGTGGCCTTGCGCGCCCGCCGCTTCAGCCCTCGCTCCTCGTGGGACCGACCGTCGTCGGTCCATCGGGAGCCCACCCGGGGTGAGCTTCCGCCGAGGAGTAGGGAGCCCCACCCGGACTCGGGCAGGGTGCAGTCCGCCAAGCGGAGATCCATGGCCTCCGCCGGCCGGGTAGCGGCGTAGAGGACGCACCCGTAGAAGGCCCGGAGGTGGGCGCCCCGCGCCGAGACCTTCCGGGCCGCCTCGATCAGGGCCCTGCCCTGCTCCGGGCTCGGTACCCAACGGAAGTCGATTTCGTCGTCCGTCTCCGGTGGGGTCCAGTCCACGAACTGGAGTGGATTGGCGGGGAGCCGCCGTCGCTCCACCGCGTACCGAAGCGCGTTGTTGAACACCATCCGCTTCCGGTTGATGGTGTTGTCCGCCGCGACGCTGCCATCCAGGAGCCTAGACAGGGCCTCCAAGCCGAGGCGGACCGTCTCCGAGTCCTCCAATTGGGTGAGCGCCACCGACTTTCGGGTCATCCAGGCCAGCGCCTCGGCGACGTCTTCCGGCGGTTCGGGCAGGTGCTCCGAGAAGTTGAACGCCCAGCAGCTGAGGGCGCGGCGCAGCAGCCGACTGTCGGGGATTCCTCGATGGTCCGTCACCAGCGCTTGAGTGACGGTGGCGAGGGCGTCTGCCCGGGTTGCCCGGCTCTTGGCCGACGATCGGGTCCACTTCGCCTCGGCGAACTGCTTGGCGTGAGTCAACCAGGTCACCTGGTTGAGCTGCCGGAGCTCAGAGACCGGCAGCCCGCTGTCCGTGTCGAACTGCTCGCCCCGCTGGACGGCCGTCATCAGCTGAGCCCGCCGGCCATCGGCGAGGGTCTTGGTCGCGAACGTGCGGGAATGCGGCTTCTTGCCGACCCGCCAGCGGAGCTGGTGAGGCTTCCGCCCGCGCTTGAGGTCGCGGAGGGCGTAGATCTGAACTTCGAACGTGAGCAAGGGCGACTCCATGAGAGAGGGCCCCGGCGTGTGCTGGGGCCCGAGCGGTGGTGGCGACTAAGTCAGGCGGCGTCCTGCTCCAGACCGGCCCACCAGGCGTCGAGGTCGGCGCGACGGACGCGGATGTGTCCGTTGGGCAGCTTCACGAGCTTCGGCCCCTGCCCGCGGGCGACCATGCGGTAGAAGGCGGACCGGGACATGTCGAGCTCTTCGAGGACGGCGGCGAGCTTCAGCTTCGAGTCGGGCTTGGACATGTGCAGCACCTCGTTCGGGAGTCGGAGGGGCTCGCGCCCCTTGTTCTCTGGAGGTCCGCTACCGCCGCTACTCCGCTACCGCGCAGGTGGAAGGGGGTGCGGCGGTAGCGGATGGGGTAGCGGTAGCGGATGGGTGGTGTCAGCCGACGGTGGTGAGGTCGGCTTCGGCGGGGGTGGTGGTGGGCGGTGCGCTATCCGCTACCGCTACCGGTTCCGCTACCGAGAAGAGGGCCCTGACCTGCGCGGTAGCGGGGGTAGCGGTGGTAGCGGAGGTTTCGGGAATGGGCGTGCAGTAGCGCAGCCAGGCGTCGGCGAGGTCGGCGGCGTAGTAGCCCTTGGCGACCGCGGTTCCGATCTTGATGTTGCGGGGGTGGATGGGCTGGTTGGCGGCGGTGACGTAGTCGCCGAGCATGCGGGCGAGGGATCGGGTGTTGAGGGGGCGGCCGTCGAGGTCGGCCCAGGGAGCGTCGTCCATGGCGGTGAGGCGTTCGATGATGGCGGCGCTGGTGACCCGCTCGGCGCCGTTGAAGACGTCGCGCAGGTCGGTGAGCAGGCGCACGCCGGTGGACCCCTTGTCGTTGGCCTTGGCGGCGTTGACGAGTTCGAGGCAGGCTGCGCGGGCGCGGGCGGGCCAGTGGCCGCCGGCGGCGTCGGCGACGGCGAGCAGGGGCTCCCAGACGTCGGCGGGCCGGTCGGTGATGCCGTCGGGCAGCTCGGGCCAGGCGCCGGAGATGCGCTCGCGAACGGTGTCGGCCCAGTCGGCGAGGCGGTCGCGCAGGGCGTGGCCCTCGGGCTCGTTGATGCGCTGGCGGAACTGCTCGGCGGCCTCGTTGGGGGCCCTGCGGCGCATCCGGATGACGACGGCGCGGCTCATGATGGTGTCGGGCAGGTCGCCGAGGCCGCCCATGGCGAGGGCGGCGTAGACGGGGAACTTCTGCACGACGTGGCTGTCGCCGTCGCGGACGGCGCGGATGACGCCGCCGGTGCGGCGGTAGCCGGCGTTGATGAGTCCGCGCAGGTCCTCGTTGCCGGCGGCCTTGGGGCCGAAGACGGTGTCGATCTCGTCGAACAGCACGGTCGGCCGGGCTTCGCCGTCGGAGACGGAGCGGAACAGGGCCGAGGGGCTGATGTCCACGGTGGTCAGGGGCCGCGGGACCAGGGTCTCCACGATCTCCAGGGCGCGGGTCTTGCCGCTGCCCGGCTCCGGGGAGAGGAACGCCAGGCGGGGGGTGGCCTCGAAGCAGTCCATCAGGTGCGCGTGCGCGTCCCACAGGACCACGGCCACGTACGCGGCCTCGGAGGGGAAGACGTTGAAGCGCCGGTGGTGGGCCTCGACGGCGTCGAGCAGGGCGGCGCCGTCCTCGGTGGCGTCGTTGGCGGGTGGGGTGGGATCGGTCATGCTGGTCTCTCCTGGTTCCGTAGGGATTCGGGTGCGGGGCGGCCGGCGTCTGGCGAGAGGACGGCCGCCCCGGTCTGCTGCTAGGCGGCAATGCCGGCGGTGGTGAAGCCATTGGCGACCGCGCGGGCGGCGTAGTCGGGCGGGACGCCGACCGACACCGCGGCGCCGATCAGCTCGTGGGCGATGGCGTCCAGGCCGCAGGGACCGGGGCAGTGGGTGTGCTGGGCGGCGAGGAAGCGGGCGACGCCGAAGGTCTGCGAGCCGGCGCCGCTCTCCTGGTGGTCGAGGATCTTGGTGATGCCGCGGGCCAGGCCGGTGCGGACGTACCGCTCGGTGTGGCGGCACCCGTGGGCCACCGATCGGCTCCACCCGCGGCCGGGTGAGGAAGAGGCCACCCCCGCGCGGATCGGCGGCGGGGTGGCCTCTTCGTCCCGGTCGACCAGGGCCCGGACGGCGTCGGGGAGTGGGGCCGTGGTGCCGGTGCCGGGGCCGAGCCAGCGGGCGTACTGCATGAGCGATTTGATGTCGACGTCGGGCCGCACGTGGTTGGAGGAGCGCATGACGCCGCGGTAGATCCAGTGCTCGCCGCGGGTGGTGGGAACGGTGCGGGTGGGCGGCATGGTGGCGCGGGCCCAGGCGATGGCGGCGGCGGAGTCGAGGTCGAGGACGGTCACCCCGGCCGCGCCGGGGTGGTAGGCGACCGCCCGGGCTTCGCGCCACGCCGGTGCCCAGGCCGGTCCGGTGAGGACGGTGGGGTCGGTGGTGGCGGCGGCCCAGCCGTGGCAGGGGGCGGGGCAGGTACATGGGCCGGGTGTCTTCATGTTCGGCCGGCCGCCGCACGCGAGGTCCGCGCAGTCGGGGCAGTTGCCGAGGGTCCGCTTGCCGGCCCGCAGCATCAGGACGGGGACGCCCGCGCGGGCCAGGGCGAGGGCGTCGGCGAACAGGTCACTTCGTGTGGTCACCGGTGGTCCTTCCAGGGCCGCCGGCCGTCCGGTGCGACGACCGGCGATGGGTGTTGGTCAGAGGTCGAAAAGGGCGTCCGGCTCGGCGACGGGCGCGGTGGTGCGCTGGGTCCGGCGGGCGAGGGTGCGGGCGCCGTTGTGGCAGGTCGGGCACCAGGCGGCGAGGGCGCGCTTGGGCAGGGTGGCGGCCCGGTGCGCGGGCTGCAGCAGGTGCGCGGGGTCGGCGGGGGCGACGATGAGGCGGACGGTGCCGCCGCCGTGGTGCTGCTGGTAGCCGCCGTGTTCGCGCTGGCAGCGGCCGCCGTCCTTGGCGTGGGACTTGCCGCAGGCGCCGCGGCACTGGCAGCGGCCGGCCGCGGCGGCGAGCACGGCCAGCCACAGGCTGTTGGTGGCGCCGCCCAGCGGCGGCACCCGCCCCGGGGTCACCGGATGGCTCCTGCGGTGAGGTCGTTGACCAGGTGGGCGTGCGCGTTCGCGTGGTCCACGAGGGCGGCGATGACCTGCTTGGCCTGCCGGGTCATGTCCGGGTTCAGCTGGGTGCCGGTCGGGGCGACCAGCAGGTCGGCGGGGACCGGGATGAGGACGGTGGCGGTGAGGAGCAGGGTGGTGCGGTCGGCGCGGTCGGGCCGGGCGAGGGCGGTGAAGCCGGCGCGTCCGGTGGCCCACGGGTCCGGCTGCCAGTCGGCGACCATGCGGGCGGGCCAGGTGGCCAGGGCCCGGTGCCGCAGCGGCACCTCGATGCGCAGCGCCAGGTCGTCGGTGTCCTCGTCCGGCGCCACCAGGGTGATGTTGTGGAGGTCGGGGCGGATGTGGACGTAGCCGGGGGCCATGACCGGGGCGGTGGCGATTCGCCAGGCGGCGCGGGCGAATTCGGCCGGGGTGAGCGGGTCGCCGAAGTCGTTGAGCAGGTGGGCGTTGTTGGCGAGGTAGACGCCGAAGCGGGAGCAGCCGTCGGACGCCCGGGCCGTGTCGGTCTTGTCGTCGGTGAGGGCGAGCGTTGAGGTGGTGAACTCGGGCATGCTGGTGTCCTGGTTCGTCTCGTACGGACTGGATGGGCCCCGCAGCAGCCGCTCTCTGCCAAGAAACGCAGGCTGCTGCGGGGCTTTTGCACTGATCGAGCTGTGCGGGGGCTGCCTAGAACGGGGGCTCCGCGGTGGGTGTGGCGCCGACCGCCGCCGGGGTGGGGGCGGTCCTGGTGGCGGCCCACGGGTCGTCGGCGGCCGGTGCGGCGCTCGTGGTGCCGGTGCGCTGGGTCTTGGTGACCTTGGCGGTGGCGAACTTGAGGCTGGGGCCGATGTCGTCGAGGTCGAGGCCGAGCATGGAGCGGTTCTCGCCCTCGGGGGTCTGCCAGTTGTGCTGGACGAGGCGGCCGGTGGCGACCACGCGCATGCCCTTGGTCAGGGTGTCGGCGGCGTGTTCGGCGATCTCGCGCCAGGCAGTGGTGCGCAGGAACAGCGCGGTGCCGTCCTTCCACTGGCCGGTGGTCTTGTCGTAGGTGCGGGGGGTGGAGGCGATGGTGAAGCGGGCCATCGCCACACCGGCGGGGGTGAAGCGGAGTTCGGGGTCGTCGGTGAGGTTGCCGACGACGGTGATCGGGGTCTCTCCCACGGACACGGGTGCCTCCCAGGGGCGCTCGGTGGTGTCGGGAGCGGGTCTGCCCGTCCCCCGCACCGCCCGCGCGCCGGCCGCTGGTTGCGGCGGTGGCGCGGGCGGCACGGCCGGTCGGACAGGCCGGGGTCAGCGGTTGTGGTTGGAGACGTTGACCGACAGGTTCACCGCGCCAGCCCGCCCGCCCCCGCCGCTGCCTCTGGTGTTCTTGAGGAGCCAGACGAGGGCGAGGACGGCGGCGAGCAGGCCGAGCCCGGTGGTGGCGGCGGCGATCGCCTGAAACAGGAAGGCGAGACCGACCCCGGCGGCGCCGGCGCCGATCCCGCCAGCGATCAGGCGGGCGGGCCACACGTCCCGGCCCGGCACCGGGGCCGGGGTGGGCAGGTAGACGGAGGCGGGTTCGATCGGGACCGCGGCCTGCGGGTGGGTCAGGTGCGCCGTTGGTGCGGGCCGGTAGACGGCGATCGGGGCCGTCCGCGGCGGTGCGGTGTAGAGAGGTTGGCCGTCGGCGGTGTAGAGCACCGGCGTGGGCACATACGGCTGGTGGTCCATGGCGGTGCTCTCCCTCGGTTCGGGTCAGTGGTGGGTGATGAGGGCGACCAGGGCGGCCAGGAAGGTGTTGACGGGTCCGGCGACGCCGGTGGAGGCGAGGGTGAAGCCGGATAGCCAGAGCGCGCCGGCGGTGGGCAGGGAGACGCGCCGGCCGCGGATCAGCAGGACGCTGATGATGGCGAACAGGACGGTCAGGCTGACGGAGACGATCACGAGCAATGCCCCTTTCCGGGCGTCGGGTGCGGGGTGCGGGCGGCCCCGCCCAGAGCGTCCGGGCAGGGCCGTGATGCTGTCGCGTGAACTGTCGTCCGAGCTGTCGCGCCTGCTGTCGTCATGACTGTCGCGGCGACTGTCGCCCGCAGGTCAGAGGGGGGGTTTCGGGGGTTCCGGCGGCCGGAATCCCCCTCCTCCGCCGCAAGGCGACAGCAGCGGCGACAGGGCGTCGCTCAGCCGTCGGTGTCGGTCCTCGGGGCGTGCCGGTGGTGGACGTAGCGGGCCTTGTTGCCCGTGCCGATCCGGACGGCCTCGCCGTTCTCGGTCCACGCCTTGAGCCACCCGGCGATGGTCTGCCGGGTGGTGCCGAACTCGGGCTTGAGCACACGCTCCAACGCGGTGGCCCCGGTGCCCTCGGGGCCGGCGTCGATGAGAAGGGCGAGGGCGGCGTCCTTCGCGCCGGGCTCCTCCGCCGCGGCCTGCTCGCGGCCGCTGGTCCAGGTCGACGGGTCGGACCAGTCGGTCGCGCTCGCGCCGCCGCTGCCCGGCTCGTCCGCGGGCGGCAGCAGCCAGATCGACTCCAGGTCGTCCGGGTCGACCGCGGGCGGGTTATCCCAGTGGGCGGTGTGCTTCCATCCGCCGGGCAGCGGTCCGGTGTTCAGCCCCCGCTCGGTGTCGCCCGGCGCCGTGCCGGCGGTGGGCGTCGGGGCCGGGCCACCGGCCGGGACCTGGGTGGGCTCGCTCCAAAGGTGGCCGCAGCGCTCCAGCAGCCACCGGTTGGTGTAGTCGGGGCCGGCCGCGTCCAGCGACGGGGCGTCCAGCTGCGGGCGACGGTGGGCGGTGAGGGCGCAG
Organism: Kitasatospora sp. NPDC093679; assembly: GCF_040683455.1. Lineage (NCBI taxonomy): Bacteria > Bacillati > Actinomycetota > Actinomycetes > Kitasatosporales > Streptomycetaceae > Kitasatospora > Kitasatospora sp. NPDC093679. The sequence continues at coordinate 26,557 of NZ_JBFBDW010000076.1, forward strand.
ACGTCCTCGATCTGGGTGGGGGTGATGCGCCACTGGCGGCCCTTGCTCGGTTGCTTGCCCTCGGTGCCGACCAGCAGCGAGCCGGGGCCGTCGAAGCTGTCCTCGGCCCGCAGGGCGCGCCAGCCGAAGAGGTGGCCGAGCTCGGAGTCCTCGAACGCCCCCGTGGCGACCCGGTTCGAGGCCATCTTCCGCACGAGGGGGTCCGGCATGACGTCCTGCGTCACCCGCAGGACAGAGACGACCGCGCGAATCGCCATGGCGCGGGCGATCCGGATGACCTCGGACACGCCGGCGAGGACGGCGCGGGCTTCGCGGGTGGCGGCGACCTCGGCGCCCTCGTCCATGACGATCACGATCTCGGGGATGGCGGGGCCGACGGGGAGCTTGTCGTCGTTGGCGTCGCGCATGGCGTCCTGGTAGGCGACCTTGCGGCGCTTGGCGATCCGCACCGCCGCGGCCAACATGAGCTTGGCCTCCGCCGGGGTCGAGGCGACCCAGTCGACGCCCGGCACGGGAATGTCGGCGCCTGCCCAGCGGGAACCTGCGCGCTGGATTTGGGCATCGCGCCAGGCGTTGAGCCAGGGCAGGCCGATCGATCCGGCATTGAGGTCGATCACCCAGACCAGGGTGTCGTTGGTCTGATTCAGCAGGGCGATCAGGGTGTGCAGCCAATTCGTCTTGCCGGAGCCGGTGGGGCCGGTGACGATCGTGGATGCCTGCCGCAGATCGAGTTCGGCCCGGGCCCCGTCCGAGAGCAGCCCGACCGGGATCGGGTTGTTCACCGTGGTGACCTCGGCCAACTCGTCCACCGGGAACGGGATCTTCACCCCGGCCAGGCTCTTCGTGGTCACCATGACCAGCACCCGGCGCCGGGAGATGCCGGGAGAGGTGGTCAGGCCGCAGCCCTCGGGCAGGTCGAGGTCCGAGCCGAGCGCCTCCACCCGGTCGGTGATGGCGCGCCGGGTGGTGCCGCCCTCGGGCAGTTCCAGTTCGAGGGTGTATCCGGCGCCGCTCGGCCAGTGCTCGATGCCAAGCACCACGACGTCGACGTTGCACACCCGGCGGATGCGGTCGGTCCAGTCGGCGGCCATCTGCCGGCGGGCGCCGATCAGCAGCAGATGCCGGCGGGCCTCCTGCTCGACCTCCTCGTGCCCGGCGAGGACCGGGGCGAGCGTGCCCGCGGCGATCCCGGCCACCGCGAGGCTGCCGAAATGAGGCCAGGTGAACGGGCCGCCGTGCGCGATCGCCCACGAGGTCCAGCCGCCGGCGGTGAGCCAGCAGGTGGCGCGGAACGTCGTGGTGGCGGCGGTCAGCCGCCGGCGGGTCGCGGCGAGCGTGGCGCCGAGGGCCCCGGCCGCGCCCGCGGCGAGCGCCCAGCCGGCGGGCATGCCGGTGGCGTGACCGAGGGAGGCGGTGGTCAGGGCGCCGAGCGTGCCGTTCACGGTGCCGGACAGCACGCCATGCCCGGCCTTCCAGTCGATCGTGAACGGGGGCGGGTTCTTGCTCTTGCGGGTGGTCATGGGGCGGTTCCTCTGCGGGAAGCGGCCGGGCCGCCCACACGATGTGGGCGGCCCGGCCGGGTGTTGGTGGTGCGGGGAATGGATGGGGCTACTGGACGTTCCACTTGCGCTCGGCCTCCAGGCCGTTGCGCGGGTTCTCGTTGCGCTCCAGGTCGTCCGCGTGGGCCTGCCGGAAGACCGGGGCGACGTTCTCCAGCACCTGGATGACCCGGCCCATGGCCTGGTAGCCCTGCGCGATCTCCTCGGAGACGATCGGGTCGAGCGGCAGGCTCTCCCGGCCCTGCTCGGCCAGGACGCGCAGGACCTCCTGGAGGGTGGCGAATGCGACCGGGAGGTCGTCGGCGAGGACGCCGAACTCGGTCATGTGCTCGGGGTCGAACGTGGACGCGGCCTGGAGCATCACGTCCGCCGCCGACGACAGGGAGAACGTGGGAACGGACTGCTGGTCGGACACGGTGGCCTCCTGGACGGTGGGCTTGCCGATGTTGATCCGGGCCGCCACCCGCCCGACCTTGGCCAGGGCGGGGGCGGTCCTGCTCTTAAGAGCCGAAGTGGCCGAGGTGGTGCCGGGCTGCTGGACGCTCTCCGCCGGGACCGGCACCGCGGAGGCGTCCGGGCCGCCGGCGGCGGTGCCGAGGATGGCGGCGTCGCGGGCTTCCCGGGCCGCGCGGGCCCGGCTGGCGAGGCGCTGCCAGGTGTGGCGCATGTGCGAGGTGACGCGGCCGGGGTGGCGCCAGTTGAACGCCGCGACCGAGGCGGCGCCGACCAGGCCGGTGGCCAGGCCGGCGGCGGTCATCCGGGCCCGGTACCGCCAGGCGGAGCGCCGCAGCTGCTTGGCCTGCTCCGGCGTCGCCGCCCGCGCCTCGGCCGAGCCCTTGCCGGGCCTGGTCGGGCGGGTGGCGGCGCCGGTGGCGGGGTCGATCCCGGCCCGGCGCATCGCCTTCGCGTGGCCCCTGGCCAGGTTCCGGGCCGTCCTCGCCTCGGCCTTCGCCGTGTGCTGCGGGGACGGAAGAGGCCACCTCCCCGCCCCGCCTGCCCCGGCGCCGCGGGCGGCCGTGCGGGCGGCCTTGGCCAGGGTGAACGCCGGACCCGACGACCCCCGACCCGCGCCGGCCGCGGCCGGTCGGTGCCGAGAGGACGTCACCCCCGGTGTGCCGGTGACGCGATGGGCACGGGCGACGGTCCCGCTCCGCGCCGGGGTGGCCCCGCTGCCGGGCGTCGGCTGCCCGGTCCGGGCAGCGGTACTGCCGGTGCGGCGGGCCTGCGGGACGGAGCCGAGCGGGGCCGGCCGGGCCGCCGTGCGGTGCCCAGCGGCCTGCCGCGGGGTGTGGTGGAGGACGGTGGCCTGTCGGGTGCGGGCCCGGTTGGCGCGGGCGCGGCGGGCCAGGGCACCGACCGCCGCCGCCCCGGCGACAACACCGGCGGTGGCGAGGGTGGCCGGGCCGCCGAGGGCGAGGGCTCCGGCGGTAAGGCCGCCCGCGGTGTTCGCGGCCGCTACGGCCAGCGGCAGCCCCGGCACCGCAGCCGCGACGGGCGCGGCGCTCTTGGCGGGCTTGTCGGCGGGCGGGGTGGGTGTGGTGGTCGGGGGCGCCGGGGCGACCTCGACCACGGTCGTGGTGGTGTCGGACACGTCGGTCTCCCTCAGGGGTCAGAGCCGGTCGGGGTCCAGCGAGAAGAACAGGACGTTGGCCTGCTCCAGGTCGGGGTTCTGCCGGGTGAGTTCGGCGCGGATGTTGCGGTAGGCACGGGTGCGGCTGGCACCCGGGCCGAGCGGGATGGTGCCCTCGGTGGTGAGGACGCCGAAGCCGCCGCCGATCCTGAACTGAAGGGTGATCAGCCAGGAGTAGGCGACGGGCTGCATGGCGGTGACGGTGGTGTTTTCGGGCACGGTGGATGCTCCGTCGAGTCGAAGAGGCGAGGCGAAGAGTGCGGCGGCGGGTACGGGCCAGGCGGGGCGTACCCGCCGTACCCTCAGTGCGCGGGTCGGGCAGGTACGCAGGCCGTGCGGCGTACCCGCGGCCGGGCGAAGGTCGGGGCCGCGGTCGGGTCAGGCCGGGACGCGGTCGGCGGCGGTGAGGGAACGGAGGGCGGCCTGTACCCGCTGGGCGCGGGTCTGGCCGATGCCGTACTCGGCGCGCAGGGTGCGCACCGACGGCACGTCGCCGTGGGCGAGCAGGTTCGCGAACTCGGCCGCCGCGGCCGGTGCCAGCTCGTCCCACTCGGCGGCCTCGTCTTGCAGGTCATCGGCCCCGTCGGCTGCCTGCTCGGTGGGGCCGGGGGTGTGCGCGTCCACAGGCTGTGGACACTCGTTCGGCTCCGCGAGCGTGGCGACGAGACGGGTCGGGAGCGGCAGGAACGCCAGCTCCCGTACCGGCTCCACCACCACAGCGGGCTCCGGCTCCGGCCCCGCCACGGGGGTGGGTACGGGAGCCGGGTACGCCTCGGGTACGGCGGGTACGGGCCCCGGATCGGCGGGTACGGACGCGGGTACGGGCGCCGCGGCGGGCCGCTCGACCGACGCGTCCGGGGCCGTGGCGGGCCGTTTGGTGGCGGTGTCGGCGGCGTGCAGGACGTGGACGCGCCACAGCACCAGGGGTGCGATGGCGGAGACCAGGACGATGAGCTGCCAGCCGGGGTGGAGCACCTTGGCGCCGAGCAGGTGGGCGGCGGCGTTGGTGGCGATCATCCCGAGGACGGGCAGGAACACTTCCCGTCCGGCGCGTAGGGCGCGGATGGCGTAGGTGTCCAGGGCGAGTGGCAGGCCGGCCGCGACCAGTGGGTGGAAGCCGCACTGGACGGCCAGCACCCATTCGCCGTGCGCGGAGACGACCACGGCGGCACCCATGGCCAGCCAGGCCAGGAAGTCCATCCGGGTATGCCTCACCGCGCACCCCCAGCCCCGACCGCCGCCGCGGCGGTGCGATCGCGGTCGTGCTCCGCGGCCAGCAGGGCGGCGTGGCGCTCGATCCGGGCGGCGATCCGGGCGGCGCGTTCGCGGACTCGGCGCAGGGCCTCGTCCGCGTGGAAGTTGCTGTTCATCACACCACCGCCCGTCGGCGCTGGGCGCGCTTGGCCAGGGTGGCGGCAAGGCGGTCGCGCTCGGCGGTGGTGAGGCCGCCGAAGATGCCGTGCCGCTCGCGGCGGGCGATCGCCGCGTCCAGGCAGGCCGCGCGGACCGGGCAGGTGGCGCAGATGTGCTTGGCGCGGAGCTCGGCGAACGCGGCGCCGTCAGGGTCGGTGTCGTGGTCGGGGAAGAACAG
>NZ_JBFBDW010000077.1:0-31249 GCF_040683455.1 Kitasatospora sp. NPDC093679
GAAACGGCCCTGCTCGTCGACCTCGGCCGCGAACGGGGCGATCTTCGCCTCGGCCAGCGACCGCACCGCGTCACGGAGCATGTCGTGCTCCTCGGTCGTGCGGAACAGATCGAAGGAGTTGCTCATGGTTCGGGTGCTCCAGTCCGTCCCGCAGCCGTTGGCGGAACACGATCCACAGAGGGAGGGAACTCAGTTCCCCTAATAGAACACACTCTGTGCCATCAACGCCAGCCCGGCCCGCCGTGACATGCGGAAGGGGCCGCCCGGAACGTCCGGACGGCCCCTGATCGGCGGGAGGTCAGCCGTTGGCGATGCGGAGGACTCCGGTGACGGTGCCCTGGTAGACGACGCCGCCGGGGGCGATCGAGCCGACCGTCTGGAGGGTGTCGTAGAGGAAGCCGGCGCCGAGGTACCGGGTGCGGACCGTGCTGCCGGTCGCCGGGTCGATCTCGGCGTAGTAGTAGGGGTCGAGCAGCGAGGTGGCGGTGGTGAAGGGGATCACGGGCCGGCGCAGGACGGTGCGGATCAGCCCGTCGGCGGTCGACAGCCGCGGCACCGCGGCGGACCGGGTCCGGTTGTCCCACACCAGGTCGCAGCCGGAGCCGTCCGCCCGGACGTCCACCCGGGAGAGCCCGCCGGTGAAGTCGCCCGAGGCGGGCACCGAGGCACCGGCCCCCTCCGGCAGCTTCGGGTAGGGGTAGCCGTAGGTGGAGGCGACGAAGACGGAGTTCCCGGCGGCGACGGGGGAGTTCTCGCTGCCGCTGCCGCCCGCTCGCAGCACCGGCACGGAGCAGACCGGGGCGCCGGTCGAGGCGCGGTACACCAGCAGGTCCACCGTCGGGGCCGCGTTGTCCACCACGGTGAGGTAGTCGGTGCCGGTCGCCGGTCCGAAGAAGGTCGGGGTGGAGCCGGTGCCCGGGCTGAGCTGGCCGGGCTTGCGGCCGGGCCCGCGGTCGTACGGCTGCCGCCAGGAGATCCGTGGGGTGCCGTCCGCGTGGGCGGTCAGCAGGTAGGTGGCGTGGTCGGTGGCGACGGCGGTGCCGCCCGGCGCGGTGGAGATCGAATTGGCGATCCGCTCGCCGGCCGGCAGGGAGACGCTGCGGACCCGGCCGGTGCGGTCGTCCGCGGTGCCGACGACCCCGCCGGCGGTGGCGAACCAGACCCGGCCCTGCCAGTCGGGGGAGACCCCGGTGACCGAGTCGCCCTCCGGGACGGCGCCGGCCAGGGCGAGTGAGCTCGCGAGGTACAGCTCCGGGCCGCCCGCGGCGGTGCGCCGGTGGCCGATCCGCAGCAGCGAACGCTCGCCGTCCACCAGCACCAGGCGGTCCAGCTGGTCCAGGTAGGCGTACACGCCGCCGAGCAGTGAGCCCTTGGCGACGGTGAGTTCGGCGATCGAGTCGCCGGTGGCGGGGTCGAGCAGGTGGACGGTCGGCACCTGGCCGAGGATCGGCGTGCAGAGGGCGACCGGGTACCCGTCGGAGCCGACGAGCACGGTCGGGCAGGCCGAGGCGAGGGCGACCCGGCGGGAGGTGAGCGGCCCGGCGCCGGGGCCGGGCAGCGGGGTGGCGTCCGATGATCCGGTGTCCCCGTGCATGGTGGCGGTGCCCTCGGGACCCGCGTACGGGTTGTGCGGCGGCAGCGGCCCGAAACCGTCGGCGGCACCGTCGGCGGGGGGTGCGGCCGCGGTCAGGGCGAGCAGGGTGGCCGCGGCGATCACGGCGGCGCGGGCGGGCAGCGCGAGGCGCATGGCTGAGGGCTCCGTCCAGGAGGTGGGCGTGCAGGGCTGCGGCACGCCCGCCCGGACGGCGCGCAGGCCCGGCAGGGCAGCGCGGAGCACGGGGGCGGTGGGCCCGGAGGTCGGGCGGGCGCGCCGGGGAACGTCCGCGGGCGACCCGGAAGCCGTCTCCGGGGCGGGGCTCGCGGTCAGGCGGCGCGGTGACAGGCCGCCGAGCAGGCGTACGCCAGGTCGACGTGCAGTCGACGGCACAGGTACGCGTGGGAGGCCATGGCGGTCATCCTGCCGAGCCGATCACCCGCCGGGCAAGGCACGTCCACCAGGCGGACGCGGCACCGGTGGTGACCGGTGGTCAGAGGTGCCACCGTCCGCTCGTCGGCGGCCTTCCGTCAGGAGGCCGTCGCTTCCGGAACGGCCGCGGCGATGCGGCCGGCGCCGAGGAAGACCAGCCGGTCGAGGCGGGCCCGGTACGGCCAGTCGTCGGCGCGGTAGAAGCAGAGGTCGCCGGGGGCCGGCGCGGTCCGCAGGTCGCCCGCGAAGCTGCCCTCCGGCAGGGCCGCGGCGGCCGCCCGCAGGGCGTCCTCCTCCGCGGACCACTCGCCGACCGGCTCCGGGAGGATCCAGGCCTCGCCGGTGTTGGGGAAGAACCAGGGCGCGGCAGCGGCCGCGGCGCGGGCGAAGTCCCGGGCCCCGGCGGCCCTGCGGGCGATCCGGGCCACCGTCAGCAGCAGGTCCGCGAGCGACTCGCCGAGCAGCGTCAGCTCCGGGTACTCGCGCAGCAGCCCCGCGTCGCCGGTCACCGACACGGCGTAGCCCCACTCCCCGGTGCCGGGATCGATCCGGACCTGGGCGATCGCGTGCTGCCGCCCGTACGCCGCCCGGGCGATCGGCCAGTAGCTGCCGTCGCCGCCGAGCATCCGGTGCACCTCCGGGTCGACCTCGTGCTCGGGGCCGCCGGGCCGCAGCCGCAGGACCGGCAGCCCGGCCACCGCGACGCCGCCGATCGCGCGCAGCACCGTCCGCACCTCCGGCGGCACCGGGACGGGCCAGCCGTCCATCTCGGCGTCGGTGCAGCCCGGTTCGAGCACCACGGACGCCGGGTGTTCGGCGGCGAGGGCCCGCAGCTCGGCGACCGCCCGTCGGCCCGCGTCGGCCGGCACGGCGTGGCGGCGCACCGGTCGGCCGAGGAAGTCGCCGCTGACCACGGAGCGCACCAGCAGCGCCCGGCCGCCGCCCAGCATCTCGAACCGCAGCTCGCTGCTGCCGGTGTCGGCGGTGTTGTGGGCGTAGGTGTAGTACGGCTCGAAGTCGATCCGGCAGGGGAGGGCGGGCAGGTCGCGCAGGTCCGCGACGTCGGCGAGCTGGTCGCCGCGGCCGACCAGGGCGGCGAGAGCGGCGTCCGGACCCTCGGCGGCGGCGACGCTGGGCACCGCGTCGACCGCTGCGCTCGCCCGGCGCAGCAGCCCGTCGGCGTCCGGGTCGGTGAGCCGCACCGCGAGGGCCCGCAGCCAGTCCGCGAAGCGGGCGGCCTCGACCACGGCCTCCGGGTCGTCGAACGGGCGGACCGCCACCACCGGCCCCCAGTCGGGGGCGTCCGGGTCGCCGACCGCGACGTACACCGTGTGCTCGGTGGCGAGGTGGCTGCCGACCTCCCAGCGGCCGCCGGCGAACGAGGACGGCCGCAGCCTGCGCGGCCCGAACTCGTGCTCCTCGTCGTCCGCGCGGACGCCGCCGACCGCGCGGAGCACCGTCCGCACGGCCTCCGGCACGGGGACGGGCCAGCCGTCCATCTCCGCGTCGGTGAAGCCGTCGAGCAGCTCCACGCCGTCCGTCCCGTGCAGCGCCAGCAGCGCGTCGCGCACCCGCGCCGCGTCCCCGTCGGTGCCCATGCCGTTCCTCCCCCTGAGGCCCGATGATCTCCGTGCAGCCTAGTGCCGCCCTGTGACGCCCGGCGCCGCCCGCCGTCCGCCCCGCGGCGGCCCGGTGTCCGCGCTCCGGGCGCTCAGTGCCCGCCCTTCGGTTCGGTGCAGCCGCCCTCCACGTACGGGCCGTGCACCTCGACCTTCGGCGGGGAGGCCAGCCGGCCGCTGATGCACGGCCCGGCCCCGGGGACGAACAGCGAGAACCCGGCGGCGCCGCCCTCCCGCCGGACCTGGACGGCGTCCCGCGGGTAGCCGAGCCGCTCCAGCACCTGACGGACCGCCGCCTCGTCGGGCTGCCGCCCGTTCCCGGTGAGCGCGGCCAGGATCCTGGCCGCGTGGGCGTCGCCCCGGCACTGCTGGGCGGCGTCGACCGTCCGCCCGTGACGGTGCGGCTGCACAACGGCGTCCTCACCCACGTGAACGGGCCCGGCCCGGCGGCCCCGCCCGCCCGGCTCGACCTCACCCTGGACGAGTCGGACCTGCGCGCGGTGCTGCTCGGCACGGAATCCCTGGAGCGGCTCGCCGAGCAGGGCCGCGCCACCCTCGACGGCGACCCGGCGGTGCTCGTCGAACTGCTCGGGTACCTCTCCGCGCCCGACCCCGGATTCGCGATCGTCACCCCCTGACGCCCCGGCGTTGCGCCGCCGGCACGCCCTGCCCTCCGGTCTACGCTCGGCCCGTGGAACAGCCCGAGCAGCCCCAGCAGCCGGAGCCGTCCGCGCGGCCGGAGCGGCCGGGGCCCGCCGCGCCGCGCGCCGAGGGCGCCGGACCGTTCACCACCAGGGTCACCTGGGCGCTCCCCGAAGGCGGCACCGCAGTCTGGGAGTCGCGCCCCGCCCGGCGCCGCGGCCTGCTCGCCGTCCGGGTACCCGGCGGCGGCGCCGTCCGGCACGCCCGGGCGGACGAGGTCTCCGTCGCCCGGCTGCGCAGGCTGAACACCGTCGCCTCCGTCGCCTTCGTGCTCGGCGGGGCGCTCTTCGCGGCCGGTGCCTCCGTCGCCCAGTTCGGCTCCGGCGACGCCACCACCAGCGCCGTCATCTACTTCGTCGGCGGGCTGTGCTTCAACACCGGCGGTTACGTCACCCTGCTCCAGGTGATCAACGCGCCGCGGCACGTCGCCGGAGGCGCAGGCGCCCTGGTCACCCGCCGCTGGCGGTGGTGGCGCTACGAGCCGATGCGGGTCGACTGGCTGAGCGCCTTCGTGTTGTTCGCCGGCACCCTGGTCTTCGCCGTCAACCTGCTGGACTCCTTCCTGCAGGGCCTCAGCGTCCAGCAGGTCAACCGGCTGATCTGGACGCCCGACGTGATCGGCTGCGTGCTGTTCCTGGTCTCCGGGCACCTCGGGTTCGTCGAGGTCTGCCACGGCAGCCCGCGCGTGCTGCCGCGCGACCTCGGCTGGTGGATCGTGGCGGTCAACCAGCTCGGGTCGGTGCTGTTCATGGTCTCCGCGCTCGCCGCCTTCACCAAGCCGTCCACCGGCAGCCTGGTCAACGCCGACATCGCCAACTGGGGCACCATCACCGGCGCGCTCTGCTTCTCCGTCGGCGGCGTCCTGCAACTCTTCGAACGGCCGTGACGAGGGACGGAGCACCGTGGCCCACCTGATCTCCGTCAACGTCGGCCTGCCGAAGGACGTCACCTGGCAGGGCCGCACCGTCCGCACCGGCATCTGGAAACACCCCGTCACCGGCCCCCGCACCGCCCGCCGGCTCAACCTCGACGGCGACGGCCAGGGCGACCTCGGCGGCCACGGCGGCGAGATGCGCGCCGTGATGGTCTACCAGCTCGACTCCTACCGGCACTGGCAGCAGGTCCTGGGCCGCGACGACCTCACCCCCGGCCACTTCGGCGAGAACTTCACCGTGGAGGGCCTCCCCGACGACGAGGTCTGCATCGGCGACCGCTACCGGATCGGCGGCGCCGTCTTCGAGGTCACCCAGCCGCGGGTCACCTGCTACCGGGTCGGCCTGCGCCTGGACGAGCCCCGGATGCCCGCCCTGCTGGTCACCCACCGCCGACCCGGCTTCTACCTCCGCGTCCTCACCGAGGGCGAGGTCGAGGCCGGACAGGAGATCGTCAAGATCGCCGACGGGCCCGAACGGATGACCGTCGCCGAGGCCGACGGCCTGCTCTACCTGCCGGAACGGCCGCGCGAACGGATCGCCGCGGCGCTGCGGATCCCCGCCCTCAGCCCCGGCTGGCAGGGCTCCTTCCGCGCCCTCCTCCGGCAGGCCGACACACCCGACGCATCCGGCGCCGCCGGCAACCCCGGCCTCAACCCCGACGGCACCGACCCGCGGCCCGCCTGGGACGGCTTCCGCCCGCTCACCGTCGCCGCCACCGCCATCGAGAGCCGCAGCACCCTCTCCATCTGGCTCGCCGACCCCGACGGCGCCCCGCTGCCCGCCGCCGCCCCCGGCCAGTACCTCACCGTCCGGCTCGCCCCCGACCCCGGGCAGCCCGCCCTGCTGCGCAGCTACTCGCTCTCCGGCCCGCCCGGCGCCCAGCGGTACCGGATCAGCGTCAAACGGGAGACCCACGGGACGGCCAGCGCCTGGCTCCACCGCAGCCTGCGGACCGGCGACACCCTGCAGACCGCCGCACCCCGCGGCGCCTTCATCCTCGCCCCCGGCCGCACCCCGGTCGTGCTCGCCTCCGCAGGCGTCGGCGTGACCCCCGTCCTCGCCATGCTGCACGCCCTCGCCGCCACTGCGCCGACCCGGCCGGTGTGGTGGCTGCACGGCGCCCGCGACGGCACCGAGCACCCGTTCGCCGCCGAGGCCCGCCACCTGCTGGCCCGGCTGCCCCGCTCGCACACCCGGATCTGCTACAGCCGCCCCCGCCCCCAGGACCGGCAGGGCACCCACTACACCGACCACGGCCGGCTCGGCCCGGAACTCGTCGCCGGCCTCGGCCTGCCCGCCGACGCCGACGCCTACCTCTGCGGCCCGGCCGCGTTCATGGCCGACCTGACCACCGCGCTCACCACGGCGGGCCTCGCCCCCGACCGGATCCGCACCGAACCGTTCGGAACCGCCGCCGGCCTCACCCCCGGCATCGCCGCGCCCCCCGGCGGGACCCCGGCCCCGCACCCGCCCGCCGGCATCCCCGGCGACGGCCCCGCCGTGGCGTTCACCCGCAGCGGCCTCACCGTCCCGTGGAAGAGCGAGTACGGCACCCTGCTGGAACTCGCCGAGGCCTGCGACATCGCCGTCCGCTGGTCCTGCCGCACCGGCGTCTGCCGCACCTGCGAGACCCGCCTGCTCGACGGCGCGGTCGTCCACCGGCCCGAGCCGGTCGAGGCCCCCGCCCCCGGCAACGCGCTGATCTGCTGCGCCCGCCCCGACCGGGACGTCGTCCTCGACCTGTGAGCCCGGCCGGCCCGGACAGCCCGGCGGTTCCCCGCCCGGCCGCCCCCTTCCGGCAGCCCCGGCCCGTCAGTGGCCGAGCAGCCCGGCGAAGTCGTGGCCGAGCAGCGCCAGCTTGGTGAGGTCACCGACGTCGGTGATGCCCGCCACCGGCACCGCGTACAGGTGCTCCTGCTTCGAGGGCTCCGGGTAGGCGGTGTTCCCGGCCGCCCCCGCCGGCACGGCGGTCAGCGCGCTCGCGCCCAGCAGGGCGCCGACGACGACGGTCCGGACGTACTTTCGCATGGGTCTCTCCTTGAACGGTGGTGTGCCCGAACGGTGCTCCGCGCGGCCAACGGTGCGACGGCCGAACGGTCACGGCCACTGCTCCCTCCGGGGGAGCGGGATCCGCCGTCCGGAGCATCGCCCGCCGACGTCCGGAGCGGGGCCCGCCGCCTGCCCGCCCGGGGCCGCCCGTCCTGCCGATCCCGCCGCCCCGGTGTCAGGATGGAGTGACCGGGCACGACACCGCCCGCAGCAGCGTCGGGAGGCGGACATGGGCCGCGAGTACCACTTCCACTGCGAGTACGCCGGCTGTTCGGTGACCGCGGGCGTCCGCCTGGGCGGGGTCCGGGAGCTGGAGGTGCTGGTGGACGGGCGCGAGGTCGCGTTCGAGCGGGTGCACGGACACCATCCCGAGGAGCGCACGCTGATCGCCGTCCTGCCGACCAGCCCGCCCCGGCACGTCGAGGTCCGGATCGCCCTGCCCGGCGTGTTCACCGGCATCCCGAGCTGCGCGCTGGTCGCGGGCGAGGTCCGGGTCCCGATGGCCGAGCGGGAGGTGCCCCGGCGGTCCCGGCCGACCGAGGCGTCCTGGTACGGCTGACGCACCCGGCCGCCGTCCGCCCAGCCGCCGTCCGCCCAGCCGTCGCACGCCCGGCCGGAGGGCCAACCGCCGGGGCAGCACCACGACCTGACGGGCGGCCACGTCCGCCGTATTGTCGGTGCCGGGTGCCATGATGCCGGAGCGGTCGGGGGCTCCCCGGCCGAGTCCCGACCCACCCGGAGGATCGAGCACCGTGCGCATCGTGGTCAGCGAGTTCATCAGCCTGGACGGCGTCGTGCAGGCGCCCGGCGGCCCCCAGGAGGACACCGACGGCGGCTTCGCCCACGGCGGCTGGTCGCACCCCTTCTTCGACCCGGAGGTGGTGGGCGGCGCCTTCGACGCGGCGCTGCGCACCGCGGACGCGCTGCTCTTCGGCCGCCGCACCTGGCAGACCATGGCCGCCGCCTGGCCCGACCGCGCGGGCGACCCGTTCGCCGACCGGATGAACGCCATCCCCAAGTACGTGGTCAGCGGCACCCTCGGCGACTCCGACCTGACGTGGGCGAACACCACGCTGCTCCCCGCCGCCGAGGCCGTCTCCCGGATCGCCGGCCTGCACAAGGCCGAGGGCGGCGACCTGCTGGTCATGGGCAGCCCGACCCTCGCCCGCACGCTGATCGCGGAGGGCCTGGTCGACGAGCTCAAGCTCATGGTCATGCCGGTGCTCCTCGGCGGCGGCAAGTCGATCTTCCCGGCCGACGGCGCCAAGCGCACCCTCGAACTGGTCTCCACCGTCACCAGCGGCACCGGCGTCAACGTCTGCACCTACCGGGCGGTCGACGGTCGGTGACCAGGTCGTCCTGATCACCCGTGAACGTCGTCGCACGGACCCGCATCGGCCGGCCCCGCCTGCCCGAGGCCGGCCGGAGGGTCCACTCGCTTGCCGCGGAGGCAGCAGGCCGGATCACCGCCCAGCGCGGCCGTCAGGCGTGGGCGGCGGTGTGTGGGGTCAGCGTGCGAACTTCGCGACGGCCGCCGGGGTGACGGGGGTGAAGAAGTTGACGAGGTTGCCGTCGGGGTCGCGGAACAGCAGGGACCGGTTGCCCCACGGCATCGTGGTGGGCTCGGCGACGAAGTCGGTGACGAAGTCGCTCAGGTCCCGGTGGACGCGGTCCACGTCGTCGACGAGGAACTCGGTGATCACGCTGTGGTTGTCCGCAGGGCGGGCGGAGCCCGGGGCGAACAGCGGGACGGTGCGGGTGCCGGCGATCGCGAGGGTGGCGCCCGCGGTCCTGAGTTCGGCGAAGTCCTCGGTGGCCCACGTCGCCCGTGTCCCGGTGGCCCGCTCGTAGAAGTCGACGAGGCGTGCCACGTCACCGGTGATGATGCGGATCGAGACGAAGTCCATGGGAATCTCCTTGGTCGTGCCTGACACGTGCAGGTCGCAGGCTAGGAGAAATAGTGGACAGAATCGGTCCTGTATTCGCATTAGGCTGCCGAACATGCCTCGACCCACCGGCCGCGTACTGACACTCCTGGAGCTGCTGCAGTCGGGCGGCACCCGGACGGTGGCCGAACTCGCCGATCGGCTCGGCGTCGAAGGGCGCACCGTTCGCCGGTACGTGGACCAGCTGATCGACCTCGACGTGCCGGTGGAATCGGTGCGCGGCCGGTACGGCGGCTACCGGCTCGGCCCCGGGTACCGCCTGCCCCCGCTCATGCTCAGCGACGACGAGGCGCTGGCCGTGCTGCTCGGCCTGGTCGCCGACCGCCGAGCAGGATTGACGACGACGCAGCAGACGGCGAGCGAGACGGCATCGGCCAAGATCCGGCGGGTGCTGCCCAAGCACGTCGCCCGCCGGCTCGACACACTGCTGGAATCCCTCGCCTTCACCGATCGGCCCGCCGAGTTCGACACTCCGGACTCCGGGGTGCTGCTCACGATCGCCGATGCGGTGCGCCACCACCGACCGGTCTCGATCCGCTACACCGACCGTGACGGACGGCGTAGCGAGCGCACGCTGCACGCGTACGGAATCGTCGCCCACGGGGGCCGGTGGTACGTCACGGGCGAGGACGCCCGGATCGGCGAGGAGCGGACCTTCCGGCTCGATCGCATCGCGGACGCGCGGACCCTGCCCGGCTCGTTCGAAGCGCCCGTGGGCCCCGGTCCGGCACAGCGCGTGCTGTCGGGGTTCGCCGCGGCCGAGTACCGGTATCAGGTGACCGTGCGGATCCACGGGACGGTCGAGCAGATCCGCGCCCGACTTCCGGCCGGTCTCGCGAGCCTGGAGGAGCACGAGTCCGCGGCCGGCGAGGACCGGGCGACCGAGCGCTGGCTGCGCGTCGAGATGAGGGTGGAGCGGCTCGACTGGTTGCCGCCGGTACTCGCCTCACTCGACCGGCCGTTCGTCATCGAGCGCCCCGACGAACTCCGCGACCTCGTCGCCGCACTCGCCGACCGCCTCACGTCGTACGCCCGCCGAGCCTGACCGTGGGGAACCGGTGCCACGGGACGGCACGGTCGGCCCTGCGGAGGGGGAGGCGGACCCGGAGGAGCCGGGGCAGGAGCCGCCGGAGATCGGCTACCCGGCGTGACGGGCGCCTCCGCGGGGCGAGGAGGCGGGGATGCGGGCGCGACGCGCCGGTCCGGCGGAGCAGGCTGTGGCAGCGGCGTTTGCCGGGCGCGAGGGCCCGCCGATCGTCCGGTTCGTCCCCGACGACGGTGATCGGGTGCGAGGACGCCGGGGTGTCGTCCTGGAGGGTGGGAGGGCGCCCGCAGGGGCGTTAAAGATCCGTCAAGATTCGACCGCCCGCCGCTGCGGGCCCCGGGACGGCCGTCCGTGCCGTCCCGGCGTCGGCGAGTGCCCCGGCGTGGTCGGACAAGCCGGCCGACGGTGTCCGCCCGGGCGTCCGGGTGGGCCGTCCGGTGCCGTCCGGACCTGCGGTGACGTGCGGTTTCGTCTTCCGGGCGGACGGTGGAAGGCGCTTCGGCCGCCCTCCGGCAGACGCCGGCCGTCCGACCGTCGAGTGTCCTCGAACCGTTGGCCGACACAACCGGTAGTGCCAGGAGGGGGCGCCGATGTGTACGTGATGGCGAAAGAGGCCCATGAATCGGCTGTCTACTCTGGCGAGGCCGCCCACCGGGCGGCTTGATCGTTTGCGCCCTCGACGGAGTCTGCCGTGTCCACAACTTCCCCGCCGGTCCCCCCTCCACCCGCGGCACCGAGCCGGCTGCGGGCGTGGCTGCTGGAGGGGCTGTCGGACCGGGCGAAGCAGCACCCCGGCCCGCACGCCGAGGCGCCCGAGGAGCACGGCCAGCGCTGGTGGCGCGTCATGTGCCTGACCGGTCTGGACTACTTCTCGACCCTCGGCTACCAGCCCGGCATCGCCGCCCTGGCGGCCGGCCTGCTCTCGCCGGTGGCGACCATCGTGCTGGTCGTGGTGACCCTGTGCGGGGCGCTGCCGGTCTACCGCCGGGTGGCGAAGGAGAGCCCGCACGGCGAGGGCTCGATCGCCATGCTGGAGCGGCTGCTGAGCTTCTGGCAGGGCAAGCTCTTCGTCCTCGTCCTGCTGGGCTTCGCCGCCACGGACTTCCTCATCACCATCACCCTCTCCGCCGCCGACGCCACGGCGCACCTGGTGGAGAACCCGCACCTGACGAGCGCGCTGCACGGCCGCCAGGTGCTGATCACGCTCTTCCTGATCGCGCTGCTCGGTGCCGTCTTCCTCAAGGGCTTCAGCGAGGCGATCGGCCTGGCCGTGGGCCTGGTCGGCATCTACCTGGCGCTGAACGTCGTCGTGGTGGTGACCGGCCTGTGGCACGTGGCCACCGCCCCGCACGTGGTCGCCGACTGGTCGCACGCGCTGACGGCCGAGCACGGCAACGTGGTCGCGATGGTCGGCGTCTCGCTGATCGTCTTCCCCAAGCTCGCCCTGGGCCTGTCCGGCTTCGAGACCGGTGTCGCCGTGATGCCGCACATCAAGGGCGACCCCGGCGACACGGAGGCGCGGCCGACCGGGCGCACCCGTGGCACCCACAAGCTGCTCACCACCGCCGCCGTGATCATGAGCGTCTTCCTGATCACCACCAGCTTCATCACCACCCTGCTGATCCCGGCGGACCAGTTCCGCCCCGGCGGCGAGGCCAACGGCCGTGCCCTGGCCTACCTCGCCCACGAGTACCTGGGCAGCGCGTTCGGCACCGTCTACGACGTCTCCACCATCGCCATCCTCTGGTTCGCCGGGGCCTCCGCGATGGCGGGCCTGCTCAACCTGCTGCCCCGCTACCTGCCGCGCTACGGCATGGCGCCGCACTGGGCGCGGGCCGTCCGCCCGACCGTGCTGGTGCTGACCGCGGTTGCCTTCCTGGTCACCTGGATCTTCGACGCGGACGTGGACGCGCAGGGCGGCGCGTACGCGACCGGCGTCCTCGTACTGATCAGCTCGGCGGCGATCGCGGTGACCATCGCCGCCCGCCGGGCCCGCCAGCGGGGCTGGACGATCGGCTTCGCGGTGATCGCCGCGGTCTTCCTCTACACCACGGCCCTCAACATCGCCGAGCGCCCGGACGGTGTGAAGATCGGTGCCTGCTTCATCGCCGGCATCATCCTCATCTCGCTGGCCTCCCGGCTCGCCCGCGCCTTCGAACTGCGGGTCACCGACGTCGTGCTGGATCCGATCGCGGAGCGGTTCGTCCGCGACTGCGCGCACCGGGACATCCGGCTGATCGCCAACGAGCCGAGCAACCGGGACCTCGCCGAGTACCGCGACAAGACCTCCCAGATCCGGGCCGACAACGGCATCGCCCCCGAGGACGACCTGCTGTTCGTCGAGGTCACCGTCCGGGACCCGTCCGACTTCGAGGCCGAACTGCGGGTGCGCGGCGAGGTGCTGCACGACCGGTACCGCATCCTCACCCTGGAGCACTCCTCCATCCCGAACGCCCTGGCGGCGCTGCTGCTGCACGTCCGGGACACCACCGGGCAGCAGCCGCACATCTACTTCGAGTGGACGGAGGGCAATCCGTTCGCCCAGTTCCTGCGGTTCTTCCTGTTCGGCCAGGGCGAGGTCGCCCCGGTCACCCGCGAGGTGCTCCGCGAGGCGGAGGCCGACCGCTCACGGCGCCCGCGCGTGCACGTCGGCTGAGCACCGCGGCGTCCGGAGCCGCGCAGACCCGCACCTCGACCGGCGGTCCCGTTCCCGGGGCCGCCGGTCGGTGCGTTCCGGACCTCGGGGCGTCAGATCAGCGTCGCGCCCCAGGCCTTGGCCCGCTCGAGTTCGCCGGTGCGCATCGGCCCTTCGGAGTCCTCGACGACGAAGCCCTCGGGCCGGGCGACGAGGTCGTAGTGGTGGTGCGACAGCCGGCGGGCGATGCCGTGCGCGGCCCCGCCGCTCGCCTTGATGTCGGCGCGGGTGTCGAAGGCGGCGGCGCGCACGCCCGGTCCGCCCTCGGGCAGCGAGTGGAACCAGCCGCGCAGGCCGGGGCCGTTCCCCCCGGCCGCGGCGGTCCGCTCCGCGGCGCCGTCCGGGTCCTTCTTCTTCTCCGCGGCGACCGCCATCCGGCGGCTCAGCGCGGAGGTCATGCCGTGCATGTGGGTGGGGCCGCCGACCACGAGCAGGTCGGCCGACCGGGTGACCTCCGGTCCGGCCTCGGCAGCCGGCAGGCACCGCACGACCGCCTCCGGCTGTGCCGTGTGGACGCCGTCCGCCACGGCCTCGGCCACCTCGCGCGTGTTGCCGTAGACGCTCTCGTACACGATGACCGCACGCATGGCTCTCACCCTCTTCTCCCCGATCGGCTCCTGCCGCGCGGTCCTCCTCCTGCGCGGCCCGCCCGTTCGGCGGCCCCCGTCACTTCCATGCCAGCACCCCCGGGGGCGCTGGGCACAGGGCCGGCAGGGGCCGACCGCCGGGCCGGACGGCCCCGGGGCGTCGGGACTTCGGGCCCGTGCGGGGGTCAGTCCGCCGTCGGCCAGTCCCAGCCGAGCTGGAGGAAGAGGCCGAGCCGGTCGGAGACGCCGCGGATCTCGGTGATCCGGCCGTCCACGACGGTGAAGACGAAGATCGCCTCGTTCTCGAAGGCCCGGCCGGTGGGGACGGGCATCCGGGGGTGGGTGCCGGAGCTGACGCCGGACTGGGTGATCCGGGCGACCACCCGGTCGCCCTCGGCGATCAGTTCGTCGATGCGGGCGCGGTAGGGCTTCAGGGCGGTCAGCTGCATCCCGATGGCGGCGAAGGCCGCACCGGGCTCGTCCGGCTCACCGTGAATGATCTTGTTGTGGTCGACCACGTCGGCGGCCAGGTAGTCGCCGAGGTCGGCCGTCCGGGCCTCGTTGAGGGCGGTGACGAAGTCGGTCACGAGCTGCTTGTTCCGGTCCACGGACATGGCCCGAATCCCCCTTACGGTGTAAGACTGCGATGTGCGCTACTCTCGCCTTACGCCGTAAGAAAGTCAAGCGACCCGCTCGCGAACGGAGACAGCCGTGGACGCCGCCACCCCCCGCAGGGCCGGGCTCACCCGCGAGAAGGTGCTGAACGCGGCACTGGACCTCGCCGACCGCGACGGCGTCGAGAAGCTCTCCATGCGCAGGCTGGGCGCCGAACTCGGCGTCGAGGCGATGACGCTCTACCACTACGTGCCCAACAAGGCCGCCCTGCTGGACGGGCTGGTCGAACGGGTCGTCACCGCCGTCCGCCCCGAGCTGGACGGGCCCGCCGACGCCTGGCCCGAGCGCCTGCGGGACTTCGCCGCCGCGTTCCGTGCCGAACTGCTCCGCCACCCCGGGGTGATCGTGCTGGTCGCCACCCGCCCCGCGCGCTCCGCGGAGGCCCTGCGGATCGTCGAGGACACCGCGGCCTTCCTCGGCCGGGCCGGCATCGCCCCCGTCGACGCCCTGCGGATCGTCAACTCCGTCGCCACCCTGGTGATCGGCCAGTGCCTCGCCGAGGCCGCCACCACCCCGGGCCACCCGGACGAGCCGACCGACGCCGACCTCACCGCCCTTCCCGTCCTCGCCGCCGCGGTGGCCGGCGGCCTCGGCACCCCGGAGGACCACCGCGCCCGCTTCGACCTCGCCCTGGACGCCCTGCTCGCCGGCCTCCGCCGCTGACCCCTCCCGGCCGGGCCCGGCCGGGCCCGGCGGGCGCCGCGCCGTGCGGCAGCCGGGCGGTCTGCGCCGCTCCCCGGTGGGGGAACCGCGGCCCCCGCCGGTCCGGTCCGACACTGGGCAGGTCCGCACACCGACAGCCCGACCGGGAGACCGGCGGGCACGTCCCAGGGAGCAGGTGCCATGAGCCGGGAGGACGGGGCGGCCGCCGGCGGGGACACACCCTCCGAGCACGTGGACGCGCGCACCGAGCAGCTCAAGGAGCGCATCTACGCCACCATCACCATGGTCGCCGTGGTGGTCGGCCTCTCCGCCGTCGACGACCTCACGACCTGGAAGGCGGCCCTCGCCGTCTGCGCGACGGCCGTCGGGCTCTGGCTCGCCACCCTCGTCGCCGACGAACAGGCCCACCGGATCGTCCACCGCCGCCTCGCCTCCGGACGCGACCTGCGGAGGATGCTCTTCGTCAGCAGCCCGCTGCTGCTCTCCGCCGTCGGCCCGCTGCTGCTGATCGGCGCCTCGGCGATCGGCCTGATGGGCCTGCACACGGCCCTGCTCGCCTCCGTCGCGGTCAGCGTGGCGTCGCTGTTCGCGTGGGGCTGCGTCGGCGGTCTGCGGATGGGCAGCAGCCTCCTCGCGGCCGTCGTCGCCGGCGCGATCGACGCCGTCATCGGCCTCGCCGTGGTCCTCGTCAAACTCGCCGGCCACTGAAGCCGCGCCGGCGACGACGGCCGCGAGGAGGCTGCTGCCCATCCGCAGACCGCCGACGCAGCCCCACGCGAACAGCGACGCCACGCTGACCGCGACGGAGGCGAGCAGGGCCGTGTGCAGGCCCATCAGGCCGATCGCCGAGGCGCCGATCAGCAGCAGCGGGCCGACGGCGGAGAGCAGCAGCGGGCTGCTGACGAAGAGCATCCTCCGCAGGTCGCGTCCGGAGGCGAGGCGGCGGTGGACGATCCGGGGGGCCTGTTCGTCGGCGACGAGGGTGGCGAGCCAGAGCCCGACGGCCGTCGCGCAGACGGCGAGGGCCGCCTTCCAGGTCGTCAGGTCGTCGACGGCGGAGAGGCCGACCACCACGGCGACCATGGTGATGGTGGCGTAGATGCGCTCCTTGAGCTGCTCGGTGCGCGCGTCCACGTCCTCGGAGGGTGTGTCCCCGCCGGCGGCCGCCCCGTCCTCCCGGCTCCTGGCACCTGCTCCCTGGGACGTGCCCGCCGGTCTCCCGGTCGGGCTGTCGGTGTGCGGACCTGCCCAGTGTCGGACCGGACCGGCGGGGGCCGCGGTTCCCCCACCGGGGAGCGGCGCAGACCGCCCGGCTGCCGCACGGCGCGGCGCCCGCCGGGCCCGGCCGGGCCCGGCCGGGAGGGGTCAGCGGCGGAGGCCGGCGAGCAGGGCGTCCAGGGCGAGGTCGAAGCGGGCGCGGTGGTCCTCCGGGGTGCCGAGGCCGCCGGCCACCGCGGCGGCGAGGACGGGAAGGGCGGTGAGGTCGGCGTCGGTCGGCTCGTCCGGGTGGCCCGGGGTGGTGGCGGCCTCGGCGAGGCACTGGCCGATCACCAGGGTGGCGACGGAGTTGACGATCCGCAGGGCGTCGACGGGGGCGATGCCGGCCCGGCCGAGGAAGGCCGCGGTGTCCTCGACGATCCGCAGGGCCTCCGCGGAGCGCGCGGGGCGGGTGGCGACCAGCACGATCACCCCGGGGTGGCGGAGCAGTTCGGCACGGAACGCGGCGGCGAAGTCCCGCAGGCGCTCGGGCCAGGCGTCGGCGGGCCCGTCCAGCTCGGGGCGGACGGCGGTGACGACCCGTTCGACCAGCCCGTCCAGCAGGGCGGCCTTGTTGGGCACGTAGTGGTAGAGCGTCATCGCCTCGACGCCGAGTTCGGCGCCCAGCCTGCGCATGGAGAGCTTCTCGACGCCGTCGCGGTCGGCGAGGTCCAGTGCCGCGTTCAGCACCTTCTCGCGGGTGAGCCCGGCCCTGCGGGGGGTGGCGGCGTCCACGGCTGTCTCCGTTCGCGAGCGGGTCGCTTGACTTTCTTACGGCGTAAGGCGAGAGTAGCGCACATCGCAGTCTTACACCGTAAGGGGGATTCGGGCCATGTCCGTGGACCGGAACAAGCAGCTCGTGACCGACTTCGTCACCGCCCTCAACGAGGCCCGGACGGCCGACCTCGGCGACTACCTGGCCGCCGACGTGGTCGACCACAACAAGATCATTCACGGTGAGCCGGACGAGCCCGGTGCGGCCTTCGCCGCCATCGGGATGCAGCTGACCGCCCTGAAGCCCTACCGCGCCCGCATCGACGAACTGATCGCCGAGGGCGACCGGGTGGTCGCCCGGATCACCCAGTCCGGCGTCAGCTCCGGCACCCACCCCCGGATGCCCGTCCCCACCGGCCGGGCCTTCGAGAACGAGGCGATCTTCGTCTTCACCGTCGTGGACGGCCGGATCACCGAGATCCGCGGCGTCTCCGACCGGCTCGGCCTCTTCCTCCAGCTCGGCTGGGACTGGCCGACGGCGGACTGACCCCCGCACGGGCCCGAAGTCCCGACGCCCCGGGGCCGTCCGGCCCGGCGGTCGGCCCCTGCCGGCCCTGTGCCCAGCGCCCCCGGGGGTGCTGGCATGGAAGTGACGGGGGCCGCCGAACGGGCGGGCCGCGCAGGAGGAGGACCGCGCGGCAGGAGCCGATCGGGGAGAAGAGGGTGAGAGCCATGCGTGCGGTCATCGTGTACGAGAGCGTCTACGGCAACACGCGCGAGGTGGCCGAGGCCGTGGCGGACGGCGTCCACACGGCACAGCCGGAGGCGGTCGTGCGGTGCCTGCCGGCTGCCGAGGCCGGACCGGAGGTCACCCGGTCGGCCGACCTGCTCGTGGTCGGCGGCCCCACCCACATGCACGGCATGACCTCCGCGCTGAGCCGCCGGATGGCGGTCGCCGCGGAGAAGAAGAAGGACCCGGACGGCGCCGCGGAGCGGACCGCCGCGGCCGGGGGGAACGGCCCCGGCCTGCGCGGCTGGTTCCACTCGCTGCCCGAGGGCGGACCGGGCGTGCGCGCCGCCGCCTTCGACACCCGCGCCGACATCAAGGCGAGCGGCGGGGCCGCGCACGGCATCGCCCGCCGGCTGTCGCACCACCACTACGACCTCGTCGCCCGGCCCGAGGGCTTCGTCGTCGAGGACTCCGAAGGGCCGATGCGCACCGGCGAACTCGAGCGGGCCAAGGCCTGGGGCGCGACGCTGATCTGACGCCCCGAGGTCCGGAACGCACCGACCGGCGGCCCCGGGAACGGGACCGCCGGTCGAGGTGCGGGTCTGCGCGGCTCCGGACGCCGCGGTGCTCAGCCGACGTGCACGCGCGGGCGCCGTGAGCGGTCGGCCTCCGCCTCGCGGAGCACCTCGCGGGTGACCGGGGCGACCTCGCCCTGGCCGAACAGGAAGAACCGCAGGAACTGGGCGAACGGATTGCCCTCCGTCCACTCGAAGTAGATGTGCGGCTGCTGCCCGGTGGTGTCCCGGACGTGCAGCAGCAGCGCCGCCAGGGCGTTCGGGATGGAGGAGTGCTCCAGGGTGAGGATGCGGTACCGGTCGTGCAGCACCTCGCCGCGCACCCGCAGTTCGGCCTCGAAGTCGGACGGGTCCCGGACGGTGACCTCGACGAACAGCAGGTCGTCCTCGGGGGCGATGCCGTTGTCGGCCCGGATCTGGGAGGTCTTGTCGCGGTACTCGGCGAGGTCCCGGTTGCTCGGCTCGTTGGCGATCAGCCGGATGTCCCGGTGCGCGCAGTCGCGGACGAACCGCTCCGCGATCGGATCCAGCACGACGTCGGTGACCCGCAGTTCGAAGGCGCGGGCGAGCCGGGAGGCCAGCGAGATGAGGATGATGCCGGCGATGAAGCAGGCACCGATCTTCACACCGTCCGGGCGCTCGGCGATGTTGAGGGCCGTGGTGTAGAGGAAGACCGCGGCGATCACCGCGAAGCCGATCGTCCAGCCCCGCTGGCGGGCCCGGCGGGCGGCGATGGTCACCGCGATCGCCGCCGAGCTGATCAGTACGAGGACGCCGGTCGCGTACGCGCCGCCCTGCGCGTCCACGTCCGCGTCGAAGATCCAGGTGACCAGGAAGGCAACCGCGGTCAGCACCAGCACGGTCGGGCGGACGGCCCGCGCCCAGTGCGGCGCCATGCCGTAGCGCGGCAGGTAGCGGGGCAGCAGGTTGAGCAGGCCCGCCATCGCGGAGGCCCCGGCGAACCAGAGGATGGCGATGGTGGAGACGTCGTAGACGGTGCCGAACGCGCTGCCCAGGTACTCGTGGGCGAGGTAGGCCAGGGCACGGCCGTTGGCCTCGCCGCCGGGGCGGAACTGGTCCGCCGGGATCAGCAGGGTGGTGATGAAGCTGGTGGTGATCAGGAAGACGCTCATGATCACGGCGGCGGTGGTGAGCAGCTTGTGGGTGCCACGGGTGCGCCCGGTCGGCCGCGCCTCCGTGTCGCCGGGGTCGCCCTTGATGTGCGGCATCACGGCGACACCGGTCTCGAAGCCGGACAGGCCCAGGGCGAGCTTGGGGAAGACGATCAGCGAGACGCCGACCATCGCGACCACGTTGCCGTGCTCGGCCGTCAGCGCGTGCGACCAGTCGGCGACCACGTGCGGGGCGGTGGCCACGTGCCACAGGCCGGTCACCACCACGACGACGTTCAGCGCCAGGTAGATGCCGACCAGGCCCACGGCCAGGCCGATCGCCTCGCTGAAGCCCTTGAGGAAGACGGCACCGAGCAGCGCGATCAGGAAGAGCGTGATCAGCACCTGGCGGCCGTGCAGCGCGCTCGTCAGGTGCGGGTTCTCCACCAGGTGCGCCGTGGCGTCGGCGGCGGAGAGGGTGATGGTGATGAGGAAGTCCGTGGCGGCGAAGCCCAGCAGGACGAGGACGAAGAGCTTGCCCTGCCAGAAGCTCAGCAGCCGCTCCAGCATGGCGATCGAGCCCTCGCCGTGCGGGCTCTCCTTCGCCACCCGGCGGTAGACCGGCAGCGCCCCGCACAGGGTCACCACGACCAGCACGATGGTCGCCACCGGCGAGAGCAGGCCGGCCGCCAGGGCGGCGATGCCGGGCTGGTAGCCGAGGGTCGAGAAGTAGTCCAGACCGGTCAGGCACATGACGCGCCACCAGCGCTGGCCGTGCTCCTCGGGCGCCTCGGCGTGCGGGCCGGGGTGCTGCTTCGCCCGGTCCGACAGCCCCTCCAGCAGCCACGCCCGCAGCCGGCTCGGTGCCGCGGGTGGAGGGGGGACCGGCGGGGAAGTTGTGGACACGGCAGACTCCGTCGAGGGCGCAAACGATCAAGCCGCCCGGTGGGCGGCCTCGCCAGAGTAGACAGCCGATTCATGGGCCTCTTTCGCCATCACGTACACATCGGCGCCCCCTCCTGGCACTACCGGTTGTGTCGGCCAACGGTTCGAGGACACTCGACGGTCGGACGGCCGGCGTCTGCCGGAGGGCGGCCGAAGCGCCTTCCACCGTCCGCCCGGAAGACGAAACCGCACGTCACCGCAGGTCCGGACGGCACCGGACGGCCCACCCGGACGCCCGGGCGGACACCGTCGGCCGGCTTGTCCGACCACGCCGGGGCACTCGCCGACGCCGGGACGGCACGGACGGCCGTCCCGGGGCCCGCAGCGGCGGGCGGTCGAATCTTGACGGATCTTTAACGCCCCTGCGGGCGCCCTCCCACCCTCCAGGACGACACCCCGGCGTCCTCGCACCCGATCACCGTCGTCGGGGACGAACCGGACGATCGGCGGGCCCTCGCGCCCGGCAAACGCCGCTGCCACAGCCTGCTCCGCCGGACCGGCGCGTCGCGCCCGCATCCCCGCCTCCTCGCCCCGCGGAGGCGCCCGTCACGCCGGGTAGCCGATCTCCGGCGGCTCCTGCCCCGGCTCCTCCGGGTCCGCCTCCCCCTCCGCAGGGCCGACCGTGCCGTCCCGTGGCACCGGTTCCCCACGGTCAGGCTCGGCGGGCGTACGACGTGAGGCGGTCGGCGAGTGCGGCGACGAGGTCGCGGAGTTCGTCGGGGCGCTCGATGACGAACGGCCGGTCGAGTGAGGCGAGTACCGGCGGCAACCAGTCGAGCCGCTCCACCCTCATCTCGACGCGCAGCCAGCGCTCGGTCGCCCGGTCCTCGCCGGCCGCGGACTCGTGCTCCTCCAGGCTCGCGAGACCGGCCGGAAGTCGGGCGCGGATCTGCTCGACCGTCCCGTGGATCCGCACGGTCACCTGATACCGGTACTCGGCCGCGGCGAACCCCGACAGCACGCGCTGTGCCGGACCGGGGCCCACGGGCGCTTCGAACGAGCCGGGCAGGGTCCGCGCGTCCGCGATGCGATCGAGCCGGAAGGTCCGCTCCTCGCCGATCCGGGCGTCCTCGCCCGTGACGTACCACCGGCCCCCGTGGGCGACGATTCCGTACGCGTGCAGCGTGCGCTCGCTACGCCGTCCGTCACGGTCGGTGTAGCGGATCGAGACCGGTCGGTGGTGGCGCACCGCATCGGCGATCGTGAGCAGCACCCCGGAGTCCGGAGTGTCGAACTCGGCGGGCCGATCGGTGAAGGCGAGGGATTCCAGCAGTGTGTCGAGCCGGCGGGCGACGTGCTTGGGCAGCACCCGCCGGATCTTGGCCGATGCCGTCTCGCTCGCCGTCTGCTGCGTCGTCGTCAATCCTGCTCGGCGGTCGGCGACCAGGCCGAGCAGCACGGCCAGCGCCTCGTCGTCGCTGAGCATGAGCGGGGGCAGGCGGTACCCGGGGCCGAGCCGGTAGCCGCCGTACCGGCCGCGCACCGATTCCACCGGCACGTCGAGGTCGATCAGCTGGTCCACGTACCGGCGAACGGTGCGCCCTTCGACGCCGAGCCGATCGGCGAGTTCGGCCACCGTCCGGGTGCCGCCCGACTGCAGCAGCTCCAGGAGTGTCAGTACGCGGCCGGTGGGTCGAGGCATGTTCGGCAGCCTAATGCGAATACAGGACCGATTCTGTCCACTATTTCTCCTAGCCTGCGACCTGCACGTGTCAGGCACGACCAAGGAGATTCCCATGGACTTCGTCTCGATCCGCATCATCACCGGTGACGTGGCACGCCTCGTCGACTTCTACGAGCGGGCCACCGGGACACGGGCGACGTGGGCCACCGAGGACTTCGCCGAACTCAGGACCGCGGGCGCCACCCTCGCGATCGCCGGCACCCGCACCGTCCCGCTGTTCGCCCCGGGCTCCGCCCGCCCTGCGGACAACCACAGCGTGATCACCGAGTTCCTCGTCGACGACGTGGACCGCGTCCACCGGGACCTGAGCGACTTCGTCACCGACTTCGTCGCCGAGCCCACCACGATGCCGTGGGGCAACCGGTCCCTGCTGTTCCGCGACCCCGACGGCAACCTCGTCAACTTCTTCACCCCCGTCACCCCGGCGGCCGTCGCGAAGTTCGCACGCTGACCCCACACACCGCCGCCCACGCCTGACGGCCGCGCTGGGCGGTGATCCGGCCTGCTGCCTCCGCGGCAAGCGAGTGGACCCTCCGGCCGGCCTCGGGCAGGCGGGGCCGGCCGATGCGGGTCCGTGCGACGACGTTCACGGGTGATCAGGACGACCTGGTCACCGACCGTCGACCGCCCGGTAGGTGCAGACGTTGACGCCGGTGCCGCTGGTGACGGTGGAGACCAGTTCGAGGGTGCGCTTGGCGCCGTCGGCCGGGAAGATCGACTTGCCGCCGCCGAGGAGCACCGGCATGACCATGAGCTTGAGCTCGTCGACCAGGCCCTCCGCGATCAGCGTGCGGGCGAGGGTCGGGCTGCCCATGACCAGCAGGTCGCCGCCCTCGGCCTTGTGCAGGCCGGCGATCCGGGAGACGGCCTCGGCGGCGGGGAGCAGCGTGGTGTTCGCCCACGTCAGGTCGGAGTCGCCGAGGGTGCCGCTGACCACGTACTTGGGGATGGCGTTCATCCGGTCGGCGAACGGGTCGCCCGCGCGGTCGGGCCAGGCGGCGGCCATGGTCTGCCAGGTGCGGCGGCCGAAGAGCAGCGCGTCCGCGGTGCGCAGCGCCGCGTCGAAGGCGCCGCCCACCACCTCCGGGTCGAAGAAGGGGTGCGACCAGCCGCCGTGGGCGAAGCCGCCGTCGGTGTCCTCCTGGGGGCCGCCGGGCGCCTGCACGACGCCGTCCAGGCTGATGAACTCGCTGACCACGATGCGCACGGTGCTCGATCCTCCGGGTGGGTCGGGACTCGGCCGGGGAGCCCCCGACCGCTCCGGCATCATGGCACCCGGCACCGACAATACGGCGGACGTGGCCGCCCGTCAGGTCGTGGTGCTGCCCCGGCGGTTGGCCCTCCGGCCGGGCGTGCGACGGCTGGGCGGACGGCGGCTGGGCGGACGGCGGCCGGGTGCGTCAGCCGTACCAGGACGCCTCGGTCGGCCGGGACCGCCGGGGCACCTCCCGCTCGGCCATCGGGACCCGGACCTCGCCCGCGACCAGCGCGCAGCTCGGGATGCCGGTGAACACGCCGGGCAGGGCGATCCGGACCTCGACGTGCCGGGGCGGGCTGGTCGGCAGGACGGCGATCAGCGTGCGCTCCTCGGGATGGTGTCCGTGCACCCGCTCGAACGCGACCTCGCGCCCGTCCACCAGCACCTCCAGCTCCCGGACCCCGCCCAGGCGGACGCCCGCGGTCACCGAACAGCCGGCGTACTCGCAGTGGAAGTGGTACTCGCGGCCCATGTCCGCCTCCCGACGCTGCTGCGGGCGGTGTCGTGCCCGGTCACTCCATCCTGACACCGGGGCGGCGGGATCGGCAGGACGGGCGGCCCCGGGCGGGCAGGCGGCGGGCCCCGCTCCGGACGTCGGCGGGCGATGCTCCGGACGGCGGATCCCGCTCCCCCGGAGGGAGCAGTGGCCGTGACCGTTCGGCCGTCGCACCGTTGGCCGCGCGGAGCACCGTTCGGGCACACCACCGTTCAAGGAGAGACCCATGCGAAAGTACGTCCGGACCGTCGTCGTCGGCGCCCTGCTGGGCGCGAGCGCGCTGACCGCCGTGCCGGCGGGGGCGGCCGGGAACACCGCCTACCCGGAGCCCTCGAAGCAGGAGCACCTGTACGCGGTGCCGGTGGCGGGCATCACCGACGTCGGTGACCTCACCAAGCTGGCGCTGCTCGGCCACGACTTCGCCGGGCTGCTCGGCCACTGACGGGCCGGGGCTGCCGGAAGGGGGCGGCCGGGCGGGGAACCGCCGGGCTGTCCGGGCCGGCCGGGCTCACAGGTCGAGGACGACGTCCCGGTCGGGGCGGGCGCAGCAGATCAGCGCGTTGCCGGGGGCGGGGGCCTCGACCGGCTCGGGCCGGTGGACGACCGCGCCGTCGAGCAGGCGGGTCTCGCAGGTGCGGCAGACGCCGGTGCGGCAGGACCAGCGGACGGCGATGTCGCAGGCCTCGGCGAGTTCCAGCAGGGTGCCGTACTCGCTCTTCCACGGGACGGTGAGGCCGCTGCGGGTGAACGCCACGGCGGGGCCGTCGCCGGGGATGCCGGCGGGCGGGTGCGGGGCCGGGGTCCCGCCGGGGGGCGCGGCGATGCCGGGGGTGAGGCCGGCGGCGGTTCCGAACGGTTCGGTGCGGATCCGGTCGGGGGCGAGGCCCGCCGTGGTGAGCGCGGTGGTCAGGTCGGCCATGAACGCGGCCGGGCCGCAGAGGTAGGCGTCGGCGTCGGCGGGCAGGCCGAGGCCGGCGACGAGTTCCGGGCCGAGCCGGCCGTGGTCGGTGTAGTGGGTGCCCTGCCGGTCCTGGGGGCGGGGGCGGCTGTAGCAGATCCGGGTGTGCGAGCGGGGCAGCCGGGCCAGCAGGTGGCGGGCCTCGGCGGCGAACGGGTGCTCGGTGCCGTCGCGGGCGCCGTGCAGCCACCACACCGGCCGGGTCGGCGCAGTGGCGGCGAGGGCGTGCAGCATGGCGAGGACGGGGGTCACGCCGACGCCTGCGGAGGCGAGCACGACCGGGGTGCGGCCGGGGGCGAGGATGAAGGCGCCGCGGGGTGCGGCGGTCTGCAGGGTGTCGCCGGTCCGCAGGCTGCGGTGGAGCCAGGCGCTGGCCGTCCCGTGGGTCTCCCGTTTGACGCTGATCCGGTACCGCTGGGCGCCGGGCGGGCCGGAGAGCGAGTAGCTGCGCAGCAGGGCGGGCTGCCCGGGGTCGGGGGCGAGCCGGACGGTGAGGTACTGGCCGGGGGCGGCGGCGGGCAGCGGGGCGCCGTCGGGGTCGGCGAGCCAGATGGAGAGGGTGCTGCGGCTCTCGATGGCGGTGGCGGCGACGGTGAGCGGGCGGAAGCCGTCCCAGGCGGGCCGCGGGTCGGTGCCGTCGGGGTTGAGGCCGGGGTTGCCGGCGGCGCCGGATGCGTCGGGTGTGTCGGCCTGCCGGAGGAGGGCGCGGAAGGAGCCCTGCCAGCCGGGGCTGAGGGCGGGGATCCGCAGCGCCGCGGCGATCCGTTCGCGCGGCCGTTCCGGCAGGTAGAGCAGGCCGTCGGCCTCGGCGACGGTCATCCGTTCGGGCCCGTCGGCGATCTTGACGATCTCCTGTCCGGCCTCGACCTCGCCCTCGGTGAGGACGCGGAGGTAGAAGCCGGGTCGGCGGTGGGTGACCAGCAGGGCGGGCATCCGGGGCTCGTCCAGGCGCAGGCCGACCCGGTAGCAGGTGACCCGCGGCTGGGTGACCTCGAAGACGGCGCCGCCGATCCGGTAGCGGTCGCCGATGCAGACCTCGTCGTCGGGGAGGCCCTCCACGGTGAAGTTCTCGCCGAAGTGGCCGGGGGTGAGGTCGTCGCGGCCCAGGACCTGCTGCCAGTGCCGGTAGGAGTCGAGCTGGTAGACCATCACGGCGCGCATCTCGCCGCCGTGGCCGCCGAGGTCGCCCTGGCCGTCGCCGTCGAGGTTGAGCCGGCGGGCGGTGCGGGGGCCGGTGACGGGGTGTTTCCAGATGCCGGTGCGGACGGTGCGGCCCTGCCAGGTGACGTCCTTCGGCAGGCCGACGTTGACGGAGATCAGGTGGGCCACGGTGCTCCGTCCCTCGTCACGGCCGTTCGAAGAGTTGCAGGACGCCGCCGACGGAGAAGCAGAGCGCGCCGGTGATGGTGCCCCAGTTGGCGATGTCGGCGTTGACCAGGCTGCCGGTGGACGGCTTGGTGAAGGCGGCGAGCGCGGAGACCATGAACAGCACCGACCCGAGCTGGTTGACCGCCACGATCCACCAGCCGAGGTCGCGCGGCAGCACGCGCGGGCTGCCGTGGCAGACCTCGACGAACCCGAGGTGCCCGGAGACCAGGAACAGCACGCAGCCGATCACGTCGGGCGTCCAGATCAGCCGGTTGACCTGCTGGACGCTGAGGCCCTGCAGGAAGGAGTCCAGCAGGTTGACGGCGAAGACCAGGGTGCCGGCGAACAACACGAAGGCGCTCAGCCAGTCGACCCGCATCGGCTCGTAGCGCCACCACCGCCAGCGGCGGGTGACCAGGGCGCCTGCGCCTCCGGCGACGTGCCGCGGCGCGTTGATCACCTGGAGCAGGGTGACGTAACCGCCGGTGTTGAAGCACAGCCCGCCGACGAAGTAGATGACGGCGCTGGTGGTGGCGTCGCCGGAGCCGAACTGGGCGACGGAGGCACCGGCCGCGAAGAGCGCCCCGCCGAGCACGAAGGCGACGGAGGCGACGGTGTTCAGCCTGCGCAGCCGGGCGACGGAGACCTCGTCCGCCCGGGCGTGCCGGACGGCGCCGCCGCCGGGTACCCGGACGGCGAGCAGGCCGCGGCGCCGGGCGGGGCGCGACTCCCAGACTGCGGTGCCGCCTTCGGGGAGCGCCCAGGTGACCCTGGTGGTGAACGGTCCGGCGCCCTCGGCGCGCGGCGCGGCGGGCCCCGGCCGCTCCGGCCGCGCGGACGGCTCCGGCTGCTGGGGCTGCTCGGGCTGTTCCACGGGCCGAGCGTAGACCGGAGGGCAGGGCGTGCCGGCGGCGCAACGCCGGGGCGTCAGGGGGTGACGATCGCGAATCCGGGGTCGGGCGCGGAGAGGTACCCGAGCAGTTCGACGAGCACCGCCGGGTCGCCGTCGAGGGTGGCGCGGCCCTGCTCGGCGAGCCGCTCCAGGGATTCCGTGCCGAGCAGCACCGCGCGCAGGTCCGACTCGTCCAGGGTGAGGTCGAGCCGGGCGGGCGGGGCCGCCGGGCCGGGCCCGTTCACGTGGGTGAGGACGCCGTTGTGCAGCCGCACCGTCACGGGCGGACGGTCGACGCCGCCCAGCAGTGCCGGGGCGACGCCCACGCGGCCAGGATCCTGGCCGCGCTCACCGGGAACGGGCGGCAGCCCGACGAGGCGGCGGTCCGTCAGGTGCTGGAGCGGCTCGGCTACCCGCGGGACGCCGTCCAGGTCCGGCGGGAGGGCGGCGCCGCCGGGTTCTCGCTGTTCGTCCCCGGGGCCGGGCCGTGCATCAGCGGCCGGCTGGCCTCCCCGCCGAAGGTCGAGGTGCACGGCCCGTACGTGGAGGGCGGCTGCACCGAACCGAAGGGCGGGCACTGAGCGCCCGGAGCGCGGACACCGGGCCGCCGCGGGGCGGACGGCGGGCGGCGCCGGGCGTCACAGGGCGGCACTAGGCTGCACGGAGATCATCGGGCCTCAGGGGGAGGAACGGCATGGGCACCGACGGGGACGCGGCGCGGGTGCGCGACGCGCTGCTGGCGCTGCACGGGACGGACGGCGTGGAGCTGCTCGACGGCTTCACCGACGCGGAGATGGACGGCTGGCCCGTCCCCGTGCCGGAGGCCGTGCGGACGGTGCTCCGCGCGGTCGGCGGCGTCCGCGCGGACGACGAGGAGCACGAGTTCGGGCCGCGCAGGCTGCGGCCGTCCTCGTTCGCCGGCGGCCGCTGGGAGGTCGGCAGCCACCTCGCCACCGAGCACACGGTGTACGTCGCGGTCGGCGACCCGGACGCCCCCGACTGGGGGCCGGTGGTGGCGGTCCGCCCGTTCGACGACCCGGAGGCCGTGGTCGAGGCCGCCCGCTTCGCGGACTGGCTGCGGGCCCTCGCGGTGCGGCTCACCGACCCGGACGCCGACGGGCTGCTGCGCCGGGCGAGCGCAGCGGTCGACGCGGTGCCCAGCGTCGCCGCCGCCGAGGGTCCGGACGCCGCTCTCGCCGCCCTGGTCGGCCGCGGCGACCAGCTCGCCGACGTCGCGGACCTGCGCGACCTGCCCGCCCTCCCCTGCCGGATCGACTTCGAGCCGTACTACACCTACGCCCACAACACCGCCGACACCGGCAGCAGCGAGCTGCGGTTCGAGATGCTGGGCGGCGGCCGGGCGCTGCTGGTGCGCTCCGTGGTCAGCGGCGACTTCCTCGGCCGACCGGTGCGCCGCCACGCCGTGCCGGCCGACGCGGGCCGACGGGCGGTCGCCGAGCTGCGGGCCCTCGCCGCCGAACACCCGGCGTCCGTGGTGCTCGAACCGGGCTGCACCGACGCCGAGATGGACGGCTGGCCCGTCCCGGTGCCGCCGGAGGTGCGGACGGTGCTGCGCGCGATCGGCGGCGTCGCGGTGGCCGGGCTGCCGGTCCTGCGGCTGCGGCCCGGCGGCCCCGAGCACGAGGTCGACCCGGAGGTGCACCGGATGCTCGGCGGCGACGGCAGCTACTGGCCGATCGCCCGGGCGGCGTACGGGCGGCAGCACGCGATCGCCCAGGTCCGGATCGATCCCGGCACCGGGGAGTGGGGCTACGCCGTGTCGGTGACCGGCGACGCGGGGCTGCTGCGCGAGTACCCGGAGCTGACGCTGCTCGGCGAGTCGCTCGCGGACCTGCTGCTGACGGTGGCCCGGATCGCCCGCAGGGCCGCCGGGGCCCGGGACTTCGCCCGCGCCGCGGCCGCTGCCGCGCCCTGGTTCTTCCCCAACACCGGCGAGGCCTGGATCCTCCCGGAGCCGGTCGGCGAGTGGTCCGCGGAGGAGGACGCCCTGCGGGCGGCCGCCGCGGCCCTGCCGGAGGGCAGCTTCGCGGGCGACCTGCGGACCGCGCCGGCCCCCGGCGACCTCTGCTTCTACCGCGCCGACGACTGGCCGTACCGGGCCCGCCTCGACCGGCTGGTCTTCCTCGGCGCCGGCCGCATCGCCGCGGCCGTTCCGGAAGCGACGGCCTCCTGACGGAAGGCCGCCGACGAGCGGACGGTGGCACCTCTGACCACCGGTCACCACCGGTGCCGCGTCCGCCTGGTGGACGTGCCTTGCCCGGCGGGTGATCGGCTCGGCAGGATGACCGCCATGGCCTCCCACGCGTACCTGTGCCGTCGACTGCACGTCGACCTGGCGTACGCCTGCTCGGCGGCCTGTCACCGCGCCGCCTGACCGCGAGCCCCGCCCCGGAGACGGCTTCCGGGTCGCCCGCGGACGTTCCCCGGCGCGCCCGCCCGACCTCCGGGCCCACCGCCCCCGTGCTCCGCGCTGCCCTGCCGGGCCTGCGCGCCGTCCGGGCGGGCGTGCCGCAGCCCTGCACGCCCACCTCCTGGACGGAGCCCTCAGCCATGCGCCTCGCGCTGCCCGCCCGCGCCGCCGTGATCGCCGCGGCCACCCTGCTCGCCCTGACCGCGGCCGCACCCCCCGCCGACGGTGCCGCCGACGGTTTCGGGCCGCTGCCGCCGCACAACCCGTACGCGGGTCCCGAGGGCACCGCCACCATGCACGGGGACACCGGATCATCGGACGCCACCCCGCTGCCCGGCCCCGGCGCCGGGCCGCTCACCTCCCGCCGGGTCGCCCTCGCCTCGGCCTGCCCGACCGTGCTCGTCGGCTCCGACGGGTACCCGGTCGCCCTCTGCACGCCGATCCTCGGCCAGGTGCCGACCGTCCACCTGCTCGACCCCGCCACCGGCGACTCGATCGCCGAACTCACCGTCGCCAAGGGCTCACTGCTCGGCGGCGTGTACGCCTACCTGGACCAGCTGGACCGCCTGGTGCTGGTGGACGGCGAGCGTTCGCTGCTGCGGATCGGCCACCGGCGCACCGCCGCGGGCGGCCCGGAGCTGTACCTCGCGAGCTCACTCGCCCTGGCCGGCGCCGTCCCGGAGGGCGACTCGGTCACCGGGGTCTCCCCCGACTGGCAGGGCCGGGTCTGGTTCGCCACCGCCGGCGGGGTCGTCGGCACCGCGGACGACCGCACCGGCCGGGTCCGCAGCGTCTCCCTGCCGGCCGGCGAGCGGATCGCCAATTCGATCTCCACCGCGCCGGGCGGCACCGCCGTCGCCACCGACCACGCCACCTACCTGCTGACCGCCCACGCGGACGGCACCCCACGGATCTCCTGGCGGCAGCCGTACGACCGCGGGCCCGGCCGCAAGCCCGGCCAGCTCAGCCCGGGCACCGGCTCCACCCCGACCTTCTTCGGACCGGCGACCGGCACCGACTACCTCACCGTGGTGGACAACGCGGCCCCGACGGTGGACCTGCTGGTGTACCGCGCCTCGACCGGCGCCCCGGTCTGCTCCGTGCCGGTGCTGCGAGCGGGCGGCAGCGGCAGCGAGAACTCCCCCGTCGCCGCCGGGAACTCCGTCTTCGTCGCCTCCACCTACGGCTACCCCTACCCGAAGCTGCCGGAGGGGGCCGGTGCCTCGGTGCCCGCCTCGGGCGACTTCACCGGCGGGCTCTCCCGGGTGGACGTCCGGGCGGACGGCTCCGGCTGCGACCTGGTGTGGGACAACCGGACCCGGTCCGCCGCGGTGCCGCGGCTGTCGACCGCCGACGGGCTGATCCGCACCGTCCTGCGCCGGCCCGTGATCCCCTTCACCACCGCCACCTCGCTGCTCGACCCCTACTACTACGCCGAGATCGACCCGGCGACCGGCAGCACGGTCCGCACCCGGTACCTCGGCGCCGGCTTCCTCTACGACACCCTCCAGACGGTCGGCTCGATCGCCCCCGGCGGCGTCGTCTACCAGGGCACCGTCACCGGAGTCCTCCGCATCGCCAACGGCTGACCTCCCGCCGATCAGGGGCCGTCCGGACGTTCCGGGCGGCCCCTTCCGCATGTCACGGCGGGCCGGGCTGGCGTTGATGGCACAGAGTGTGTTCTATTAGGGGAACTGAGTTCCCTCCCTCTGTGGATCGTGTTCCGCCAACGGCTGCGGGACGGACTGGAGCACCCGAACCATGAGCAACTCCTTCGATCTGTTCCGCACGACCGAGGAGCACGACATGCTCCGTGACGCGGTGCGGTCGCTGGCCGAGGCGAAGATCGCCCCGTTCGCGGCCGAGGTCGACGAGCAGGGCCGTTTC
>NZ_JBFBDW010000078.1:0-27251 GCF_040683455.1 Kitasatospora sp. NPDC093679
CTAGACCGCCCCCCCGCGGGGGGACCCGAGGGGGGCCCGCGGGTCCCCAGGCCCCGGGCCCCGCGCGGGGTCGGGCATCCCCCCCCGCCCCCCCGCCGTTCCCGTTGCGGGTGCCGCTACAGCGCGGCGCGGATCCAGCCGTCCACCACGGGGGCCAGGTCCTGCTGGGCCGCCGCGTGGTCGAGGCGGTAGGTGCGCACCGAGTCGCCGCCGTGCAGGAAGCCGCGCTTGTCGAACTCCAGGACGACCTCGACGCCGTACGCGTCGGCGATGAAGGTCACCTCGATCTCGTTGCAGCGGTGCGCGTACTGCGGCGCCGCCCGGAACTCGATCTCCTGGTAGAAGGGCAGCGTCTGCCGGGTGCCGCGGATGTGGCCGGCCTCCAGGTCGGCCCGGGTGAAGCGGAAGCCCAGCGCGAGCAGGGCGTCCAGCACCCGCTGCTGCACCGGCAGGGCCTCGACCGCCAGCGGGTCGGCGTCGCCCTTGTCCAGCTGGCCCGCGATGTCCACCTCGGTGCGCACGCCGAGCGCCATGCCCGACAGGTGCTGGCCGGCGATCGAGGTCGCCGGGGTCTCGAACGGCACCGGGAGGGCGAACGGCACCGCGCGGTGCTCGCCCGCCGCCAGCCGCAGCGGTCCGCTGACCACCGCGGAGGCGAAGGTCTTGTTGGTGTGCCCCTCGTGGTCCTCGTACTCGACCTCGACCCGGGCGACCAGCGCGAGGGTGATGCCGTTGATCTCCGCGTCCCGCTCGCCGCCGACCAGGTTGACCTGGCCGTGGACGGTGCCGCCGGGGTGCACGGTCGGCGTGGACAGGACCGTGTCCACGGTGGGTCCGCCGACGCCCAGCGCGCCGAGAAGCCGCTTGAACACCATCGGTGCTCTCCTTACCGGTTCGGGTGGTGAGGGGGCCGATCGTACTTTGCCCGCGCTTGACCCGGACGGCCCCGACCCGGCACGCCGTCGCGGCACGCCGTCACAGCGGCGTGGCGGCCTTCAGCACCAGCAGCAGTGCGGTGGCCGCGTTCAGGGCGGAGAGCGCCGAGGCGGCGGTGCCCGCGGCGGCCAGCATCGCGGCCGGACCGGCCGGGCTGTGCGCGGGCGGCCAGGCGCGGCCGGACGGGACGGGGCCGAGCAGCGCCGCCACCCGGCGCGGCACCGGACCGGGCGCCGGATCGGCGAAGGCCGCGGCCCCCGGCAGCACCCCCCGGTGGGCGACCAGGGCCGCCCGGGCGACCGCACGGGCCGTCGTCCGGCGGTCGCCGACGGCGCCGGCGGCCTCCTCGTCGGCCCACCGCTCGGTGGAGTACGCCACCGCCCGGTGCAGCGGTTGCAGGAAGGGGTTCACGCAGGCGGCCAGCCGGGTCGCCAGCAGGTAGCGGTGGTGCCGGTGCGTCAGGTGGGCCTGCTCGTGGGCGAGCAGGGCCGCCCGCTCGTCCTCGGCCAGGTGCGCCAGCATGCCGGTGGAGACCACGATCCGGCCGGACCCGCCGGGCAGCGCGTAGGCGTACGGGCGGTCGTCGGGCAGTACCGCGGGCCCGTCCTCCGCCGGGAGGTCGGCGACCGCACGGCGCGCCCGGGCGGCGATCCGCAACCGGCCGGCGAGCGTGCGGGCGACCGCGCCGAGCACCACCGCGAGCATCGCGATCGAGGCCGCGCCCACCTCGACGTGGAACGGCACCATGTCGCGGACCTCGGGGTCGGACCAGCTGTCCGGCAGCGGGTTGCCGGGGATCTGCGCCGTCCCCAACACCCCGAGCAGGCCGAGGCAGAGCGCGCTGCAGCCGGCCATCGCCAGGCCGAACCCGGTGAGCAGCCGGGTCGCCGCCCGCGGATGCAGGTGCTGTTCGGCCAGCCGGGAGATCGGCAGGGCGGTCAGCGGCAGGACGAGCGGCAGGAAGAGGAAGACGAGGACGGCCACGGCTCAGCCCTCGCGGCGGGCCGGCCCGTCGTGCTCCCGTCCGGTGCCCGCGGACTGTGCCGTGCCGTCCGCGGCGCTGTCCAGCAGGGCCCGCAGCAGCACCTCGTCGTGCGGCAGCAGCGCGGAGACGAAGCTGGCGAGCACCGCGTCGCGGTCGGCCTCGCTGTCGAGCACCCGGCGCATCTTCAGGGCGGCCAGCCCGGCCGCGTCGGCGGCCTGCCAGTGGTAGGAGCGGCCGGAACGGGTGCGCGAGACGGCCTTCTTGGCGTGCAGCCGGGAGAGGATGGTGACGACCGTGGTGTAGGCGAGTCCGCCGTCCAGCCGCTCCTGGACCCAGCCCGCGGTGGCCGGCCCCGGCGCCTCCCGCAGCAGCTCCAGCACCTGGGCCTCCAGCTCGCCCTGGCCGCGGCGGCGGGCCCGGAAGCCGCCGGCGTCGGGCTCGCGCTCCTGGACCATGGCGGCGCCTCCCGTGCGTCCCCGGCAGGGCCTGCGCCCGCCCGCTGCTGCGCGCCGCGGGTGCGACGGCGCCGCCATCCTACTGAGCGGTTCGGTCCGGGCCGTCCGGTGAGACCGCGTCAGGGCGCGGGGAAAGGCCCGTTCGGCCTCTACAGTGCTGTAGATTCATGGCTCACAGTGATCGGATCGGCCGGGCGGACGGGCCCGGTGCGGCACTCCGGGAGGGGAAGCCATGGGAGTCTCGCTGGCCAAGGGCGGCAACGTCTCGCTGAGCAAGGAGGCCCCGGGCCTGACGTCGGTCATCGTCGGACTCGGCTGGGACGTCCGGTCGACCACGGGCGCCGACTTCGACCTCGACGCCAGCGCCCTGCTGTGCGGCGAGAACGGCCGGGTGATGACCGACCAGCACTTCGTCTTCTACAACAACCTGGCCAGCCCGGACGGTTCGGTCGAGCACAGCGGCGACAACCTGACCGGTGGCGGCGACGGCGACGACGAGCAGATCAAGGTCGACCTGGTCGCCGTGCCGCTCGCCGTTTCGAAGATCGTCTTCCCGGTGTCGATCTACGACGCCGAGAGCCGGCTGCAGAACTTCGGCCAGGTCCGCAACGCCTTCATCCGCGTGGTCGACCAGGCCACCGGCCGCGAGGTCGCCCGCTACGACCTCTCCGAGGACGCGTCCAGCGAGACCGCGATGGTCTTCGGCGAGCTCTACCGGCACGGCACGGACTGGAAGTTCCGCGCGATCGGCCAGGGCTACGCCTCGGGCCTGCGCGGCATCGCGCTGGACTACGGCGTCAACGTCTGACCCCCGGGGCCGGGCGGATCCGGCCTACAGGTCCAGCCGGTAGTGGCAGAGGCGGCGCGTCGGACGGTAGCCGAGGGCTTCGTTGGCGCGCCGCATCGGCGTGTTCTCCTCCGCCGTGTCGGTCATCAGCCCCTCCAGCGCCGGGTGCCGGCGGCGGGCGGTGCCGATCGACGCCGCCTTCATCCAGCCGGTCAGACCGCGGCCGCGGTGGCCGGGCAGCACGCCCGTGCCGTAGTGCCGGCCGTCGCCGGTGCCGTCGCCCGACACCACCAGTTCGGTGAAGGCCACCACCGCGCCGTCGTCCTCGGACAGCACGGCGACGGTGTGCAGGAGGTCGCCGCGTGCCGCGACCTGGTCGGCCGCGGCACGCAGCCGCTCCGCCGTCCAGCGGACCGGGCCGTGGCCCGTACCGCCGAGCGGCATGTCGTCCATCGCCGGGCGGGCGGCGAGGTAGCGCTCCAGCAGGTCGTCCGGGACGGCACCGTCCCAGTCCACCAACCGGTAGCCGGGGTGCGCACGTTCGGCGCGGGCGGCGAGCGCCCCCTCGTCCGCGTCGGCCAGCGGCAGCCGGGCCTCGATCAGGACGAGCACCCGGCGCAGCCCGCGGGCGGCGAGGAAGCCCTCACCGGGCCCGCCCTCCTCGGCGACGGCGAGCAGGACCTCCCGGCCGTCCGTCCGGGCCGCCCCGGCGGCGGCCTCCAGCAGCAGGGTGCCGGTGCCGCGCCGACGCTCGGCCGGGTGCACGGTGATCTCCACCTCGGCCAGCCGGCGCTGCTCGTCCCGGTCGGACAGCCGCAGGAAGGCCGATCCCACCGGCACGCCGTCGTCGTCGGCGGCGAGCCAGGCGGTCCGGCGCCGGTGCGGGCCGGCGGAGGGATCGGCGAGGGCGGTGAGGCGGATCGGCACGGCGGCTCCAGGCACTGCGGGCGGACGGCGGCCCGGCGACCGTAGGCGGCACCGAGCCAGCGCCGCAAAGCATTTACGGCAACGCCACCGGTCGGGCCGTCCGCGGCACTAGACG
This sequence comes from Kitasatospora sp. NPDC093679, assembly GCF_040683455.1. Taxonomy (NCBI): domain Bacteria; kingdom Bacillati; phylum Actinomycetota; class Actinomycetes; order Kitasatosporales; family Streptomycetaceae; genus Kitasatospora; species Kitasatospora sp. NPDC093679. The sequence continues at coordinate 4,206 of NZ_JBFBDW010000078.1, forward strand.
CCGTCCGGGCGCCGGCGGGAGTCGGTGGTGACCACCAGGACGGCGGCAAGCAGCACCAGGTTCTTCACCACGAACTCGCCGACCAGGGTGAGCAGCAGCGGGTTGCCGTCGTCGAAGGCCGTGCCGGGCATGAACAGCAGGACGCCGAAGGTGCCGCAGAGGTGGGCGCCGAGCACCGGCAGGGCGAGCAGCAGGCCGCGGCCGGAGAGCAGCCAGAGGCCGAGCAGCACCTCGACCCAGCCGAGGGCGGGGACGACCCAGCCGCCGGGGTGGCCGGGTATGGTCCCGGTCACCAGGACGCCGGCCGGGCTGCGCTCGATGATCTTCAGGATGCCGAACCACACGTACAGCACGCCGAGTCCGGCCCGCAGCAGGGTCACGCCCCAGCGGTGCAGGCCGGGGCGCAGCCGGGTGGTCAGGGTCTGCGGCGCGGGTGCGGCCGGCAGCAGCGGGCCGGGCGGCTTGAGCTCGGGGGTCATGGTCACGACGGATTGCCTCCAGAACACGGCGGATGACGGGTCGGGACGGGTCCGCGCGGGCAGGGCGCAGCGGCGCGCGGTCCAGCGGGGCGGAGGTGCGGGTGGCCGCGCGGACGGGTCCCGGGAGTTCTTCGAAGTGCGCTCGGGAGGTCGGTCGAGGGGCGCGGGGAGCCGCGCCCCTCGACCGACCTCCCGGATGCCTTGAAGACGGGCCCTAGGGGGCGTCCTGGCGGCCCGTGGCGGGTCGGTGCAGGCTTCGCAGGCTGCGGATGCCCTGCTCGCCGCCGTGCGGCCCGCCGGGCCGGCCGCCCGTGTCGCGGGCTGCCGGCTCGCGGCCGCCGAGCTCCCGCCGGAGCTGTTCCCGGTAGGTGGCCCGGTAGGCGTTGGCGGCGATCCGGTTGCCGGCCGCCAGGTAGGCGGCGACCAGCGTCTCGTGTGCGCTCTCGCGCAGGTTGTCGGCGTGGATGGCGATCAGTGCGGCGTCGACCGCGGCGCCCACCCAGCCGGCCTGGACGAGCCGGAAGGAGAGTGCCTCCAGGGTGTGCAGGCGCTGTTCGCGCCAGCGCATCCGGTGGTGGTCGAGCCAGTCCTCCTCCCAGTCCGGCAGCAGGTCGTGGCCGAAGTCGCAGGTGGCGGCCCGGCCGAGTTCCTCGGCGTCCAGGGGGAGCGCGAGGTTGAGCACCCGGGTGGCGGTGGTGCGCAGTTCGCCCAGGTCGGTGGCGACGTCCGGGGCGAGCCGGAGCCGTTCCCGACCTTCGTGCAGCAGGTCGGCGCGGCAGCCGGGGAGCCGGTGCAGCGCGGTGCGCAGTGCCGCTCCGGCGCGGGCGGGTTCGAGGCCCGGCCAGAGGACGGCGGCGGCCCTGGCGCGGGTGAGGCCGCCGGGTTCGACGGCGAGCAGGGCGAGCAGGCGGCGGGCGCCGATGCCCGGCTGGACCTCCTCGCCGTCGAGGTGCAGGGCGAAGCCGCCCAGCAGGTCGATCCGCACGCCCGTGACCGGGCACGGGCGGTGGCCGTCCGTGCCGTCGGCGGCCCGCAGGGCCCGTGGGCGCGGTGGTGGAGCGGGATCGGCCGGGACGCTCCGACGTGCCTGGCCGCCCCTGGCGGTGGCGACGCTGCGGATGCCGGCGCCGCCCGGAAGTGCTTGGATCATGGCTTGCCCCCGTGTTCGCACCGTGGTCCGCCCGGGGCGGTCCGTGGCGTCGCGGCGCCGGGGGCGGGCACCTCGCCGCGGTGTCGTCCGCGCTGCGGTGCCGTGCCCGGTGCCGCTCGTCGGTCCCGCTCCCTGGTGTCGGGCGGCCTCATTTCCACGCTAACCACCGCGGGTCGGCGGCAGCGAGCGCCATCGCCGCATTGCATGGGAGCCATAGAAGAAGCCGATCGGCCTCCGGACGGGCACCGCTCGTCTGAGCAGCGGCGATTCCGGCCCGTACAAATGTTTGACGAGACACCGTCAGCTCCGGTGCAACACGGTGCAATGCGGCTGCAACGTTCATGCCACGAACCGTCACATACCTTCCGCACAAAGCCGCTTCCCCGGCCGTCGGCCCGAACGCGAGAAGGAACGACACCGATGACCCTTCCCCTCCCCACCCGAAACACCACCCGCCGCCGGGTCATCGCCGCCGGACTCGGCGTGGCCGGCGCGCTGGCCCTGCCCGCCACCGCGTGGGCCTCCGAGACCCGGACGGGCCGCCGCGCGGCGGGCGCGCACCAGGTCAGCGTCATCGTGCGCTGGAACCAGGCCGTGATGGACGCCATCCTCGCCGAGTACAAGCTCGCCGGCACGGTGTTCGGTCCGGCGACCATCAACGCGCGGGCTCTGGCCGTCATCCACAACGCGATATACGACGCCTGGGCCTGCTACGACTCCTGCGCGGTCGGCACCCGGTTCGGCGGCTCGCTGCGCCGCCCGCGCCGCGAGCGCACCCTCGCCAACAAGAGCGAGGCGGTCAGCTACGCGGCGCACCTCGCGATGCGCGACCTCTTCCCGAACCAGGCGGCCGCCGCCGACTCCTTCATGCACAGCCTCGGCTACGACCCCGACGCCCAGGCCGGCCCGAACACCCCGGCCGGCATCGGCCGCCGCACCGCCCGGGCGGTGCTGGACTTCCGCCACCAGGACGGCGCCAACCAGGGCGGCGGCTACGTCGACACCACCGGCTACACCGCGGTGAACCAGCCGCAGTCGATCGCCGCCTTCGACCCCGCCCTGGTCACCGCGCCCGAGCACTGGACCCCGCTGATCGTCGGCGGCAAGGCGCAGAAGTTCCTCACCCCGCAGTTCTCGGTGATGACGCCGTTCGCGCTGACCCGGCCGGACCAGTTCACCGTGGCGGCCCCGCCGGCCTACCCGTCCACCCGGATGTCGGACGCGATCGAGGAGCTGGTGGACATCAGCGCCGGTCTCACCGACGAGCACAAGGCGATCGCCGAGTTCTGGCTGGACAACGACGTCACCCCGCCCGGCGCGCAGCAGTCCTGGGCCCGGTTCGTGTCGGCCCGCGACGGCTACGGCATCGACGAGGACGCGCCGCTGTTCTTCGGCCTCAACATGGCCGAGTGCGACGCCGCGATCGGCTCCTGGGCGGTCAAGCGGCAGTACGACTTCGCCCGCCCCTCCACGCTGGTCCCCTACGACCGCCGCGGTCAGCAGATCCGCGCCTGGGGCGGCCCCGGCCAGGGCACCGTCACCATGGACGGCGTGCACTGGCGGGCCTACGTGGCGGTGCCGGGCTTCCCCGCCACCGTCTCCGGCCACTCGACCTTCTCCGGCGCCGCGGCCGAGTTCCTCCGCCGCTTCACCGGCACCGACTCGTTCGGCGACTCCTACCTGTTCAAGGCCGGCACCTCGACCGTCGAGCCCGGGCTGACCCCGGCCGTGGACGTGACGCTGCAGTGGCCCACCTTCACAGCCGCCGCCGAGCAGGCCGGCATCTCCCGGATCTACGGCGGCATGCACTGGAGCTTCGACAACGGTCCCGGCCTGGAGATGGGCCACAAGATCGGCGGGGTTGTGCACCGCAAGGCCATGGACCTCCTCCACGGCTCGCACAACTGACGCCGTCACCACGGGAGCTGACACACCATGACGAACCAGACCGCCAACCGGCCGGCCTCCGCACCCGCCCCGGCCGCCGGGTCGGGCGGGGGCCTCGGCGGCCGCGCCCCGGCCTTCGCCGGCACCCGGGCCACCGTGGCCGGCACGCTCGCCACCATCGTGTCGCTGCTGGTGCTGGCCGTGATCGGCAAGGCGACCGACTCGCTGCTGCTGATCGCGCCGCTCGCCGCGACCGCGATGATCATCTGCGCCAGTCCGGCCCTGCCGCCGGCCCAGCCGCGCAACGTGCTGCTCGGCCAGATCGGCTCCGCGGTGATCGGCTACGCGGCCGCCGCGGTCGCCGGCCACTCGCTGTGGACGGCCTCGGTCGCGGCCGGCCTGTCGGTCGCCCTGATGGGCGTGCTGCGGGCCGTCCACGCCCCGGCCGCCGCCACCGCGGTGCTGGTGGTCGTCCAGCACCCGGCCCCCGCACGGTTCCTGCTGCTGCTCGCAGCGGGCAGCGTCCTGCTGATCCTCGTCGGCCTGCTGGCCTCCCGGATCGGCGCGATCGGCAAGTACCCCACCTACTGGTGGTGACCGCACCCGGCGGACCGGCGGCCCTCGGCCGCCGGTCCGGCCGGCCCAGCGATCCGAAGGGAGTAACGATGGACCGCGAGAGCGTCCTGGTCGACTGCGACTGGGTCCGGACCCACGGCTCCGACGGGGGCGTCGTCCTCGTCGAGATCACCGACGGCGGCCCGAACCCGGGCGGCCGGATACCCGGGGCGGTCAGCCTCGACTGGACGACCGACCTGCAGGACCGCGTCCGCCGCGACCTGATCGGCCCGGAGGCGTTCGCCGCCCTCCTCGGCCGGCACGGCATCGGCCCGGACGACACCGTCGTGTTCTACAGCGGAAACAGCAACTGGTGGGCCGCGGCCGGCTACTGGCAGTTCCGGCTGCACGGCCACCGCGAACTGCGGCTGCTGGACGGCGGCCGCGCCCGCTGGGAGGCGCTCGGCGGCGACCTGACCGTCGAGGCCCCCGTCCGGACGCCGGTGGAGTACCCCGTCCGGACGCTCGACGCGTCGCTGCGCGCCCACCGGGACACCGTCCTCGGCGGCATCGGCGCGATCAACCTGGTGGACTGCCGCTCGCTGGAGGAGTACCTCGGCCAGCGCACCGCCCCGCCCGGTGTCCCGGACGACCAGGGCGTGCGACCCGGCCACGCCGAGTCCGCGCAGCACATCCCGTGGAGCGCGACCGTCCGCCCGGACGGCACCTTCCGCGACGCGGAGGAGCTGGAGGCGCTCTACAGCCAGCTCGACAAGGAGGCGCCGACCGTCGTCTACTGCCGGATCGGCTGGCGGTCCGCGCACAGCTGGTTCGTGCTGAGCGAGCTGCTCGGACGCCCCGGCGTCGCCAACTACGACGGCGCCTGGCGGGAGTTCGGCTCCCTGATGGGCGCCCCGATCGTCTCCGGGCCGCTGCCCTGGGGCGTCGTCCGCACCTCGGAGGTGGCCCGTGCCTGACGTGACGGTGATGCGCGACGTACTGCGCAACGGCTTCGACCAGACCGACCTGCCCTGGGTGCCGTGGACCGAACCCGGCCGCGTGGGAGTGGAGTTCGTCGTCCTGTGGGGGCCGGACGCGGAGCGGGGCGAGGACTCCGCGGCCCTGCTGCTGCGCTTCCCGCCCGGCGCGCACGGCGACTTCCACGAGCACCTCGGCCACGAGCTGATGCTCGTCCTCGACGGGGTCCTCGACCACAGCGACGGCCGCCGCTTCGTCCGCGGCGACCTCGTCGTGGAGGAGCCCGGCACCCGGCACCAGATGTCCAGCGCCGAGGGCTGCACGGTGCTCGCCGTCCGGGCCCGCCCGGCCTCGGCCCGCACGCCCGAGGCGGACGAGATCACCACCGGGGTCGGCGCCGGCGCCTGACCCGTCGTCCGCACCGCTGCCGGGTACCGGAGCCGCCCACCACGGCGCCCCGGTACCCGGCCGCCGCACGACGGGCGCCCGCCACCCGCGGCCGCGCCCGTACCCGCCCGGCACAGCCCCGTCGCCACCCGAGGAGTAGCCATGTCGCCCACCCGAACCCCGACGCCGTACCCGCTGCGCCCCGCCGCTGCCGTGCCGGAGCCCGCCGAGAGCCGCCGCGTGCTGCTCACCACCGGGTCCTCCGACGCGCACACCTGGAACCTCGTGTACCTGCAGCTGCTGCTGGAGGAGAACGGCCACTCGGTGCTCAACCTGGGTCCGTGCGTGCCCGAGCAGCTGCTCGTCGACACCGCGCAGCTGACCCGCCCGGACCTGGTGGTGTTCAGCTCCGTCAACGGCCACGGCCACCTGGACGGCCTGCGGGCGGCCCGGGCGCTGCGCGCCGAGCGCAGCACCGGCGACATCCCGCTGGTGATCGGCGGTCTGCTGGGCATCTCGCCGGAGGGCGCCGAGCAGCGCACGGCCGAGCTGCTGGCGGCCGGTTTCGACCAGGTGCACAGCGACGGCACCAAGCCCGACGTGCTGCTGTCGTACCTGGCCCAGCTGCCCGCCACCTGTACCGAGCGGGCCGCCGCGTGACCCGCTCACCCGCCTCCCCACCGGACCTCGGCGCCTACGTCCGCGCCGCCGCCGGCGCCGGCGAGCTCGTCGTCCAGCCCCGCATGGGCATGGCCGTCCCCAGCGAGATGGCGGCCGGCCTGACCGCGGTGGCCGGGCTCTCGGAGCGCACCGTCGGCACCATCACCCTCGACAGCTACACCCGGGTCGGCGACCACGGCGCCGCCGTCGCGGCCGTACGGGCCGGCAAGCCGCTGAACGGCTTCCCGCTGGTCGGGCACGGCCCCCGGATCACCGCCAAGGTCGCCGCCGCGGCCGGCCGGCACACGCCGGTGCAGGTGCGGCACGGCTCCGCCGACCCGCGGGCGATCTTCCGCACGATGACCGCCGCGGGCCTGGGCACCAGTGAGGGCGGCCCGGTCTCGTACTGCCTGCCGTACGGGCGCACGCCGCTCGCCGAGTCGGTCGCCGCCTGGCGGGAGGCCACCCGCTTCCTCGCCGAGGAGAGCCGCGCCAACGGGATCCGCGCGCACCTGGAGTCCTTCGGCGGCTGTCTGCTCGGGCAGCTCTGCCCGCCGTCGCTGCTGGTCGCGATGTCGGTGCTGGAGTGCCTGTTCTTCGCCCAGAACGGCATGACCAGCGTCTCGCTCAGCTACGCGCAGCAGACCAGCCCGCAGCAGGACGTCGAGGCGCTCGCCGCCCTCCGCCTGCTCGCCGAGGAGCTGCTGCCGCCGACCGTCGACCGGCACGTCGTCCTCTACACGTACATGGGCGTCTTCCCGCGGAGCGTGGCCGGGGCGGGCCTGCTGCTCAAGCGCAGCGCCGACCTCGCCGTCCGCGGCGGTGCGGAGCGCCTCATCGTCAAGACCGAGACCGAGGCGCACCGGATCCCGACGGTGGCCGAGAACCTGACCGCGCTGCGGGCCGCCGCCGCGCAGGCCCGGCGCACCCGCCGCGAGCTGGCCGACGCCCCGCGCGAGAGCTCCGGCGAGGCCGGCGAGGTGCTGTTGGAGGCGCGGGCGCTGATCACCGCGGTGCTGTCGCTCTCCGACGACGTCGGCACCGCGCTGCTGCGGGCCTTCCACCGCGGCGTCCTGGACATCCCGTACTGCCTGCACCCGGACAACCGGGGTGCGGCCCGCGGCACGATCGGCGACGACGGGCGGCTGCGCTGGTCGGAGGTCGGCGCGATGCCGCTGCTGGCCACCGTCGGCCGGTCCGGGGCGATGACCTCGAACCGGCTGTCGCTGATGCTGCGCCGGGTCGCCGAGCAGCACGACCGGGAGGCCGCCCGCGAGGCGCCGGAGCCGGTGGCGGCGCCGGCCGCGCCCGAGCCGCTGCGGATCGGGCTGATCGGCGGCGGGCCGCGCGGCCTGTCGATCCTGGAGCGGCTGGTCGCCCGGTGCGCCGAGCGGCCGCCGGCCCGGCCGGTGGAGGTCACCGCGGTGGACCCGTACTGCATCGGGGCCGGCCGGATCTGGCGGCCGGAGCAGTCGCCGTGGTTCCTGATGAACACCCCGGCGCGCGAGGTCACGATGTTCTCGGGGCCGTCCGACGGCGGCCCGGCGAGACCGGGCGCCGGCCCGACGCTCGCCGAGTGGTGGGCCGTCGCCGATCCGGAGAACGCCGACCCGGAGGGCTACGCGCCGCGCGTCGTCTACGGCCGGTACCTGCGGTTCGTGCTGGGCCTGGTGCTGGACGCCCGGGTGCCGGGGCTGACGATCCGTCCGGTGAAGGCCAGGGCGCTGACCACCGACCGCGGCCCGGCCGGGGGCGGCACGGGCGAGCCGGTGCACCGGGTCCGGCTGGACCGCGGGGACGTGATCACCGTGGACCGGCTGGTGCTGGCCTCCGGCCACCCCACCAACGAGCTGGACGAGCAGCAGCGCGAGTGGCTGAACTTCGCCGAGGAGCACCCGCCGCTGCGGTACGTGGTCGGCGACTCGGCCGCCGAGATGCCGCTGGACGCCGTACCGCCGGGCGCCACCGTCGGTGTCCTGGGCATGGGGCTGACCTTCTACGACGTGGTCTCGGCGCTGACGCTGGGCCGCGGCGGCCGGTTCCTGCCCGCGGAGGGCGGCGGCCTGCGCTACCTGCCGAGCGGGCGGGAGCCGAGGATCGTGCCGGCCTCCCGCAGCGGCATTCCGCTGCTGACCCGCGGCCGGAACCAGAAGTCCGCCGAGTTCCGGTACCGGGCACGGCTGTTCACCCCGGAGCGGATGGCCGCGCTGCGGGCCGCCGGGCCGCTGGACTTCCAGTCCCAGGTGCTGCCGTGGCTGCTCGCGGAGATGAACATCGTGCTGCTCGGCACCCGGCTGCGGCACGCCGTCGGGCCGGACGCCGAGCGGGAGTTCGGCGAGGCGGCGGCGGCCGTCCACCGGGAGGAGCCGCCGAGCCCGGCCGCGCTGGCCGTGCTGGCGGAGGGCTTCGGGCCGGCCGGCGAGCCGCTGGACGCGCTGTGGCGCCTGGCCCGGCCGTTCGCCGGACGCCGGTTCGCCTCCCCCGCGGAGTACCGGCAGGAGCTGGCCGACTGGCTGCGCGAGGACCTCGCGGACGCCGTCCTGGGCAACTACGAGGGCCCGGTGAAGGCCGCGAGCGACGTGCTGCGGGACGTCCGGGCGACCATCCGCTCGGTGGTGGACTTCGGCGGGCTGACCCCGGACTCGCACCGCCGCTTCCTGGCGGACTTCAACCCGGTCGCGGCGGTGATCTCCACCGGTCCGCCGGCGCAGCGCTCGGAGCAGTTCCTGGCGCTGCTGGCGGCGGGCGTGCTGGAGCCGGTCGGTCCGGCGGCACGCTTCCGGGCCGACCGCGACCTGGGCTGCTTCACCGTCGAGTCCGGCCAGGTGGAGGACTCCCGGGTGCGGCTGGACGCGCTGGTCGACGCCCGGGTGCCGAGCACCGACCTGCGCTCGGACCGCGACCCGCTGATCCGCGGCCTGCTCGCCGACGGGGTGATCCGCACCTTCGTCAACTCCTGGGCGGGCGGCGCGTTCGACACCGGCGGCCTGGCCACCACCGACACCCCCTTCCACCCGGTGCGGGCGGACGGCGGGATCGAGCGGACGATGTTCGTCCTCGGCATCCCGAGCGAGCACACCCGCTGGTTCACCCAGGTCGGCAGCGGCCGGCCGGGCCCGTGGGGCGCCTTCACCCGGGACGCCGACGCGATCGCCGAGGCCCTGCTGGCGGAGGCGGCGCCGCAGGCCCGGCAGACCGCCGCCGAGCCCGCCGGGACGCTGGCCGGGCGGGCCGCCCGGTGAGCGGGCGCCCCGCGGCGTGGTGGACGCACCGCCGGACGGCCGCGCACGAGGAGTACCGGGCCGCCCGCGACCTGCTGCTGGCGCTGCGCGGCGACCGGGCGGCGGCCTGCGCCGCCTTCCGGCCGCCGCGCGCGGCGGAGTTCAACTGGGCGCTGGAGTGGTTCGACGTGGTGGCCGCGGACAATCCGCTGCCGGCGCTGCGGCTGCTCTCCCCGCCGGACGCCGAGGGCCGCACGTCCGTGGCCGAGGAGCTGTCCTTCGCCGAGCTGTCGGCCCGCTCGGACACCCTGGCGGCGGCGCTGGCCGGCCTCGGGGTGCGCCGGGGCGACCGCGTCCTGCTGCTGCTCGGCACCCGAGCCGAGCTGTGGGAGAGCCTGCTTGGCTGTCTGAAGCTGGGCGCGGTGGTGGTGCCCTCGTACCAGGACGTGACCCGGGAGGAGGCCGCGGACCGGATCGGGCGCGGCCGGATCCGGCACGTGCTCTGCTCCGCGGAGGCGGCCGCGCTGCTGGACGGCCTGCCGGTGCCGGGGCTGCGGATCGCGCTCACCGACCGCCCGGCGGACGGCTGGACGCGCTACCCGGACACCCGCTCCGCACCGGTGCCGTTCCTGCCGGACGGGCCGACGCGCTCCGCCGATCCGGCGTTCTGCTACTTCACCTCGGGCACCACCTCGCTGCCGAAGCTGGTCGAGCACACCCACGCCAGCTATCCGGTCGGGCACCTGTCGAGCCTGTACTGGAACGGGCTGCGGCCGGGCGACCGGCACCTCAACCTGTCCGCCCCGGGCTGGGCGAAGCACTCCTGGAGCAGCTTCTTCGTCCCGTGGACGGCCGAGGCCGTGGTGCTGGCGCCGCCGGACGGCGGCCTGCCGCCCGAGGTGCTGCCCGGCGTGCTGGCCGACCACGGCGCGGACAGCTTCTGCGCCCCGCCGAGCGCCTGGCGGGCGATGCTGCCGCACCTGCACCGCACCCGCTCGGCCGTGCGGCTGCGCGAGGCCACCGCGGCGGGCGAGCAGCTGACCGCGGAGGTGTCGGCGGCAGTGGCCGCGGCCTGGCGGGTGCAGGTGCGGGACGGCTACGGGCAGACCGAGGCCACCGCGCTGATCGGCCGCACCCCGGACGACCCGGCGCCGATCTCGCCGCTGGGGCACCCGCTGCCCGGCTGGACGGTGGTGCTGCGCGACCCGGCGACCGGTGCCCGGGGCGAGGCGGGCGAGGTCTGCCTCGACCTCGCCGAGCGCCCGGCCGGTCTGATGGCCGGCTACGCGGACGACCCGGAGCGCACCGCCGCCGCGCTGGCCGACGGCCTGTACCGGACGGGCGACGTCGGCGAGCGCTGCGCGGACGGCTCGATCCGGCTGCTCGGCCGGCTGGACGAGGTGTTCAAGTCGTTCGGGCACCGGGTGTCGCCGGTGGAGATCGAGGCGGTGCTGCGCGGGCACCCGGAGGTCGCGGACGCGGCGGTGGTACCGCGCCCCGATCCGGCCGGCGGGCTGGTGCCGTACGCGGTGGTGACGACCCGTCACGAGCCGCCGCACGGGGCCGGGGCTGCCCGGCTGCGCGGCGAGCTGCTGGCGCGGGCGGCGGACCGGCTGGCGCCGATGTTCGTGCCGCGCGGGCTGGAGTTCGCGGCCGAGCTGCCGCGGACCCGGTCGGGCAAGGTGCGCCGCGCGGAGCTGGCCGCGCGGTTCGCGGACGGCTGACCGGGATGTCCCGGTCGGCCGTCCGCGGCTTCCGGCCGCCGGCGCGCGGTGCGCCCGGCGGCCGGCCCGGTTCAGCAGTCGGGCAGCGGCAGGTGCTCCTCGCGTTCGGCGGTGGCGAGCAGCGCCTCGGCGACGGCCCGGGCGCGCGGTGCGGCGTCGGTGGTGCGTTCGCGGAGCGCGGCGACGATCGCGCCGTCGCCCAGCAGGGCGAGCTGTCCGGCCAGGGTGCGGTGGCCGCGGTACCCGGCGGCGGCGAGCAGGCCGTCGAGGTACTCGATGACCTTCTCCTTGTGCTCGGCGGCGACCCGGTGCGCGGGGCTGGCCGGGTCGGCCTCCTCGACCATGGTGTTGATGAACGCGCAGCCGCGGAAGTCGGCCGCGGCGAAGCGCTCGGCGAGTCCGTCGAAGAGTGCGAGCGCGAGGTCGTCGGTGCCGCGCGGGCTGGCTTCGACGGTGTCGGTCAGCCAGCTCCGCCAGGCGGCGTCGCGGCGCCGGAGCACCTCGACGACCAGGTCGTCCTTGCTCGGGAAGTGCCGGTAGAAGGACGCGCGGCCGACGCCGGACTCGCTCAGGATCCGCTCGACCCCGACCGCGCGGATGCCCTCCTCGTAGAACAGCCGCTCAGCGGCGGTGAGGAGTCGTTCTCTCGCATTGCTCGGCATCCGCAAACGGTACCACTCGGTTCTGATTTTTCGATGGGCGTTGACGAAAGTCGGTACCGATCGGTACCGTCCTAGCTGTTTGGTACCGATCGGTTCCATCTCTGCCGCAACCGAGGAGACGCCATGTCCCGTCTGCCCCTGCTCACCACCGAGACCGCCAACGAGGAGCAGCGCGAGCTGCTGGAGAGCACGCTCAAGCAGCTCGGCAAGGTCCCGAACCTGTACGCGGCGCTCGCCAACGGCCCGGCAGCCCTGCGCGGCTACCTGGCGATGCGCGAGGCCCTGGTCGGCGGCACCTTCAGCACCAAGCAGCGCGAGCAGCTCGCCCTGTTCATCGCCCAGCGCAACAGCTGCACCTACTGCGTCTCCGCGCACACCATGCGCGGCGGCAAGGTCGGCCTGAGCCAGGAGCAGCTGCTCGACACCCGCCGCGGCACCGACACCGACCCGCACATGGACCAGGTGCTCAAGCTGACCGGCGAGGTCATGGCGAGCGGCGGCCGGGTCTCCGACACCGTGCTGGCCGAGGCCCGCGCGGCCGGCGTCACCGACGCGGAGATCGCCGAGATCGTCGGCCACGTCGCGCTGAACGTGCTGTCCAACTTCTTCAACCACGTCGCCGAGCCGGAGCTCGACTTCCCGCTGGTCGACGCCCACGACCTGGCCTGACGGCCGCGGCGGTCGCGGGGCGCCGGAGCCAGCACTCCGGCGCCCCCGCCGCCCGCCGGCGGCCGCCTCCACCACCACACCGGCACCACACGGGCGGCATGCGGGAGCAGCAGCAGTGGACATCGACGTCAAGACCCTGAGAACGTTCTGCGAGGTCATCAGAACCGGCTCGTTCACCAGCGCCGCCCACCGGCTGGGCTACTCCCAGTCGAGCGTGACGGCCCAGATGCGCGCCCTGGAGCGGCAGGTCGGCGCTCCGGTCTTCCACCGGCTGCCCAACGGGGTGCGGCTCACCCCCGCGGGCTCCACCCTCCGCGGCTACGCCGGCCAACTGCTCACCCTGGTGGGCGAGATGGAGGAGGCACTGCGCGGCCCCTCGGCCACCGCGCCGCGGCTGCGGGTCGGCCTGGTGCCGGCCCTGGCGTACGGCGAACAACTCGCCAGGATCGCCCAGTTCGGCCGCCGCCTGCTGCCCGACGTGCAGCTCGCGCTGCGGGTGATGGGCACCGCGGAGATCCACGCGGCGCTGCGGGCCGGCGGCCTGGACGGCGCGATCCTGCTGACCGGGCGCGAGCACCGCCCGGCGCCGGCCGCGCCCGTTCCGGTCCTCAGCGGGGCCCCGGGCCGGGCGGCCGACCGGGCCCGCACCGCGGTGCTCGCCGAGCGCGCCTCGGCCGTCCGCGAGCGGCGCGAGGCGCCGACCGAGATTCCCGTCCAGGACCTGGAGTTCACCCCCAGCACCAGCGCCGGGGCGCGCCCGCCGCTCGCCTGCCACCAGGTCGTGGTCGCCGACCCGGACTGCCCCTCGCAGCGCTGGCTGCCGGAGTTCCTCCGGCTGCGCGGCGGCGAGCCGCCGGAGAGCCTCGAACTCGGCTCGATGGACGGGGTGCACGCCTCCGTGACGGCCGGGCTCGGCTGCGCGATGCTGCCCACCGGCCTGGCCGCCCAGCCGTACGGCGCGGGCCTGGCGCCGATCCCCGGCGTGCCGCGGATGCAGTGGACGGTCTCCCTGCTGGCCTCTCGCACCAAGGAGTTCCGCGAGGGCCACCGCCAGGGGCTGGCGGACGCGATCCGGCTGGCGTTGACCTGCCCGGCCTGATCGGACCGGAGCCGTACGGGCCGCGGCGCGCGGCCCGGCGGCCGGTCAGCCCTGGGGCGACAGGTCGTAGCCGTGCACCGGGACGGCCGACCAGGATCCGCCGGGCCGGGCCAGTCCCAGCTCCCGCATCCGCTCCGAGAAGCGGTTCATCGACGCCTCCGAGTCCCACAGGTCGATGATCCGCATGCCGTCCCCCGTCACGGCCGCCACGTGCGCCAGGCAGCCGGCGAAGATGCCGTCCTCCCGGCCGAGCCGCGCGTGGATCGCTTCGTACTCCTCGGTGGTCGCCCCGGGCAGGTCGACCTGTACGAGAACCGCCATCTCCGGTCCTCCTCGGTTCGCTGCCGCCGCGCCGGTTGCGGCGTGCTCCGACCTCCAATCTCCGCCCGCCCGCCGGGTGCCGCAAGCAGGGCCGTCCGGCCCTGTCGGCGGGCGCGGGCGGCCGGGGAGAATGCGGTGGCCCCTCCACGGCGGACGGGCCGGGGAAGGAGAGGTGCCATGCTCGACGGCACGGTACGGACGGGTGCCGGGGGTCCGGTACGGGTCTTCCTGCTCGACGACCACGAAGTGGTGCGCCGGGGTGTGCAGGACCTCCTCGACTCCGACCCCGGGCTGACCGTCGTGGGGGAGGCCGCCACCGCCGAGCAGGCGCTCGCCCGCGTCCCGGCGCTGCGCCCGGACGTGGCCGTCCTCGACGTCCGCCTGCCGGACGGCGACGGCGTCACCGTCTGCCGGGAGCTGCGCTCCCGGATGCCGGATCTGGCCTGCCTGATGCTGACCAGCTTCGACGACGAGGAGGCGCTGCTCGACGCCATCATGGCCGGCGCCTCGGGGTACGTGCTGAAGCAGATCTCCGGCACCGACCTGGTCTCCGCCGTGCGCACGGTGGCCGCCGGGCAGTCGCTGCTCGACCCGGGCGCGACCGGCCGGCTGATGGCCCGGCTGCGCCGCCGGGCGGACGCCCCGCAGCCGTCCCCGCTGCCGGCGCTCACCGAACGCGAGACGCAGATCCTCCAACTGGTCGGCGAGGGGCTGACCAACCGGCAGATCGGCGAGCGGCTCTACCTGGCCGAGAAGACCGTCAAGAACCACGTCTCGCGGCTGCTGGCCAAGCTGGGCGTGGAACGTCGGGTGCAGGCCGCCGTCCTGGCCACCCAGGTGGCCGCCGACCGGACGCCCGACCGCCACTGACCTTCCCCCGCGGGGCCCGACGGGGCTTCCACCCCCATGGGTTCGTATGCGCAGCATGGGGTCGGACGGCGGAGCCGAACGTCACCGCGCCGGGGACGGTGGGCCCGGGGCCGCGGGGTCCAACGGCCCTGGGACGCCGGCCCGGCCGCGGCGGAGCATGGAGCGCCGCCGGCCGGAGCGCACCCGGATGCCCCTGCACCCGCTTGCCACAGCTCCGAACCGCCGTGCGGCGGTCAAGGGTTCGGCGAGCGAGCGAAGGAGAGCGTCCGGTGGCTGCCATCGAGGCGACGGAGGGGACGGCCGGCGGGCCCGCCCGCGGGCGGCGGCGCCCGGGGGTCCGGCTGGTGCGGTGGCTGACGACCACCGACCACAAGGCGATCGGCACGCTGTACCTGTGGTCCGCGTTCGGCTTCTTCCTGGTCGGCGGCGTGCTCGCCCTCGTCATGCGGGCCGAACTGGCGAGGCCCGGGACGCAGTTGCTCTCCAACGAGCAGTTCAACCAGGCGTTCACCATGCACGGCTCGATCATGCTGCTGCTGTTCGCGATGCCGCTGTTCACCGGCTTCGCCAACTGGATCATGCCGCTGCAGATCGGCGCCCCGGACGTCGCCTTCCCCCGGCTCAACATGCTGTCGTACTGGCTGTTCATGTTCGGCTCGCTGATAGCCGCGGCCGGTTTCGCCACCCCGCAGGGCGCCGCCGACTTCGGCTGGTTCCTCTACGCGCCGCTCTCCGACGCGGTGCACTCCCCCGGCGTCGGCGCCGACATGTGGATCATGGGTGTCACGCTGTCCGGCTTCGGCAGCATCCTCGGTGCGGTCAACTTCATCACCACCATCATCTGCATGCGCGCCCCGGGCATGACGATGTTCCGGATGTCGATCTTCTGCTGGAACGTGCTGCTCACCGCCGTCCTGGTGCTGATCGTCTTCCCGGTGCTCGCGGCGGCCCTGCTCGCCCTGGAGTGCGACCGCAAGTTCGGCTCGCACGTCTTCGACCCGGCCAGCGGCGGCGCCATGCTGTGGCAGCACCTGTTCTGGTTCTTCGGGCACCCCGAGGTCTACATCCTGGCGCTGCCGTTCTTCGGCATCGTCTCGGAGGTCGTCCCGGTCTTCAGCCGCAAGCCGATGTTCGGCTACTCCGGCCTGATCGCGGCCACCGTGGCGATCGCCGGCCTGTCGGTCACCGTCTGGGCGCACCACATGTACGTCACCGGCCAGGTGCTGCTGCCGTTCTTCTCCTTCATGACCTTCCTGATCGCGGTGCCGACCGGCGTGAAGTTCTTCAACTGGATCGGCACCATGTGGAAGGGCTCGCTCAGCTTCGAGACCCCGATGCTGTGGACGACCGGATTCCTGGTCACCTTCCTCTTCGGCGGCCTCACCGGTGTGCTGCTGGCCGCCCCGCCGATCGACTTCCACGTCTCGGACTCGTACTTCGTCGTCGCGCACTTCCACTACACGCTGTTCGGCACGGTGGTGTACGCGATGTTCGCGGGATTCCACTTCTGGTGGCCGAAGATGACCGGCAAGATGCTCGACGAGCGGCTCGGGAAGATCACCTTCTGGACGCTGACGGCGGGCTTCCACAGCACCTTCCTCGTCCAGCACTGGCTGGGTGCCGAGGGCATGCCCCGCCGCTACGCCGACTACCTGGCCTCGGACGGCTTCACCACGCTGAACACCGTCTCCACCGTGGGCTCGTTCCTGCTCGGCCTGTCGATCCTGCCGTTCCTCTACAACGTCTGGAAGACCGCCAAATACGGCGAGAAGGTCACCGAGGACGACCCGTGGGGCTGGGGCCGCTCGCTGGAGTGGGCGACCTCCTGCCCGCCGCCGCGGCACAACTTCACCGCACTGCCCCGGATCCGCTCCGAATCCCCGGCGTTCGACCTGCACCACCCCGACATCGCCGCCCGCGACCACCTGGAGCACCACGGCAGGCCGGCCGAGCACCTCGCCGGTGTCGCCCCGGCGGCCTACGACGCACCGGTCGGCCGGCGCCACCGCCAGGGCGACTGACCCGAAGTCCCCGTCCCCGCCCCGTCCTCCCCCGTCGGGGCGGGGGCGGTCCCACCACCGTCCCCCGTACGAGCAAGGAGCAGCCGTGAGCCACATCGTCCCGGCCATCGGCGCGGCCGCCCTCGCGGCGGCCGGCAACGTCTGGTGGCTGCCCGCCCTGGCCGACCTGCGGGCCGGCGACGACCGCCCGCGCTCCGCCCGCCCGGCCGCGCTCGGCTGCCTGACCTGGTGGTTCGGCACCGCGCTCACCGCCGTGCTCTGGCTCACCCCGGCACCCGGACTCCTCGGGCTCGCCGTGCTCGCTCCGGCCGCGGTCGCGGGCGGTGCCCTGTGGTTCGCCGGGTGCGTCCGGCGGGAGGCCGAACTGCGCGAGGCGGAGCGGACCTGGGCGGCCGTCGCACCGGCGGCCGTCCCCCGGCGGGCCCGGAAGGGCGGGCCCCGGATCGGCCGGACGAGCCCGTGACCGGGTCGTTCGGCCCTTTCGGAGCGCAGGGGCGCGGAGTTGGGTAAGGACAGGGGTGCGTTCAGTCGTCCGACACCAGTGGCAGGAGGAGCGGTCCACATGACCGAGGCGATCACTGTTCAGGCCTTCGACGGCGTCCCGCGCGAGGTCCTCGACGAGGCCCGCGGCCGGATCGCGGCCGCCGCGGACTGCGCCAACGCGCTCGTCGAGTCGCTGCGGGTCCGGCTGACCCCCGCCGGGCTGGCGCAGGTCAACGCCGAGGTCGACGGACGGCGGATCCGGGTGCAGGAGACCGCGCGCGGCCTCGGCGAGGCGTTGGACCGGCTGGCCGAGGGCCTGCGCCGCCGGATCACCGCCGTCACCGGCACCTGGACGCCGCGGGCCTGGCCGCAGCCGTCCCGGCCGCCGCTGCCGCCGATCCCGCCGATCCCGCCCGCGGCCGGCCCGCAGGTCATCGCCCGCGTCAAGTCGCCGTCGCTGGTGTGGTGTTCGCCGGACGCCGCGGCCCGCACCCTGGACGCGATGGACTACCGGATCCACCTGTTCACCGACCCGGCCACCGAGACCGACGCCGTCGTCTACCGGGTCGGTCCGACCGGCTACCGGCTGGCCAGGACGATCGCCGCCGCCCCGCCGCGCGGCTGCACGGCCCCGCTGACCGTCAGCCCGCACGGCGCGCCCGCGCTCGACGACCGGCAGGCCGCGGAGCGGCTGGCCGGCGCCGAGCTGCCCTTCCTGTTCTACGCCCACCCCGGCGACGGCCGCGGCCGGGTGCTCTACCGGCGGTTCGACGGCCGGCTCGGCCTGATCACCGGCTCCTCCTGAGCCCCCGCCGGACGGCTCACCGCGTGCCGATCACGACGGTGGCGTCCATCTCCCCGCAGACGGCGGTCCGGGCGGTCAGCCCGGCCGCCGCACAGGCCGCCAGGGTGGTGGGGGCCTGCCGTTCGCTGGTCTCCACCAGCAGGTGCCCGCCGGGCGCGAGCCACCGCGGCGCGTCCGCGATCACCCGCCGCTGCACGTCCAGGCCGTCCGCGCCGCCGTCCAGGGCGACCCGCGGCTCGTGCTCGCGGGCCTCCGCGGGCAGCAGCCCGATCGCCGTGGTCGGCACGTACGGCGCGTTGGCGAGCAGCACGTCGACCCGGCCGAGCAGGCCGGCCGGCAGCGGCTCGTAGAGGTCGCCGAGGTGGACGGTGCCGCCGACCGCGGCGGCGTTGCGGCGGGCGCATCGGACGGCCGCCGGGTCGACGTCCGCGGCGTGCAGTTCGACCCCGGGGCCGACGGCGGCGGCGAGCGCCACCCCCAGGGCTCCGACGCCGCAGCACAGGTCGAGCACCACCGCGGAGGGGCCGGCCAGCAGCGCCGCCTGCCGGACGAGGAACTCGGTGCGCCGCCGCGGGACGAACAGCCCCGGGTCGACGGCGATCCGCAGGCCGCAGAACTCCGCCCAGCCGAGCACGTGCTCCAGCGGCCGGCCTGCGGCCCGGGCGGCCACCATCGTGTCGAGTTCGGCCGCCGAGCGGGCGGTGGCGAGGATCAGCTCCGCCTCGTCCTCGGCGAAGACGCAGCCGGCGGCGCGCAGCCGCACCACCACGGGCGGGAATCCGGGGAGCGAGCGGAGGAGGTCGGAAGAACCGGTACTGCGGGAGGAATGAGAGGACAACGGGAGCCTTTCGGGAACCGCCGAGGGGCGCTCCCGCGACCGCTACCGCGGTCGTGCCGTCCGGCCGTACGAGGAGAGCGCCCAGCCTGCACCTGCGTCGATGGGTCCCACCTCCTCGATCCGTCCCTTGCTGGAGTGCCGCCACCCTACCCGAGGCGGGCCGTTCGCGACCGTCCTTCCGTGCGTCCGGCCGGGTCCTGTCGCCGTGTCAGGGACGTCCGTCGCCGGCCCCGCCGCCGAAGCGGGCCGTCCAGGCGGCCAGTTGCTCGTCGGTGACCTTGGCGAAGAGGACGGGCGGGACGGTGAAGCCGGTGCCCGCGGGCAGCAGGTCGAGGGAGCGGGCCTCGTCGGGGCCGATCCAGCGCCGGGTCCGGGCGGCGGAGCCCTCCGGCGCGGCGAAGCAGTCCCGCACCGTCCGGCAGGCGGCCGGCACGAACGGCTCGGAGACGACCGCGCAGAGGTGGATCACGTTCATCGCGGTGCGCAGGGTGAACGCGGCGCCCCCCGGGTCGGTCCTCACCCGCTGCCAGGGCGCCTCGGCGTCGAGGTAGGAGTTGCCCGCGCTCCACAGCGCGCGCAGGGCGCGGACGGCCTTGCGGAACTCCAGCGCGTCGAGTGCGGTCGCTCCTCTGGCTCACCGTACGCGGCACGGGCACCCGGTGCACTGCGCCGTCCCGGTGCTGCGGGCGCGGCTGCCCTAAGGTCGGGGAGGACCGCCGTCCGACCGCCGTCCGACCGCCGAGAGACAGGCCCGCCGTGCCGACCGCACCCGTGATCCGCATCGACGTCCCCGGCTCCTTCCCGTGGGGCGTCTTCCACGAACGGCACCCCGAGCTCGTCCGGCAGGTGCTGGCGGCGCGGCCGTACGGGCCGGCCGAACGGGCGGCGGTCGAAGCGCTGCTCGCCGAGAGCACCGACGGCCTGCTGGAGCCGCCCGGCCCCGGCCTCCACGACCGCGAGGCGTGGCTCGCCCGGGGCGTGGGGCTCTGGGGCCGGCCGTGGAGCGAGGCGCCCTTCCTGTGGGCGGAGAGCTGGTTCCACCGGCGGCTGCTCGACGCCACCGGGTACTTCCGGCCCGGGCCCTGGCACGGCATCGACCCCTACGCGCCTTTCAAGGACGCCGAACTGGCCGGTGAGGCCGTGGACGGCGAACTCGCCGCCCTCGACGCGCTCGCCGGCCTGCCCGAGGAGGAACGCACCCGGGCCCTGCTCTCCTCCGCCCTCTGGGGCAACCGCGCCGACCTCGGCTTCCGGATGGCCGCCGGGACGGAGGGCGCGGCCGACCCCGCCCTGGTCGCCGACGACGGCGAACCGCTGCTGGCCGCACTGGCCCGGGCCCGGGGCGGCACGGTCTGCCTGATCGCCGACAACGCCGCCCGGGAACTGCTGCCCGACCTCGTCCTGATCGACCACCTGCTGGCCGCGGACGCGGCCACCCGGGTCGTGCTGCACGTGAAGCCGCAGCCGTACTTCGTCTCCGACGCCACCATGGCGGACGTCCTCGCCGCGGTCGGCCGCCTCCGCGCGGCGAGCTGGACCGCGGCCCGGGCGGTCGGCGAGCGCCTCTGGCGGGCCGTGGAGCGCGGCACCCTGCGGGTGGCGGCCCACCCGTTCTCCTGCGCGCCGCTGCCCTACCGGGACATGCCGGCCGACCTGCGCGCCGAACTCTCCGACGCCGCCCTGACCGTCCTCAAGGGCGACCTCAACTACCGCCGTCTGGTGGGCGACCGCCACTGGCCGCCGACCACGCCCTTCGCCGATGTGGCGGGCCACTTCCCCTCCCCCGTCGCCGCCCTGCGCACCCTCAAGTCCGACGTGGTGACGGGCCTGTCGCAGGCCACCGTCACCCGTCTCGACACCACCGCCCCCGACTGGCGCACCGCAGGCACCCACGCCCTCGTCCAGCTCCACGCGCCGGACCGGCACTAGCCGACCGCGGCTCCGACGGCACCCGCAGGGCCGGTACGGAGTCCTGCGGCCCTCGCGCCGCGCATCGCGGCACGGGCCACGGCCGCCCCACGAGCGGTGGCCGCCTCACCGGTGCCGACCGCGATCGTCCTGCTGCCGAGCCCCGCACAGGCCCGGCAGATCCCCGGCCGCGGCACCGGGTCGTGGCACCTGCCGCACTCCGCGTACCGGGCGCCCGCCGGCGGCCCGGCCTCCGGCGCCGGGGGCATCTTGCGGGTCAGCCGGTGCCGCAGCACCCCGAACGCCGAGTGGATCGTGACGGGCAGGCCCGGAAGCAGCGCCTGGGCGAGGTCGGCCGCGCTGCTGCCCCGTTCCAGCCAGCCGGCGACCAGCGGCGCCAGCTTCCGGGCCTCGGCCTGGCCGAGGCGGAGCCGGGGCTCCGGCCGGATCACCCGGAACAGCACGGACACGGCCTCGTCCGTGCGGTCGTCCGATCGCTCGGCTGCCTGCTTGCCCGCCGCCGGTGCGGGCTCGGCCGGTGCCGGCTCGGTCCGTTCGGGCCCGGCCCGTTCGGGTTCTGCCGGTACGGGCTCCAACGGCGGGACAGGGAGGGTGGGTTCTTTGTCTCGGTTCTTTGAACAGCCGTCACGATCACCGCTGTCCGGCCGCCGGGGGCCCGGAACATCGGCACCCGGTGCGACCTGCTGCGGCGCGTCGTAGAGGTGGGCGGCGCTGTACCACCTGCCGTCCTCACCCTGGTGCCTGACGACCCAGTAGTACCCGGCCTCGGTCAGCTCGCGGAGCGCCTTGGCGACGGCGCGACGGCCCTGCACACTGCTGTCGGCCATGGTCCGGCCGTCGTCGCGCCAGCCGTCCGGCCGCGAGAGGAGGTCGACGAGCAGCCCGCGCGCGGTGTAGCTCAGGCGCCGGTCCTGCAGGGCGACATTCGGCAATACCGTGAAGCTCGATGCCGGTTCGGTACGATGGATGTGCATGGGGAGGTATGACTCCTGGTGCCGTGCCCCGGGGTGTTGCCGCACCGCCGGGGTCATCTGTGTCGGTTCGCACGGAACCTAACACACGCACCGTCACGCGATCGACACGGTCCGTGTCGCTCGCATGCGGGCACCATTCGATCAACTCCGTTGCCCCGGTGCTCATCACCCGGCCCGCGTCGCCCTCACCGACGGAAGCGCGACCGCAACTGCTTGTAGATCTCGTAGCAGGCGAGTGCCATCAGGAGGCCCCCGAGCAGGGCCCAGAGCACGGAGCCGCCGTGGCGCCACCGCGACAGGCCGTCGCCCAGCAGGGCCACGGCCAGGGCCGACTGGCAGTACGGCATGGCCTTGTCCAGCGGACCGCCGTCCCTGAACGGGTTCTCCAACGCGCCTCCTCGTCTCAGGGCCCGCACTGTACGCCTCACGGGCGACGCGCCGGACAGCGGATCCGCGAACGGCGGTGGAACGCGACAAGCCGTTCCGGAGACACCTGGACTGATCCGGCGTCACCTTCCGTGCCACCCTCCGCCACGGGGCCCCGGCGGGCAGCACTAGTCTTCCGGTCATGGCCCTGCGACCTGACGAGTTCTACGAGCACGCACGTGCCGCCGCCGACGGTGACCAGCGCCTTCCGCTGGCACGGATGACCGGCTGGGACATCAGCCCGTTCGAGCAGGACGGGCTCCGGGTCGCGCCGCTGCGCCCGCCCGTCCTGCCCGAACCGCCGCGGCACGGCGAGGACCCGGCGGACTGCGACATGTGCCGCGACCGGAACGAGGGCATCTGGCTCGACGACCACTGGCGGCTGGCCCGGATCCCGGGCGTCGGCGTGCCACTGGTGCTGATGCTGTACCCCCGCGACCACCACGACATGGCGGACCTGCCCGACGGACTGGCCGCCGAACTCGGGGTGCTCACCACGCACGTGGTCCGCCACGTGCAGGCCCTGCCGCACGTCTCCCGCGCCCACGTGTACCGGATCGGGGACGGCGCCGCCCACCTGCACATCTGGTTCTTCGCCCGGCCCGCGGGGCAGGCCCAGCTCTACGGGTCGTGGCTGCCGGTCTGGGACGACCTGCTGCCCGAGTACCCGGCCGAGGCGGCCGCCGCGGACGCGGCGGCCGTCGCCGACGCCCTGCTCGCCTCGTACGGAGGCCACCGCCCGACCGTCGACCGCGCGACCCGCGACTGAGCCGCCCACCCGTCGACGCGGGGCCGGAGCGGGCCACGAAAGTGCGGCAGCCCCCGGCCGCGAGTCGGGCTGGGGGCTGCCGTG
Organism: Kitasatospora sp. NPDC093679; assembly: GCF_040683455.1. Classification (NCBI taxonomy): domain Bacteria; kingdom Bacillati; phylum Actinomycetota; class Actinomycetes; order Kitasatosporales; family Streptomycetaceae; genus Kitasatospora; species Kitasatospora sp. NPDC093679. The sequence goes on from NZ_JBFBDW010000078.1 coordinate 27,197, forward strand.
GTGGTGCGGGGTCGCTCAGAGGGCCTTGCCGTTGACGAACAGCGCGGCCGGGCCG
>NZ_JBFBDW010000079.1:0-25658 GCF_040683455.1 Kitasatospora sp. NPDC093679
CCTCACCGGACTGCCCTGCCTCGGCGGAGCGGCCACGGCCGTGGCCGCTCCGCCGATCCGAGCGGGACGGGGCCTCCGAACCAGTCCTGCCGGAGTTTCGAAACCCCGGGCACCGGCGCCGGCGCGCCGGGACACTCCGGGACCTCGCCCGGCTCGGTGTTCAACGAGCCCGGCTTCGGCAGCACGAACGGCGGCACCGGCGGTACCGCCTACAACGCGGCGGGCGCACCGTCGCAGTACGACGTCGCCTGCTTCCAGGTCAGCCACCACTGACACCACCGGCCGGGCCCGGGACGCGCCGCGTCCCGGGCCCACACCCGTCACCCGCCACCCAGTACCCGTCACCCCGCACGTGCAGGGGCGGACCGGTGCGGGCGGGCGGGCGGAGGTCCGACGGGGCCGGACGCGTTCCGCCGCCGCACTGTCCTGGACGCTGCACCACGGCCTGCGGCACGTCATGACCCGGCCCCCGGGCCCCGGGCACCCCGTTGATCGACTCCACGCTCGTGGCCGCGGCCGAGGCGTCCGTCCTGCACCCGGCGCACCGTCCCGGCGGCGCCCGCGTCGACGTCCACTCGGTGTTCGCCGCGGCGTTCAGTCTCGCCGGGATCCGCAAGCACACCCACCGGCACCGAGCCGCCGCGGCGGCGCCTGACCCGGTGGGGCCGGGGCGGATCCGAGGGTGCAGATGCGTGCGCCGCGCACGCTTCTACGGTACAGTCATAAGCGTGCTTCAGGCACGCATCTCCCCTCGATCCACGGCGGGACGCTCCCGCACGCCACCGGAGGAACCACCATGACCCGCACCGACATCCGCACCGACATCCGCGCCGCCCTCACCGACCTGCTCCTCACCCCGGGCCTCGACCTGGACGAGGCCGCCGACCGGCACTTCGCCCCCGACTACCGCCAGCGCACCGACGGCGACTGGGCGGACCGCACCGAGTTCCTCGCCCACATCGCCCACCTGCGCACCGTCGTCGCCGGCGGCTCGGTCGAGGTGCACGACGAGCTCTCCTCCGGCGACCGGTACGCCGACCGCCACACCATGGAGATCGTCAAGACCGACGGGTCCACCGTCCGCATCGAGGTCTACGTCTTCGCCGAGTTCGCCCCCGACGGCCGCTTCCGCCGCATCGAGGAGACCACCCTCATGCTCCAGGGCGCCGAAGCCGACCGGAACCTCGGCAGCGCCCGCTGACCCGGCACGGCCCGCGTCGAGGGGAACCCGTCTCCGCGGTGTCGACGCGGGCGGCCGACGGCCGGTCGGACGGTGCCCGGGGAGAGCGGACGCACAGGGGGACTCGTGGCAACGCAGACCGTCATCGGCCTGGTGGGGATCGTCGTCGTGATGGGCGCGGTCGCGGCCGTCCTCGCCGCCTGGCGGACGGGCCCGCCCTTCCCGGAGCTGACGGACCCCGGGGTCGCCCCGCCGCCCGGGCCGGACTGCGCGACCTGCGGCCACCGTGCGCACCGCGGCCACTGCTCCGAGCGGACCTCGGCCTCGGGGGACGTCTACGACGGCGCCGGCGACTGGGTCGGCCACCGGAACGAGACGTCCTGCGACTGCAGCGCGTACCGCACCGAGCCCTGGCCGCCGTGCACCGTCTGCGGCCACGGCCGGAGCGGGCACCACATGCTCCTCAGGTGCCGGCACGTCCAGGACCACCGCAACGAGAGCGCCTGCCCCTGCGGGGGTTACCGCGCCGGGCCCGGGCCGAAGCCCTCCTACTACCTGGAGGCGCTGCGGGCGCAGGCCCGGCGCCGCCACGACCGCGGGTGACCCCGCGGCGTCACCACCTCGACGGCGAAGGGCCGCCGCCGCCGCGCTCGGGTCACGGGCCCCACGGCAGGGGGACGGCGTGGTCGGGCAGGGCGTCCAGGATCACTTCGACGGCGGCCGCGGCGCCCCCGACCTCCTGGACGCGGCCGTCGGCGAAGGCCACCTCGAAGCGGCCGTTGCCGAGCGGTCTGGTGCTCGGAAGATCGCTGCAGACGGGTGGCACGGCCCGCCGGCTGAGGGTGAACCAGTGCATGGACTTTCCGGGCGACAGGGCGCGCAGGCGCGGCTGTTCGAAGGCGGCCCCGACGAGGGCCCGCCAGTCGGGCTGCTGCCACCGTTCGGCGTACCGGTCGGCGACCTGGTGCAGCAGCTGCCACCGTTCCGCCACCTCCTCGCCGTGCTCACGGGTCTCGGCCGCGGCCCGGATCATCAGGAAGGGCCACCGGGCCGCGAGTTCGCGCGGCTCGGCCCCCTGGATCCAGGACCGCACGGCACCGGCGACCTCGGGGAGTTCCTGCGTGCTGCCCGAGGCCCGGTGGATTCCGTGCGTCCAGCAGTCGACCACGAACCCGCACCCGTCGCCCGGCGGCATCACGACGCTCGCCGAGCGGCCGTCGGCCTCCACCCTCGCAGTCACACGGCGCCAGCCCGGTGATGACACCGACCCGACCCGGAGCCCCGGGCCCGCGCGGTCGACCACCGCCTGGAGGGCGTTCTGCACCGAACCGGCCCTCACCACCTCGGGACGGAGCGCCGCGTACGCGGGCAAGGGGCCGCCGTCATCGACCGGCGGTGCACCTGAAGGCTGTTCGGACATGCGGCCGAGTCTGCCAGAGCGGCCCGCCACCGGAACGGTGCTACGGACTCCACGTCAGGTCCGTTCCGTCGGCGGCCTCAACCAGCCGGCGCAGCGACCCGCTGCCGAACGGCCAGCCGGTGGTCTCCACCTGGACCCAGCCGGTGCCCGGCCCGTCGGTTCCCGCGTGCCACCACCACCAGCCGCGGTCGCCACCGCCGCCGTCCTCGGTCGGGTCGAAGCAGTGCAGCCAGTCCGACAGCGTCCACGGCTCCCGATCGGCGGCCGCCCGCTGCTCCGGCGTCATCGCCCGCCACCGGCGCAGCCGTTCCTCGGCGTCGAAGGGCTGCTCCCCGGGCTCAGGCTCGACGGGCTCGGGCGCGCACCGCCGGACGAACCAGGCCGGCAGCAGTTGCGGCCACTGCTCGGTCGGGGGCCAGTCGTCCGTCCGCCCGACCACGCGGCGCAGGACGGCACGCGCGCCGTCGACGACCCGGGCCGGGTCCGCGTCGGTGAACCGGACCCGTACGAGGAACGGCCGTGCCCGGTCGTCCTCGGGCCCCGGCCCGGACCGAAGCCGCCGCAGCTCGTCCTCCGCAATCCCCGTGCGGAGGAGTGTGCACCACCTCCGACCTCGCGAACCTCTGGGGTTCCTCAAGTTCCTTGCCGTGTACGGAACAGGCCCAGCACCATGATCGGTATGACTGGATTCCTGGGAGTGAACACCAAGCACAACGTCGTCGTGGTCGTCCGGGACGCCGACGTGGTCTCCGCGGCCCTGGCCCGGGCGCTGGCCGAGGCGACGCCCGAGGAGCGTCCGGGCCTGGAACGCGCCGCCGCACTCGTCGAGGCCACCGCCGCCGCCGACGAGACCCGGCTGCGCGCCCGCTGGGTCCGCGCCCGGCTGGCCGCCGTCGGTTTCACCGGCGCCGTCGACTCGGTCGCCGCGGTGAGGGCGCTGCGCAAGGCGGAGCCCCGGCTGAGCCTGCTGGCGGCGGTGCAGTTGCAGAAGGACGCGGTGGCGGAGCCCGAGTGACCCGGCACGGCCGGCACCGCCCCCGGAGCCTCCCCGGGCGACGACGCGTCAGCGGAACCGGTGCAGGTTCTCGCCGAGGAAGGCCCCCAGGGTGCGCGGGGCGCGCCCGGTGAGGCGGTGGAAGGTTGCGTCCGGCATCTCCTCGCGGTCCACGGCGAGTTGCTGGATCTCCACCACATGGGTGGCCAGCCAGTCCGGCATGCCGGCCCGGCCGACCAGGTGGGCCTTGAGCCCGGACGGGCCCAGGTCGAGGTAGCGGATCGGGCGGCCGAGCAACTCCCCCAGCAGTGCGGCGAGTTCCGGGTGACTGTAGGCCCGTCCGCCGGTGAGCGGGTACGTGCCGCCGGCCGCTTCCGGGCGGGTGAGGACTTCGGCCGCGGCGTCCCCGACGTCCCGGACGTCCACGTAGTTGCACCGGGCGCCGCCCGTCGCGCCGTGCACCACCCCGGCGGCGGCGATGCCGGGGGCCAGCAGCAACAGCTTCTGCATGAAGGCGTACGGCCGCAGCACGGTGGTGGTGATGCCGGTGGACCGCAGCCGTTCCTCGATCAGGTGGTGGCCGCGGGAGACGGCGACGGGCGAGTCCGGCTCGGCCGCGGGCGCGGAGACCTTGACGACGTGCTGCACGCCGCAGTCGACGGCCGCCTCGATCGCGTTCAGCTCGTACCGGACCTGGTCCGGGGAGTTGGCCATGGTGAGGAAGAGCTGCTGCCCGCCGCGGAAGGCCGTCCGCAGCGAGCCGGGGTCGGTGGCGTCGGCCGGGTGGATCGCCGTACGGGCACGTGTGTGCGGGTCGAGTGCGGCGGCCAGCCGGGCGGGGTCGCGGCTGAGGGCGCGGACCGGCGCGCCGGGGGCGGCGGGAGCGGTGAGGCTGCGCAGGGTGGCGCCTCCGGTGGCGCCGGCGGCGCCCATGACGACGATCACGAGGTGCGCCTTTCGGGTCGGGGTGCGGTGGGGAGTCGGTGCGCCGCGGTGCGGGCCGGGCGGCTGCCGCGCCAGCGCCAGGTGGTGACGGTGGCCGCGATCGCGGCGGAGACCGGCAGGTCGACGGTCAGTCGGCGGGGCCACGGGCTGTCGGCGAGGGCCGGAACCTGCGGCAGCCAGTGGGCCGCGGCGAGGCCGACGGCCAGGCCGGGCGCCGCGGCGGCCAGTCCCAGCGCGGCGGCGGCGAGCGCCCGCGGGGTCCGGGCGGGCCGGGCGCGGACGGGTCGGCGGCGCAGCACGGCGCCGAGGGCGGCGGCCACCAGGGCGGAGGTGCCGCCCATGGTGGTGAGTGCCGCGGCCACCAGGTGCGGCTGCCGGGTGACGGCTCCGCCGATTCCTGCCGTCACGGCGGGCATGGCGTAGGCGGTCAGCACCTCGCGCCACAGGACGAACGGCGGAGGTGCGCCGGGATCCTTCTTGCTCATGGAACGTCCTCTTCCACTCTATGATTAGGTGGCTAACTATTTATGCTTAGGCGCCTAACTATTGGGCCTCGAAAAGGGGCGGTCCGATTCCTCGGCCCGCCCGGGTGCGGTCAGTCGTCGGTGAGCGCGTCGATGCCCGCGACCACCCGGGCCAGCAGGTCGAGGAAGGTGGTGCGCTCCTCCGCGGAGAGTCCGCCGACCAGCGCCTGCATCCGGGCGAAGTGCTCGGGAGCCAGGTCGCGCAGCCTGCCGGCGCCGCGCGCGGTGAGGATCACCACGTTGCCGCGCCCGTCCTCGGTGGACGGCCGGCGGGCCACCAGGCCCTCCCGCTCCAGGCCGTCGACCAGGCCCGTCACCGTCGCCCGGGACACGCCGAGGCTCGCCGCGAGCTGCGAGGGCGACTTCTCGCCGCCGTGGTCCTCCAGGTCGGCCAGCAGTCGGTAACGGCCGGTGGAGAGACCGAAGCGGCCGAAGTGCACCTCGCCGGCCTGGCCGATCCGGGCGCCCGCCGCCATCAGTCGCGCCGCGACCAGGACCGCCTGCGGATCGGCGGCGAGGCCGTAGCGGGCGATCTGACGGCGGGCCTGCTCAAGGGTGGGCGCGCCGAGGCCGGCCTCGGGATGCTGGGTCACGAGAAGTACTATGGTGCCTAACCAGATCCACGGTCAAGCCCGGCCGTCTCCCGCTCGCGGATGCACCGTCCGGCGCAGCCACCACCGCGGAACGGCCACAGCGGATCCGCCTCGGCACCGTGCCGGTCCAACGCTTCTCGGCAGGTCCAACGGCCGGGCGGCGACGGTTCGTTCCCGGAACCGATGTGACATTGCGCCCAGCCCGCCGCCCTGTCGCGGCACCCCGCTGCCGCCCCATACTCCAGGACCTGACGGACCGACGGATGGAGGAGCACGGTGAGCACGGCGAGCACGGGGAGCACGGCAGCGACGGCGGGGACGTGGAAGCTCGGCGACCTGGAGGTGAACCGCATCGGCTACGGCACGATGCGGCTGACCGGCAACGGCATGATGGGGAACTCCGACGGCGCGCCGATCGACCGCGACGCCGCCGTCCGGCTGCTGCTCGACGCCTTCGAGCAGGGGGTCGACCACGTCGACACGGCGGCGTTCTACTTCTCCCCGCTGCGCTCCGCGAACGAGCTCCTCAACCGGGCCCTTGCGTCCTGGCGGGAGGACGTGGTGGTGGCGACCAAGGTCGGCCCGGGGCGCGACCCCTCGGGCGAGTGGCTGACCATGGCCCGCCCCGACCAGCTGCGCGGCCAGGTCGAGGAGAACCTGCGTCAGCTCGGCCGGGACCACCTCGACGTGGTCAACCTGCGCCGCAACGGGCCCGGCACGGACTCGATCGCCGAGCACTTCGGCGCGCTCGCCGAGCTGCGCGCGGCCGGCCTCGTCCGGCACCTCGGGCTCTCCAACGTCCGCCCCGAGCACGTGGCCGAGGCCCGTACCGTCGCGCCCGTGGTCTGCGTGCAGAACTCCTACGGCGTGGACCGGCGCCGCGCCGACGAGACCGGGCTGGTGGACCTCTGCCGGGAGCTGGGCATCGCCTTCGTCCCGTACTTCGCCGTCGCCGGGCTGCGCAGCGAGGCGGGCGCCGCCCGGGAGCAGGACGCACGCGTCCTCGCGGTCGCCCGTGCGCACGGCGCGACCCCGGCGCAGGTGCGGCTCGCCTGGACGCTGCACCGCGGCCCGCACGTCCTGGCCATCCCCGGCACCAGGGACCGGGCGCACCTCGCCGAGAACATCGCCGCCGGCTCCCTGCGCCTGACCGGGGCGGACCTCGCCCTCCTCGACGGGCCGGGCGGGGCCGAGGTCTGACCGCGCCCGGCCGGGGTGAGGCAGGCCGGGCGGCGGACGGGCCGTCCCGGCGTTCCGGTCAGGGCAGGACCTCCACGTACCCCTCGGTGCCGTGCACGCGGATCCGCTGCCCGTCCCGGATCAGCCGGGTGGCCCGGTCCACGCCCACCACCGCCGGCAGGCCGTACTCCCGGGCGATCACGGCGCCGTGCGTCATCAGGCCGCCCACCTCGGTCACCAGGCCCGCGATCCCGACGAACAGCGGCGACCAGCTGGGGTCGGTGAAGGTCGTGACCAGGATGTCGCCCGCTTCGAGTTCGGCGTCCGCCAGGTCGAGGACGACGCGGGCCCTCCCCTCGACGGTGCCGGCCGAGACGGGCACGCCGACCAGGGCGCCGGCCGGCGCGTCGTCGCGCCGGTACGCCCCGGTGAGGGCCTCGCCGTCCGAGGTCAGCACCCGGGGCGGGGTGAGCGCGTGGTACGACCGGAACGCCTCCTTGCGCTGCCGGACGAGCCGGGCGTCCACCCGGTTCGAGCGGACGGCGTCGTGGAACTCCTGGAAGGTGAGGTAGAAGATGTCCTCCCGCTCGGGGAGCACGCCCGCCCGCACGAGGCGGTCGGCCTCGGCCATCAGGGCCCGCTTGTAGACGGCGTAGCGGCTGATGATGCCGTACTTCGGGTACTCCCGGTACCCGATGAAGGTGCGGACCCGGTCGATCATCCGCTTGGTCTCCTCGGCCTTGCGCTCGCCGTCCGGCAGGGCGCGCAGGCGCGACAGCACGTCCCGTTCCTTCTCCTGCGCCTTCCGCCGCCCCTGCTCGAAGCGCCGTTCGGCGGCGCCCGGCTCGAAGTTCCTGACGTGGTCGAGGATCACGGGCACGAGCGTGGCGGGGCGCTCGCGCCAGCGCGGCCTGGTGACGTCGATCTCGCCGACGCAGCGCATGCCGTACCGGTCGAGGTAGTCCTCGACGGCGTCGCGCGCCTGCGCCCCGCCCGCGAGCCCTGCCAGCCCGTCCAGGAAGTCCTGCCCCTCGGCGTCCGCCGCGCCCTCGCCGTGGACGTCCCGGACGCCCCGAACATCCTGGACGTCCTGGACGTCCTGGACGTCCTGGACGTCCTGGAGGTACGCCACCACCTCCGGGTACGGGCGGATCACGTCCGCGACGTCGAGCAGCTCCAGCCCCATCCGGGAGGTGATGTTGCCGGGTGCGGAGAGCGTGAGCGTGTCGGCCGCGTTCTTCTCCCCCAGCCACTCCTGCAGGGTGTCGTTGAGCCACCACGTGGCCTCCATCCCCGCCATGATCGCCTGGATGCTCAGCGGATCGGCGAGGACCCGCTTGTGCTCCTCGAAGGCCTCCAGCAGGAAGTCGAACAGCGCCGGTCCGGTCCTGGTCCGGATGTCGCGCTCCAGCGCGGCGACGGACGCCCGGCTGCGCTCGATCAGCCCGGCGACGATCGCCGGATCGGTGTCGATCGGGGCGGGCGGGCTCCCGGCCGGCGGGCCGCCGGGGCCCGGGGCCGGGAGCGACGGGACGAAGCCGTCGCGGTCGAGGACGGTCTCCAGCGCGTCCCTGACCAGCGGATCGCCCTTCCCCAGGACGTCCAGCAGGCCGGCGCGGCTCGCGGGCGAGGCCAGGCGCCGGGTGACGTCGACGAACAACCGCCCGCCGGCCTCGTGCATCGGCACCATGGCCGTCAGCCGCCACATGGACAGCCCGAGCGGCCTCATGGGGTCGGTCATCATCTGCCCGTGGCCGACGGAGACGTAGACGTGGTTCTCCCGGTCGCCGATCTCGGGGACGGGGAACAGCGTCGTGATCGGCCGGCTCTGGACGATCCGGAACCCGTCGTCGGCCAGGCACCATTCGACGTCCTGCGGGCGGCCGAAGTGCGCTTCGATCCGCCGTCCGAGCCGGACGAGCTCAACGGCCTGCTCGTCCGTCAGGGCCGGCTGCTCCTGCAGCCGCGGTTCGACCGGCACCTCGTGCGTCCCGCCGTCCGGCAGGGCGCGGACGGCGCTGCGCTTGGCGGCGACCGCCCTGCCGAGGACCTCGCCGTGCCGCACCGTGAAGACGTCCGGGTTCACCAGGCCGGAGACCAGCGCCTCGCCGAGGCCGAGGCCCGCGTCCACGGTGGCAACCTCCCGGTTGCCCGTGACGGGGTCGGCCGTGAACAGGACGCCGGACGCGTGCGGGACGACCATCCGCTGCACGACCACGGCCATGTCGACCGCACGGTGGTCGATGCCGTTGCGCCGGCGGTAGGTCACGGCCCGCTCGGTGAACAGCGAGGCCCAGCACCGGCTGACGTGCCGGAGGACCTCCGCCGGCCCCACGACGTTCAGGTAGGTGTCCTGCTGGCCGGCGAAGGAGGCCGTCGGCAGGTCCTCGGCCGTCGCGCTGGACCGGACGGCGCAGGCGGCCCGCTCGCCGAGCCGGGCGGCCGCACCGGTGATCGCCGCCGCGAGGCCGTCCGGAACGGCGGTCCCTTCGACCGTCCGGCGGATCTCCGCGCTGAGCGCGCGGATCGCGTCCCGGTCGTCCGGGTCCACCCGCGACAGCTCGTCGAGCAGCCCGTCGACCGCCGGCGCCTCCGCCAGGATCCGGCGGAAGGCGTCCGTCGTCACGCAGAAGCCGCCCGGCACTCGGACGCCCTCGACCCGCGTTAGCGCGCCCAGGTGCGCGCCCTTGCCGCCGACGAGCGCGAGCTGCCCCTCGTCGACCTCGTGAAGATCCACCACGTACTGCTCCGTCACCGGCGCCTCCACCTCCGTCGGACCTCCTGCCACTCACATGCCGTACCCGTTTCCGCAGGTTGCGGCACCGGCCGACGATTCTCCGCCCCCACCGGGGCCTTGCGGCAAGCCCCCCGGCCCGCTGTACGGTGAGAGTGGCAAGGAGAGGGCTCTCCTTGCCTTCGTGTTTCCCGCCGTCCGGCGGCACCGGACCGGACGGACCGTCAGGGTGCGGTGCCGGCAGGGCTCGAAGGGCCTCCGCGGGCGCCGACCGGAACGATTGGTGTGCGATAGGTTGGCCGCCATGACCGACTTCGAACACGCCGTCTGGCCGCCCGCCCCGATCAGGACGGAGCGGCTCGTGCTCCGCGAGGCCGCGGCCGGGGACCGGGCGGCGTTCGTCCGGCTGTTCGCCTCGCCGGAGGTGGGCACCTTCATCGGCGGCCACCGGCCCGAGGACGAGCTGGAGCGTGCCATGCCCGAGGTGCCCGGGCGACGCCCCGGCCTCCTCGTGGTCGACCTCGACGGGGCGATGATCGGCATGATCACGCTCGACGCCCGCGACGCCGCACGTCCGGGCCACGTCCGCCCGGACGCCGGGGAGGCCGAGCTCGGCTACCTGTTCCTGCCGGAGTCCTGGGGGCACGGCTACGCCGCCGAGGCGTGCGCGGCCGCGCTCGACTGGTTCGCCGGGACGCGCCCCGGGGAACCGGTGGTGCTGTGCACCCGGACCGCCAACGACCGTGCGATGCGCCTCGCGGCGAAGCTCGGGTTCACCGAGGTGGAACGGTTCGAGGAGTTCGGCGCCGAGCAGTGGTTCGGCGTGCGGCACCCCCGCGCGGCGTCCGGCCAGGCCGCCTCCGACACCGCCTCGGGCACCGAGGGCATGGCGCCGTCCGGACGATAATGGCCGGGGCCGCGGGCCCGCCGCGCCGGCGGCCCGGTCGACGGAGAGACGGAGGACGGATGACCCTGGAGGCGGGCCGGCGCGTGAGGCTGGCCGAGGACGTCGGGATCGGCGAGGCGGTCGCCGGGGAGCCCGCGGCCGTCGTCGGGTTCCTCTCCCTGGGCGCCGGGATCGAGGGCACCGTCGAGCGGGTGGACGGCGAGCTCCCGGAGAGCGACGGCGTGCGCGAGTACCAGCGGCTCAAGGCCCTGTACGAGGACTACGGGCACACCATGCCGGAGGCGAGCCGGGCCCGGCTGGAGGCGCAGATCGCCGGCCTGGAGCCGGAGTGGGCCGCGCACCGGGAGCGGGGCGACCGGGTGACGGTCCGGGTCCGCTGGGACAACGGCTTCGTCCTCGACGGCGTGCACCAGGGCGTCCTCACCCCGCTGTGAGGGCGGACGTCCCGGTGCATCGGCGCCGGAGGCCCCGGACCGGCGGCCCCGTGACGTGCGGTCAGGCGAAGTAGTGGCCCTTCTCCAGGTCCTCGACGAGGCCCGGCTCCGAGGGGTGCCAGCCGAGCAGCTCGCGGGTGAGCGTGCTGGAGGCGGGCTGGTCGACGGCCAGGATCCGGCCGAGGAAGCCGAAGTCCTCGGCGGGTACGGAGGCGGTCGGCAGGCCGAGGTGGCGGCCGATCACCTCGGCGATCGCCCGGACGGGCACGCCCTCGTCGGCGACGGCGTGCAGCACGGACCCGGCCGGGGCCTGTTCGAGCGCGAGGCGGTACAGCCGCGCGGCGTCCCGGACGTGCACGGCGGGCCAGCGGCCCGCGCCGTCGCCGACGTAGCCGGAGACCCCCGTGCCCCGGGCGGTGGCGACCAGGTGGGCGACGAAGCCGTGGTCGCCGTCGCCGTGCACCGTCCGGGGCAGCCGCACGACGGACGGGCGGACGCCGCGTGCGGCCGCGTCGAGGGCCGCCCGGGCGTTCGCGTCCCGGCCGGCCGCGGGTGAGCCCGGGGCGGAGGTGTCGTGCTCGGCCGCGACCCGGCCGGGCACCGCGGGGGTGCCGGCGGTGACGACCAGGGGCTTGCCGGAGCCCTCGAGCGCGGCGGCCAGGGTCTCGATGGCGCGGGCGTCGGCCTGCACGGAGGCCTCGAAGCGGCTGAAGTCGTGGATGAAGGCGAGGTGGACGACCCCGTCGCAGCTGGCGGCCCCGGCGGTCAGGGCGTCGAGGTCGTCCAGGTCGCCGCGGATCACCTCGGCTCCGGCGGCGGTGACGGCGGCGGCCGAGGAGTCGGACCTGGCGAGTCCGAGCACCTGATGGCCTGCGCCGATGAGTTCGGGGACGAGGGCCGAGCCGATCCAGCCGGACGCGCCCGTGACGAATACCCGCATGGCGGTGCCTCCAAAGTGATGACAGGTTCTGTCATCACAGTACAGGTGATGACAGGCTCTGTCATCGCGTAGGATCGCCGCATGGGTCGATGGGAGCCGAACGCACGCGGCCGGCTGGCGCAGGCGGCACTGGAGCTGTACGCCGAGCAGGGCTACGAGCAGACCACCGTGGGGGACATCACCGCCCGGGCCGGGCTGACCGAGCGCACCTTCTACCGGCACTTCGCCGACAAGCGCGAAGTGCTGTTCTTCGGCACGGAGATGGCGAAGGACCTGCTGACCCGGACGGTCGCCGACGCACCGGCCGACGCCTCGGCGATGGACGCGGTGGGTGCCGCCCTCGAAGCCCTGGCCGCCGAGTTCCAGGAGAACGCCGACCGCGTCAGGACGCGGAACACCGTCGTGTCGGCCCACGCCGAACTCCGCGAACGCGAACTGATCAAGCTCGCCGGGCTCGCCGGGGCGATGGCCGAGGCGCTGCGCGCCCGCGGCACCGCGGACCCGGCCGCGAGCCTGGCCGCCGAGACGGGGATCGCCGTGTTCAAGGTCGCCTTCGCACGGTGGATCGACGACCCGGGCCGGCCGGACCTGCCGGGCGTCCTGCGGGCCTCGACCCGGGAACTGCGGACCGTCCTCACGGAGCACGCGTCCGCCTGAACGGGCCGCCACGAGCCGGCACCGGCACCCGCCCGCCGTCGGCGGCCGGGTGACGCGCCCACCGCCCGCACGGCGGCGTCCCGGATCACGACGCCGCCGTGCGGCAGGGTGCTGGTGTGGACGAATACGACGTGGACGAGGCCCTGCAGCAGGCCCTGGACCGGCTGACCGCACTCGCGCACATCAGCTCGGCGCTGGCCGGCACCCTGGACGGCCGGGCCGGGCTGGAGCGGGCCTGCCGGATCCTGGCGCAGCGCCTCTGCGACTGGTGCACCGTCGACCTGATCACCGAGCAGGGCGGCATCGAGCGGATCTTCGCCTCCCGCCGCAGCACGCCGCACCCGCCCGGCGGCCTGCTCGCCCAGCCTCCGGAGACCGCGGCCGGCCCGCTCGCCCGGGTGCTGCGCGGCGCCGGCCCGCTGCTGCTCACGGCCGCCGACCTCGGCGACGTCCGGCGGACCGACCCCTGGGACCGGGCGCAGGCCCGGACCCGGGCCGAGCAGGAGACCGCCAGCGCCGTGATGGCGCCGCTGCGGGCCCGCCGGGAGGTCGTGGGAGCGGTCACCGTCGCCCGCACCGGCAACCGGCCGCCCCTGGCCGAGGCCGACCTGCCGCTCGTCGAGGACATCGCCCACCGGCTCGCCCTGGCCGTCGACAACGCCCGCCTCCACCGCGAGACCGAGCACATCGCCGAACGCCTCCAGCGCTCGCTGCTGCCGGCACTCCCCCGGGTCGACCGGCTCACCATGGCCGCCCGCTACGTGCCGGCGCACGGCACCGCCCAGGTCGGCGGCGACTGGTACGACGCGTTCGTCCTCCCCACCGGCCGGACCGCACTCATCATCGGCGACGTCACCGGCCACGACCTGCGCGCCGCGGTCACCATGAGCCAGCTGCGGAACATGCTCCGCGGCATCGCCTGCGACCGGCAGGAACCGCCCGGCGCGATCCTCTCCCGCCTCGACCTCGCCCAGCACGCCCTGTACCCGGGCGCGACCGCGTCGTGCATCTACGCCGTCGTCCACGGGCCCGACGGCGGCCCGTGGGAGCTGGAACACGCCAGCGCCGGACACCTGCCGCCGCTGCTCGTCACCCACGAGGGCGACACCGGCCACCTCGAGGGCGGCGCGAGCCTCCTCCTGGGCGTCGACACCCGCCTGCCGCGCCCCAGCGCCACCGACCCGCTCCCGCCGCTGTCCACGCTGCTGCTCTACACCGACGGCCTGGTCGAGCGCCGCGGCGAGTCCCTCGACCGCGGTCTGGCCAGGCTGCGCCAGCACGCCGCCGCGCTCGCCCGGGAGAGCTGCGACTCCTTCTGCAGCGAACTCGTCGCCGGCCTCGCCCCGGACAGCACCGACGACGTGGCCCTCCTCGCGCTGCGCATCCCCGCCGCCGGCGCGGGCCGCCGCTGAGAAGGGCCCGCGGCTACAGCTCGAACGTCGCGACGACGGGCGAGTGGTCGGACGGCCGGTCGTGCGGTGCGGCCGGCCGGGCCTCGGTGACGCTGGGCAGCTTCTCGTTGCCGGTCGACACCGTCCGGAGTGCCCCGAGGAGCGCGTGGCTGATCAGGATGTGGTCGATCAGTTCGTGCTGGCCCTCGAAGACACGGGAGTAGCCGCCCTGTTCGAGGATCCGCGGCGCGAGGTTCCACAGCCGCGCCGCGTCCCCCTGGTCGGGGTGGTCGAAGCCGCCGGTGCCGATCTGGGAACCGGGCGGGCCGTAGAGGATCTGGGTGGTGGCGGCCTTCCACTCGTCGTTGAGGTCGCCGAGCACGATCACGTTCCGGTGCGTGCCGTCGCCCTGCAGCAGGTCGTCGGCCAGGGCGCGCACGGTCACGGCCTCGGCCCCGCGGCGGAACAGCGCGTAGGCGGCGTAGCGGGCGCGCAGGCCCTCGTCGTGGGTGCTGTGCCGGTTGCCGGGGAAGGTCAGCAGCTTCGACTTGAGGTGGCAGACGGCGACGTCCAGGCTCTGCCCGGGGGCGGGCTCGACGCGGACGGCGAGGCCGCCGCGGCCCATCTCCCGGATCGGGCTGCCCTCGTCCTCGACCTGCACCGCGGCGAGGTGCGCGGGGAAGTCGGCGCACTGCCGGACGTCGAGGAGCGGCCAGCGGCTGATGACGCCGACGCGGATGCCGCGCCGGTCCGGGTGGGTCGACACCGCGGTGTGCCAGGTGCCGGGCAGCTTCGCCACCAGGTCGTCGACGGCCTCCTGGCTGCCGACCTCCTGGACGCCGAGCAGGTCCGGTGCGATCTCGGAGACGACGCCGGCCAGGGCTTCGACCTTGGCCTCGTAGGTCGCCGGGTCCTTCGCAGCGCACCTGTCCGGATCGGGCGGGCTGCCGGCCGGCAGCGGGCGGCAGAAGTTCTCCACGTTCCAGGTTCCTATGGTGATCACGGCTGTCTCCTCCGCCGTCGATCGGGGTCACGGGCGGCCGGCCCGGTGGCAGGGCACCTCGGCACCGCGCACGCAGGGGCGGGGAGGCGAGGGCCTCGTACGTCCGCTCCTCCATTCTCCTCCGCGCACCGGGCCGCACAACCGCTGTCACGCATGGTGACGATCAACCCCCGCTCTCCCCGCGATCCGTGACGTTCCGTCACAGTGAAGGGGGGCAGTGTCCGGCCCGCCCGCCCAACGGGCCGGACACCACCGGGACGGGCCCGGTCGGTCCCCGTGCCGCGGTGGCGGACAGGTCCTCGCCGATGGCCCGCCGGTCCTTCGCGCCGGGGGCGCGGAGCGTGGGCGGGAGCGGCGATGACCTGACTGGTGGTCAGACCGAGTGCGGTCGGTGTGACGGCACACATGAGGTGACGCACGGACCGCCGGTTCCCGGGCCCCGACGTCGAACCGCGACGTGCGGCACCGCCGGGGCCGGGAACCGCGGACGCCACCCGAGGCGGCGGACCGGGCGGCGGCGGCCGAGCAGCCCGTCCGGGGCCGGGTCGGTGCGGCGCAGGTGGCGTTCGATCCGGTCGAGGTCCGCGCCTCGTCCTCCGTCAGCGGCGTGCTCACGCCCGTGCACCTCCTCGATCGGGTCGGAGCGGGCGGCCGCCGGCCCGGTCCGGCGGCCGGTCGGGCTGCTCCGCCGGCCGGCGGGCCTGCGCGGTGGTCTCGCGGACGACCGTCCAGGCGTCGGCGACGGGGCCGAGGTGGCCGAGCTTGTCGGGGTTGAGCACCGAGCGGATCGTCTGGATCCGGCCGCCGAGGACGTCCAGCGCCAGCGTGCTGACGACCCTGCCGTCCCGGTCGCGGACGATCGCGCCGGGCTGCCCGTTGACGGTGTGCGGCTCCACCACGCCGCCGATCGCGAGGAAGGACGGGACGACCACGGCGAGCACCCCGGCCACCTCGTCGGCGCCGTAGACCCCGCCGCCCCACTGCGGCGCCTTCCCGCCGCCGTCGCCGACCAGCTGCGCGTCGGCGGCCAGGAGTTCGCGCAGCGCCTCGACGTCCCCCTCGCGGATCGCGCCGAGGAACCGGTCGGCGAGCTCCGCGCGCTCCCGGCGGTCGGCCTCGTAGCGGGGGCGTCCGGCGTCCATGTGGCGCCGTGCCCGCACCGCGAGCTGGCGGCAGGCCGCCTCCGTCCGGCCCACCGCGGACGCGATCTCGGGGAAGCCGAAGCCGAACACCTCCCGCAGGACGAACACCGCGCGCTCCGGGGGGCTCAGCCGTTCCAGGAGGAGCAGGGCCGCCGTCGACACCGAATCGGCCAGCTCGGCGGACCGCGCCGGGTCCTCGTAGGGGTCGGCCAGCAGCGGCTCGGGGAACCACGGCCCGACGTAAGCCTCGCGCCGGACCCGTGCGGAGCGCAGCACGTCGATCGAGATACGGGTCACCACGGACGCCAGGAACGCCTTGGTCGACACGGGCCGGGTGCCGGAGTTCGCGTGGCGCAGCCAGGTCTCCTGGACGGCGTCCTCGGCCTCGCCCACACTGCCCAGGATCCGGTAGGCGATCGAGAACAGCAGCGGCCGCAGCTCCTCGAACTCCTCCGCCCTGGTCGTGCCGCCGCCGCTGCGCGCACTCACGCCAGCTCCTTCGCGAAGCCCTGCCGCCACGACGGGTACCGCAGCTCCCAGCCCAGCTCCCGCTTCGCCTTGGCGTTGGAGAATCCCCGTCCGTCGACCATCATCGCCACGGCCTGGTCGCCGGCCAGCAGGCGGGCCAGCCACACCGGCACCCGCACCGGCGGCTTCGCCCCGGCGCACCGGGCCAGGTGCGGCAGCCATTCGCTCGCCGGTGCCGGTTCGTCGTCCACGATGTTGAAGACGCCCCGGACCTTCTGCTCCACCGCCAGCACGGTGGCGCTCGCCGCGTCGTCCAGGTGCACCCACGAGCTGTGGCCGGTGCCGTGGCCGACCAGCGGGTACTGCCGCTTGCGGATCAGTTCGACCTGGTCGTCGACGGCACCGGGCCCGTAGAACGCGCCGTACCGGAGCACCGCGCCGCCCGCGCGGAGCACCGCCTCCTCCGCGTGGCGCAGCGCCTCCAGTCCCGCCTGCGCCGCCGTCCCCGCCATCAGGTTCAGCGGGTCGTCCTCGGTCTTCACCCAGCTGCCCCCGGGGTGGCCGTTCCAGCTGGCGTAGCCCTGCGCGACGACGTGCGGAACGCCGGTCGCCTCGGCCGCGGCGAGCAGGTGGTCGGTGCCCTCCCGGCGCAGCCGGTTGGTCCGGGCGAACCAGCGGTCCGGGTGCTTGATGTCGGGCTTGCCCGCGTGCGTCGGGGAGATCGCGGTCATCTGGTGCACGATCACGTCCGGGCGGGCCACGGCCACCGCTTCACCGACCGCCATCGGGTCCAGCCCGTCCATCACGACGCCCTCGGCGCCCAGCCGCTGCACGAGGCCCAGCTTGGCGGGGCTCGTCGTCGTCGCCGTCACCCGGTGCCCCCGGGCCACCAACTGCGGGACGAGCCGCCGTCCCAGGACCCCGCTCCCACCTGCCACGAACACACGCATGACCCTCTGCCTCCGGTTCGGAACGTCGCTTCCGAACCCGGGACGAGACAGCCCGGCCGTCTGTGACACGGCCGGGCGGATTCGTGGTCGTCCGCGGGAGCCCGGCCGGTGATTCGGGTGGGCGCGGCGGCGTCCGGGTGTGCGCGCCGAGCGGCCGGGCGGCGGCCTGCCGCCGGTGCCGTCCCGGTCCGCGGCGCCCGGGCGACCGGGTCAGTGGCCCGCGGGGTTCAGGATCTCCTTCACGACCGCCTCGGTACCGGACATGACGTGATAGGCGGCCCACCCCGCCAGGATCAGGGCGCTGAACAGGACCCAGCCGCCCGGTCCGCTGTCCGCCCGGAGCGTCGACCCGTCCCGCACCGGCTCGCCGTTCTCGGGTGGCGGGTGAGCGCACCATGTCCCTGGCGATGTGGCCCAGCCCGGCGAGGGCGTGCCCGGCGCCGGCGAGCGCCGTGCCGGTGACACCGATGGTGAGCCACCCTGCTCGGCCGATCTCGTCCATGATGCTCACTGCTCCTCGGCCCGTGGGACGCGCAGCGGGAGGACGTCCCGCTTCGCCTCGGTCCTCGGCCGGGCGGGGGCCGTCCGACAGGGTCGGCGGGGCGGGCCGGGGCGGGTGGGCCGTTGGACCCCGTCGCCGGTGCCCGAAGGGCTCAGCCGCCGTCCGGGCTTCGACCCCGATGCAAGTTCTCTCGATGTATACACTCGATGTATACGCCTGGGGTATGGTCGTCCCATGAGTGTTCCCCTGACCCTTCTCGGGCTGCTGGAGCGTGAGCCCAGCCACGGATACGACCTCAAGCGGGACTACGACGCACTGTTCGGGCGCGACAAGCCGCTGCCGTACGGGCAGGTCTACGCGACGCTGAGCCGGCTCGCGCGGGACGGCAAGGTGGTGGCCGGCGAGGCCGAGCCCGGTGGCGGCCCCGAGCGCAAGCGGTACGTCATCACCGAGGCGGGGGTGACGGAGTTCGAGACCTGGCTCGCGGAGCCCGTCGCCCCCGAACCCACCCTGCAGACCGTCCTGTTCACCAAGGTCGTGCTGGCCCTGATGCTCGGCCGGGACGCCGAGCAGTACCTCGACGCCCAGCGTGCGGCGCACATGCAGCGGATGCGCCAACTCACCGAACTTCGGCGCAGCGGCGCCCTGTTGGACGCCCTGCTGGCCGACCACGGGCTGTTCCGACTGGAGGCCGACCTGCGCTGGATCGACCTCACCGCGGCCCGACTGGACGCGATCGCCCAGGCGGTGCGGCCATGACGGACGCCCTGATCGAGGCCCGCGGGGTGAACCTCGCCTTCGGCGAGACCCCGGCGCTGCGCGGCGCGGACCTCGCGGTCGGCGCGGGCGAGATCCTCGCCGTGATGGGGCCGAGCGGCTCCGGCAAGTCCACGCTGCTGCACTGCCTGGCCGGCATCCTCACCCCGGACTCCGGCGAGATCCACTTCGACGGCCGGCGGATCGACCGCCTCGGCGAGACCGAGCGCAGCGCGCTGCGCCGCGACGGCTTCGGCTTCGTCTTCCAGTTCGGCCAGCTCGTACCGGAGTTGACCGCCGAGGAGAACGTCGCACTGCCGCTGCTGCTGGGCGGCACCCGGCGCGCGGCGGCGCTCGCGGAGGCCCGCCCGTGGTTCGCCCGACTCGGCCTGGACGGCCTGGAGCGGCGCAGGTCCGGCGAGTTGTCGGGCGGCCAGGCGCAGCGGGTGGCGCTGGCCCGCGGCCTGGTGACCCGCCCGCGGGTGCTGTTCGCCGACGAGCCGACCGGCGCGCTGGACTCGCTGACCGGCGAGCAGGTGATGGAGCTGATGGTGGGCGCCGCACGTGAACAGGGCACCACCGTGGTCCTGGTGACGCACGAACCGCGGGTGGCGGCGTACGCGCACCGCGAGGCGGTCGTCCGGGACGGCCGGGTGACCTCGCTCCCCGTGGATCGGATCGCGTCGTGATCGCGCTGGCACTGCGGCTCTCGGTGAGCGGCGGACGCGAGGCCCTGGCCCGGCTGGTCTCGATCGCGGCGGCGGTGGCGGTCGGCGTGGCGCTGCTGCTGTCGACGCTGGCCGGGATCAACGCCGTCGACTCCTCCAACGAACGGCAGTTGTGGTGGAACACCGGTGCGGCGGCCCGGACGGCGAGCGCCCCGGTCGACCCGCTGTGGTGGCGGGCCCACGACGACCACTACGACGGCAAGCCGATCTTCGAGGTGGACGTGGCCGCGACCGGCCCCACCTCACCGGTGCCGCCGGGGATGACGGCGCTTCCGGCACCCGGGGAGTACTGGGCATCGCCCGCGCTGGTGAAGCTCGTGGCGGCCGTCCCCTCCGCCGAACTCGGCGACCGGTTCCCCGGCAGGCTCGCCGGCGTGCTCGGCGATGCCGCGCTGGCCTCGCCGGACTCGCTGATCGCGGTGGTGGGCCGCCCGGTCGACCGGCTCCGGGCGGCGCCCGGCGCCCGGGCGGTGACGACGATCGCCGACGCCCTGCCGACGAAGTGCGCCGGCGACTGCCCGGGCGCGGGGGTGCGCGGCGACGCGATGACGCTGATCCTCTCCGTGGTCGCGGGGGCGCTGATCTTCCCGGTGCTGGTGTTCATCGGGACGGCGACCCGGCTGTCGGCGGCCCGCCGCGAGCAGCGGTTCGCCGCGATGCGGCTGGTGGGCGCGACCCCCGGCCAGGTGGCGCTGATCTCGGCGGTGGAGTCGACGCTGGCGGCGGTGGCGGGCACGGCGGCGGGCTTCGCGCTGTTCGCGGCGCTCCGCCCCCTGGTGGCGCAGGTGCCGTTCACCGGGGACCGCTACTTCACCGACGACCTGACCCTGCACGTGGTGCAGGTGCTCGCGGTGGCACTGGGCGTGCCGGTCGCGGCGGCGCTGTCGGCACGGCTGGCGCTGCGCCGGGTCTCGGTGTCGCCGCTGGGGGTCAGCCGGCGGGTGACGCCGCGGCCGCCGCAGGCGTGGCGGCTGCTGCCGCTGGCGGCCGGGATCGGCGAGCTGGCCTGGTTCGTGGGCCGGCGGCCGGAGACGACCGACGGCCAGACCTGGGCGTACCTGTCCGGCTTCGTGCTGGTGATGCTGGGCCTGGTGGTCGCCGGGCCGTGGCTGACGATGGCCGCGGCACGGCTGGTGGCCCGGCGCACCTCGCGTCCGGCCTCGCTGATCGCGGTGCGGCGACTGGCGGACGACCCGAAGGCGGGCTTCCGGTCGGTGAGCGGCCTCGTGCTGGCACTCTTCGTGACGAGCGCGACCGTCGGGATCATCGGCACCATCAACGCCAACCGCGGTGTGCTGAGCGGCGATCCGCAGACCCGCGCGGCGGTGCAGCACGGTGCGCTGCTGGAGGACCCGCCGATGGCGGACCGGGTGCCGGAGGCGGTGCTCGCGGGGTTGCAGGCGGTGCCGGGGTACCGCGGCGCGGTGGTGGTGCACGCCAACCCGGCCCGGGTGGCAGCCGATCCGGCCGATCCGCGGCCGTGGGCGCCGGCCCTGGTGCTCTGCTCCGAACTCTCGGGCACCCCGGTGGTCGGCGGCTGCGCACCGGGGGCGGAGGTCGCGGCCGTCCCGATGTACCAGTTCCTCGACCTGCGGACGGCGGAGGCCCGGCAGTGGCCCACCGCCCCCGTCACCCCGGCCCGACTGGCGGCGCTGCCCGTGCAGATGGTCTACGTGACGACCGACGGGTCGACGGCCGCGACGGAGCGGGTGCGGACGGTGCTCGGCCGGGCCTTCCCCGACCACGGGTCACGGATGGTGAAGGACTGGGGCAGCGACCAGCAGCGGCAGTTGGCCGGCTTCCGGCAGCTGGCGAACGTGGTCATCCTCACCACCCTGCCGATCGCGGGCTGCAGCCTGGCGGTGAGCGTGGTCGCCGGACTCTCCGAACGCAGGCGGCCGTTCGCGCTGCTGCGGCTCGGCGGGGCGCCGCTGGGCCTGCTGCGAACGGTGGTGGCCCTGGAGAGCGCGCTGCCGCTGGTGGTGGTCGCCGTGGTGGCGACGGGGACGGGCCTGCTGTCGGCACACCTGTTCCTGACCTCCCAGATGCACTACACGCTCGTGTCGCCGGGCGCCGTGTACTACGCCCTGGTCGTGGTCGGGCTGGTCGCCTCCCTCGGGATCATCGCCTCGACCCTGCCCCTGCTCCGGCGGATCACCGGCCCGGAAGCGGCCCGCAACGGCTGACCCCCGGCCCGGCCCTCCCCCACCCCTGGAGGGCCGGGCCGACCCGGGGGACGCCACCCCACGGGGAGCGAAGCCGACGGACCCTGCGCGCACTCGGCGGCCGGGGCGCTGCTGTGGCGCGGGTGCCCGGCCGACCTGACACTGGGCCGGACAGGAGCGGCACGGATCGAGTCCAGTGGGAGAGCGGATCATGCGGACGAACATGGTGCTCCGCGGCGTCGGCGTCGTGGTCGGTCTGGTGCTGATCGCCGGCGCGTTCGTCCTCGCGTTCTTCGTCACGCCCACCTACGTGGAACGGCTGCCCGGTGACACCGACGCCACCCGTTCCTACACCGGCAGTTTCAAGACCCTGCTCGACGCCCAGGAGGTGGCGAAGGGCAACCTGCTCTCGGCCGTCAAGCGGGACGTCCCGATGGCGGTCGAACGGACCGTCAAGGTGCTGGACACCTCCGACGGCACCGCCCTGGTCAGCGACAGCCGGACGACGACCGCGGCCGGCCGCGCGGTCGAGAAGACCACCTGGCAGTACGCCGTCGACCGCAAGACCCTCGAAGCGACCACCGACCACCCGTCCGGCTGGACGGTGGTCGACGCCAAGGGTCTGACGGTCAGCTGGCCGATCGGCGCGAAGAAGCAGACGTACACCGGCTGGCGGCCCGAGACCGGGACGACGACCCCGCTGACGTACGCGCGTACCGAGAGCAGGTCCGGCGTCAGCACCTACGTGTACCTGGCGAGGCTGCCCGCCACCCGGATCACCGACGCCCAGGTGCTCGCCGGGCTCCCGCAGGCCGTCCCGAAGAGCACCCTGGCGCTGGTCGCCCAGGTCGGCACCCTCTCGGCCGAGGCGAAGCAGAAGCTGGCCGCACTGCTGCCGACGCTGCCCGACCCCGTCCCGCTGACCTACACGCTCCAGAGCGCCGACACGTTCTGGATCGAGCCCGAGACCGGCATCGTGGTCGACACCCAGCGCTCCCAGCAGCGCACGGCCGGGGTCGTCGCCCCGGGCGACGGCGCCTTCCTCCCTCTGCTGCCCGTCTCCGACGTCTCGTACCGGCAGACACCCGCCTCCGTGCAGGACGCCGCGAACGACGCCAAGGACGGCCGCAACGCCATCTCGCTCCTCGGCACCACCCTGCCCGTCGTGCTGGGCGTGGTCGGCGCGGTGCTCGTCGCCCTCTCCCTCCTCGTCCGTCGCCGGGGCAACCGCGGCGGCGCAGCCCCGGCCGGACCGACCGCACCGACCGGCGTTCCGGGCGCACCGACCACTCCGGGCGCACCCGGCGGCACCCCGGGACCGACCCCGCCCACCGGCCCGCCCCCGCCCACCGGGCCGGGCGGCGTCGCCTAGGAGCGGTCGGGCGCCCGCGGTCACTCGCCCTGGCCGGCGCTTCCCATCGGGCCGATCTTCACCGGGGATCCGCTGCCGTCCGTGACGGGCAGCGAGCCGGAGCCCGGCCAGGGCAGGGTGACCGGGTGGGTCTCGTCCGGCGGGGTGACCACCAGGCCGGTGATCCGGACGCCGGAGCCGCCCGAGGTGTTGGCCGGGTAGCTGATGCCGAAGTACGTCGACTTGCCGTTCTTCACGACGCCCGTGACGACCGGCTCGCCGGAGCGCTTCGCGGACAGCGTGCCCGCGGAGGTCTTCAGGTCGACGCCCGCGTACCCGGCGAGCGTGCAGTCCTTGCCGCTGTGGTTCTTCAGCTCGACCACGACGGTGTTGTCGGGGTCACCGGAGATGGTGCGGTCCGCGGCAGTGATGGTCAGGTCGGCCGTCCGGCACCTGGCAGGCTTCCCGGCCCCGGTGGAACCGGCCGGTGCGGCGGTGGAGGCCGTGCTGCCCTTTCCCGGCCCTGCCGAGGCCGGACCGCCCGCGGCCGGACCGCCGGAGGCCGGGAGGCCGCTGGGGGCGGTGCCGGTGGACGCGGTCGGGGCTCCCTGTGCGGTGCCCGCCCCGTCGTCCTGGCACGCGGTGAGCGAGAGTGCGGCGGTGACGGCCAGGGCGGCGAAGGCGAGCTTGCGGACGCGCATGGTGATTTTCCTCCAGGAGGCGGCGGTGCCTGGTGCTCGGTGCGAGCGGGTTTCCGAAGACCAGGACCGGCCGCCCGGACGAACCGTTCCGCCCGGGACGCCCCCAGGACAGTGCTGTGACATGTACGGACGGGAACGACCCGCGCCACCACCCGCCGCACCGCGCCTCACCCTGCCCCCGAACTGCCCTGACGCCGCATCGCACCACCGCCGTGCACCGCCGCACACCGACCGCGCCGTCACCGACCACCGGGACAGACCCGTGACCCGGACGACCTTGACCACGGACCGCGACACCACCGCGAGCGCACCATGACGACGCCCTCGGCCCCGTTCCCGTGGCAGCAAGCCGGTGGTGACGGCCCCTCCGTGCGGCGTGCTGCCCGGTGCGGCGGCCGGGTTGATCTGGATTGCCCGGACATGGGAGACAGTCGCGGCATCAGCCGCCGATCGGTGCTCAGGTACGAGGACTTCACCGGTCGCACCATCGCCCACTGCCACCAGCTCCACCACAAAAACCTCGGCATGATGCAGACCGTCCACTACGTGGCGCCGTGAGGACCCACTGCCCGGCAACCCGACCGGACTCCGAGAGTGACCAACCGATCACTCATCGTGATATGACGGCATGGCTCACCACCCCTGAAGGAGGAAGCCATGGCAGGCAGGGCCAGCATCGTCTTCGCCCACGGACTCTGGGCCGACGGGTCGTGCTTCAACAAGCTCATCCCCGCGCTCCAGGCCGAGGGCCACCAGGTGTCCGCCTCGCAGCACGGCCTCGACTCGCTCGAGGGCGACGTCGCCTGCGTGACCCGCTCCATCGATCACGTGCCCGGCCCGGTCGTGCTCGTCGGCCACTCCTACGGCGGCACCCTGATCACCAAGGCCGGCACCCACGACCGCGTCGGCGCCCTGGTCTACATCGCCGCGCTCGCCCCCGACGAGGACGAGACCTCACAGGGCCAGCAGGACAAGTTCGCCCGCACGCCCGTCTTCGAGCACATCGACGTCGCCGACGGCCGCATCTGGCTCCTCGAGTCGGGCCTCGGCGACTTCTGCGGCGATCTGCCGGAGGCCGAGCAGAAGCTCGTCCTCGCGACCGGCGCCGTGCCGGTGCCCGACCTGTTCACCCAGCAGGTTCCCGGCACCGCTTGGCGCACGAAGCCGAGTTGGTACATCGTCGCGAACGACGACCGCACCGTGAACCCGGACCTGGAGCGGGCCGCCGCGGAACGCATGGGCGCCAAGACCTACGCGGTCGACAGCAGCCACGTGCCGATGCTCTCGCACCCCGACCTCGTCCTCGACGTCATCCGCGACGCCGCGAAGGCCCTCGAGGCGTGACGCCGCCCCCGTCCAGGCCCGCCAGCAGGCGCAGCCCGTCCTCGGCGGGGCCGCCGGGTGCCGCGGACAGCACCAGGAGTTCCAGCCCCGATTCGTCGGGCAGCGCGAAGTTCTCCTGGTGCAGGTCCAGCGGTCCGACCAACGGGTGCCGGTACGCCTTGCGCCCGTGGGTGCGCGCCCGGACGTCCGCGCGGGCCCACAGTCGGCGGAACCGCTCGCTGCCCATCGCCAGTTCGCCGACGAGCGAGGCCAGGTGGGCGTCCTCGGGGTGCTTCCCGGCGGCCAGGCGCAGGTGCCCGACCACGTCGAGGGTGCAGTTCTCCCAGTCCGCGTACAGGCCGCGCTCGCCCTCGTCGAGGAAGAGGTGCCGGGCGACGTTGAGGCCCTGCAGCGGCCGGCCGTAGAGGAGCCCGGCGAGCCGGTTGCCGGCGAGCACGTCCAGGCGGTGGTTCATGATCAGCGCGGGTGCGTCGGTGACCAGGTCGAGGACGCGCAGCAGCTCCGGCCGGATCCTCCCCCGGCCTCCGGCCGGGGGGACCCCCATGCCCGGTGCCTTAGCTGTTCTGACCACGGAGGTTGGTGACGGGGTTCACGGCGGTGTGATCTTGAAATGAGTGAGGGCCTTCTGGCCAGGTGTGGATTGCGACATC
>NZ_JBFBDW010000080.1:0-25453 GCF_040683455.1 Kitasatospora sp. NPDC093679
TCCGAGTACGTCCAGTACGAGGACTTCCGGCCGGCACGCCGACAGCACGCACCGGACGCCGCTCCTTGACGGGCGAAGGTTGCCCGACGCGGCACCGGTGCGCCCGGCGGGCGCACCGGTGCCGGGCGGCGAACCGCGGACCGGCCCGACGGCCGGCCGGGTGGCCCCGTGCGTCAGCCCAGCAGCCGCGGGGTCAGCGCGCCGCAGGGCAGCAGGCCCAGCTCCGCGCCGGCGTCCCTCAGGTCGGTGAGGACGAGCTCGTCGTGCATCAGCAGCGCCGACTGCTCGGGCCAGGCGACCGCCCAGAGCCACAGGCCGCGTGCCTCGCCGACGTACACCGCGCGGTCGACCGGGGCGTCGGGCACGTGGAACATCGGCGTCGGCCGGCCGGCCGCCATCAACTTGGCGTCGGCGGGCTTGTAGAGCGAGACGCTCTCGCCCGGGTCCGGCCCGTCCAGGCCGGCGTAGCGGGCGCCGAGGCCCACGCCGAGCTCCTCCGCGACGAGCACCAGCTCGCCGAAGCCGCCCAGCGGGGCCGGGCCGGCGCAGGCGACCGCCGTCGCGCGGGCACCCGAGAGGTCGTCACCGACGTGCGCGATCCCGGTGAACAGCCAGCCGACCGGCAGCGGCCAGGGCAGCCAGACCGGCACCTGTGAGCGGGCCACCGCGACGTTCAGGGCCTCGACGCTGGGCGGAAGCACCGGCTGCATCGGGTGGACCGCACCGTGCTGGTCGCACTGCCAGGTGTCGGAGAAGAGCCCGGGGGCGCGGACCCGACCGGCGCACCTCGGGCAGCTGGGCTCGCCCCTCATAGCCGACAACGCTCCTCCCTCCGGACCGCCGCGTCAAGGACGATCACCCGTACGGGGTGCCTCGCGTCGGGGCGCTCGGCCCCGTTGGGAAATGTCCCGTCCCGGGCGGCGGCAAACACCACCCTGGTCGCACCGGGTGTCCGGGGACGCACTGACGCCCCGTCGTCCCTGTTCGGGATGGCGGGGCGTCAGTGGGTCTCGGAACGTCGGACGCGGCCGGTGCCCGTCCGGCTCCGCTCACACGTTCTTGCACGGCCGGATGTACAGGCGCTCGCCGGTCGCGGCGGCATCCTTCACGTACTGCCCGACGGTCTCGGCGTCGACGATCAGTCGATCGGTGGCGACACCGGAGGCGTCGTCCAGTCGGAGGATCTCGAAACGCATGGGCCTCTCCCTTCTCCGCCCCGTGGGTCGCGGCGGATGCGGCAGGCCGCCGACCACCCGGTCGTCGGCCGGCACCTGCTGGGTCTGTCGTCCGGCTGCTGCTCGCATCGTCCCCCCTCGCGCGCCGTGCGGCCTGTGCAGCCGAGGCGACATCGCCTCATGGGTTCACAGTGCCGCACCGCTGATTCCTGCTGGTTGCCCGTCCGTAAAGTCCCGGTTTCGGCGTATGCCGCAGTGAGGGGCAACCGGGCTCGTGGCGCAACGATTCCCGGACAGACTCAAATATTACCCGAGCTAAACAATTTTGTCCCCGATTTTGCCCGCCGGGCGCGGCAGGGCCCGGCGGGCAGGGGGTCGGGGCCGGGTCGGGCCCAGGTCTCAGCGGCCTGGGTCTCAGCCCCAGAAGGAGGCCAGGGCGGCGGCGGTCGCGGCGGGCTGCTCGGCGTTGGGAGAGTGCCCGGCGTCCGGCACCGCTGTGTACGGGGCGTCCAGGCGCCGGGCCATCGCCGCCTGCTCCTCGACCGGCCACGCGTAGTCGCGAACGCCCGACACCACCTGCACCGGCAGCGGCACGGCGGCGAGCTCGGCGACCCGGTCCGGGGCCGCCACCAGGTGGCCGCCCATCGCGGACAGCGCCTGCGGCACGTTCGCCACCCACCGGCGGTGCAGGAACCCGGCGATCTCCGGACGCGGCGCGGGACCGGCCCCGCTGCCCTCCTCCATCTGCTTCATGACCTGCCAGATCGCCTCCAGGTCCATCACCGGCAGGGCGTCCAGCAGCAGCTTGGTGCGGGCCGCCTCGGCCGGGTCGATGGCGCCCGGGCCGGTCGACAGCAGGGTCAGCGACCGCCACGGCAGCGGACCCCGGGCGTCCAGCACGGCCTCCCGCACCACCTGTCCGCCGAACGAGTGACCGAGCAGGTGCAGCGGCCCGTGGTCGCCGAGCTCCGCCGAGAGCGCCCGCACGTCCCGGGCCAGTTCCCCGATCCGGTACGCCTCCGGGTCGGCCGGGCCGCCGGTCTCGTACTGGCCGCGCTGGTCGACCGCCGCCACCCGGTACCCGGCCGCGGCCAGCGGCTCCAGCAGCGCGATGAAGTCCTCCTTGCTGCCGGTGAACCCGGGCACCAGCAGGGCCGTGCCGCGCACCGGCCCCTCCGGCTCGGCCAGCAGCGCGGCGAACTCGCCGCGGGCCGTGGCCAGACGCAGCGCCCGGGCGCACCGGGGGAGGGCCAGGAACGGCGGAGTGCTCATCGCAAGGGGCTCCAGACGGGGCGGCGGATCTCGTCCTCCGAGCTTAGGCGCCGCCGCCACGGCACCCCCGCCAGGGGCGCGCCGCTCCGGCCCCGTCGAGTACGGCGGCCCGAGCGTCGTCGTGCCCGTTCGCCGGCCCCGGACATGCCCGAGGGCGGGCCCGTTCGAAACGGGCCCGCCCTCGGGTGCGTCGTGTCAGCTCTCCTGCACGGCCTCGGCGGCAACCGCCGGGCGGCGGGTGCGCGTACGGCGGCGCGGCGCGGTCTCGCCCTCCGCGGTCGCCTCGGCAGCGACCTCGGTGCCCGCCTCCGCGGCAGCGGCCGGAGCCGCGGCCTTGCGGGTCCGCCGGCGCGGGGCCGGGGTGGTCGTCACGGGCCCGCCGTCGGTCGCCTCGGCAGCGGCGTCCTCGACCGCCGGCTTGGCGGCCGCGGCACGGGTCCGCCGGCGGGGTGCCGGCACGGTCTCGGCGGCCGGCTGGGCCGGAACCTCGACGGTCGCGGTCGCGACGGCGCCCTCCGCCGGAGCCGTGACCGCGGCGGCGGCCTCGCCGGCACCGCTGCGGGTGCGGCGGCGACGGCGGCGCGGGGCCGCGTCGGTGTCGTCCTCGCCGTTCGCGACGGGGGCGGGAGCGGCGGTCTCGGCCGTGACGGCCTCGGTGGCCGCCTCGGCGGCAGCACCGGCCCCGCCGCGGGTGCGGCGGCGCTCACGGGGACGGCGGGCCGGCTTCTCGGCCGGCTCGGCGGTCTCGGCGGCGGCCGCACGGCCACCGCGGCCGCGCGAGCGGGCGCCGCGGCCGCCGGTCTCGCCGAGGTCCTCGACCTCCTCCGCGTCCAGGCCGGCGCGGGTGCGCTCGGAACGCGGCAGGACGCCCTTGGTGCCGGGGGCGATGCGGAGCAGCTCGTACAGGTGGGCCGAGGTGGAGTAGGTCTCCTCCGGCTCGTTGAACGGCAGGTCCAGCGCCTTGTTGATCAGCTGCCAGCGCGGGATGTCGTCCCAGTCGACCAGGGTGACCGCGGTGCCGGAGGCGCCGGCCCGGCCGGTGCGGCCGATGCGGTGCAGGTAGGTCTTCTCGTCGTCGGTGCACTGGTAGTTGATGACGTGGGTGACGCCCTCGACGTCGATGCCGCGGGCGGCGACGTCGGTGCAGACCAGCACGTCGACCTTGCCGTTGCGGAAGGCCCGCAGCGCCTGCTCGCGGGCGCCCTGGCCCAGGTCGCCGTGGACGGCGCCGGCGGCGAAGCCCCGCTTGGTCAGCTGCTCGGCGACGTCGGCGGCGGTGCGCTTGGTGCGGCAGAAGATCATGGCCAGCCCGCGGCCGTCGGCCTGCAGGATGCGCGAGACCAGCTCGACCTTGTCGAGCGAGTGGGCGCGGAAGATGTGCTGCTCGATGTTGGCGACGGTGGCACCGGTGTCGTCCGGCGCGGCCGCGCGGATGTGGGTCGGCTGGCTCATGTACCGGCGGGCGAGGCTGATCACCTGGCCCGGCATGGTGGCCGAGAACAGCAGGGTCTGCCGCTTGGCCGGCAGCATGGTGATGATCTTCTCGACGTCCGGGAGGAAGCCCAGGTCGAGCATCTCGTCGGCCTCGTCGAGGACCAGGGCGCGGACCTTGGAGAGGTCCAGCTTGCGCTGGCCGGCCAGGTCGAGCAGGCGGCCGGGGGTGCCGACGACGATGTCGACGCCCTTCTGCAGCGCCTCGACCTGCGGCTCGTAGGCACGGCCGCCGTACACGGCGAGGACGCGGACGTCGCGGACCTTGCCGGCGGTCTGCAGGTCGTTGGTGACCTGGGTGCACAGCTCGCGGGTGGGCACCACGATGAGGGCCTGCGGGCTCTCGGACAGGTCGTCCTCGGTGGCGCGGCCGGCGTCCACGTCGGCGCGCACGACGACCCGCTCGATGAGCGGGAGGCCGAAGCCGAGGGTCTTGCCGGTGCCCGTCTTCGCCTGGCCGATGACGTCGTGGCCGGTCAGCGCGACCGGCAGGGTCATCTCCTGGATCGGGAAGGGGTGGACGATGCCGACGGACTCGAGGGCCTCGGCGGTCTCCGGGAGGATGCCCAGGTCCCGGAAGGTGGTCTTGGGGGTCTCGGTGGTGGACAGGGTGCTGCCTCTTCCATGGTGGGGGCCGAGGGCGAGTCAGGTGCAGCGGGCGGCCCCGCGCGTTCGGGCCTCGTGCCCGTCACTGCGTGGGGGTCGCACAACCGCGCCCGCCCCTGGGCGGCCGGCCGGCGCCCCGTCGCGGGGCGTCGTCGGCGGCGCCGGGGAGGATTCCCGTGAGGGGCTGGCGCGGGACCTGCGCCGGGCGGCGCGGTCCGCGGCGGCCCTCGCTCGGCCACTGATGCGGTGCCTGGGCCCGAAGTCCGGGCCAAGGTCGGAGCCGATCGGCTCTCCGACCGGGCATCCGCGTACGTGAGTGCCGGGTGCGTGTCGGTGCTGTGCACGTCTGCGCGGCCTGCCACCAGTGGCGGGCCGCGCGATCACACCAGGCCTCACTACCACCATACAGGGGCGCGACGACTCGAACACGTGACGCGCCTTACTCCGTTCCCGACCGGCCCGGCTAGGGTGGCGAGCCATGGAGTCTCAGGAATCTGGCGATGTCACCTCGATCGGCGCGACCACCTCGATCGGCGACTGGGCGTCCTGCTCGGCCGACCCGGGCTACCGGGCCGCGGTGCTCGACCTGCTCGGCGCGCTGGCGTACGGCGAGCTGAGTGCGTTCGAGCGGCTGGCGGAGGACGCGAAGTTCGCGCCCGGCCTGGTCGACAAGGCCGCGCTGGCCCGGATGGCGTCCGCGGAGTTCCAGCACTACCAGCAGCTGCACGACCGGCTGGCCGAGGTCGGGGCGGACCCGACCGAGGTGATGACCCCGTTCGTCGAGCCGCTGGAGTCCTTCCACCGGCTGACCGCCCCCTCCGACTGGCTGGAGGGCCTGGTCAAGGCGTACGTCGGCGACGCGATCGCCACCGACTTCTACCGCGAGGTCGCCGTCCGTCTGGACGACGACACCCGGGACCTCGTGCTGAAGGTGATGGCCGACACCGGGCACGCCGAGTTCGCGGTCGAGCGGGTGCGGCAGGCCATCGACGAGGACCCGCGGGTCGGCGGGCGGCTGGCGCTGTGGGGCCGGCGGCTGATGGGCGAGGCGCTCAGCCAGGCCCAGCGGGTGGTGGCGGAGCGCGACGCGCTGTCGAACCTCCTGGTCGGCGGGTCGGGCGTGGAGGGCTTCGACCTGGTCGAGGTCGGCAAGATGTTCACCAGGATCACCGAGGCCCACACCCGGCGGATGGCGGCCCTCGGCCTCGCGTCCTAGGACGTTTCTTCAAAGACGTCGGATGCCACGCGCCCCTTGCGGTGCGCCCCCGGCCTTTGGAGCCGCGCCTCAGCTTTCCCCGCCGGGGCCCCCGTCGGGTGTCCGGCGGCGCCTTCAGGCCGGCCGGTGGCGGCCGGGGTGTCGGCCGCCGGTCCGGTCGACCAGGTCGGGCCGGGCCAGGACGGAGACCAGCAGCACCGAGCAGGCCGCGCTGAGGGCCAGCGAGACGCCGGGCGCCTGCTCGTTCAGCGTGAAGCGGGCGATCAGCCCGGCGAGCAGGGCCGAGACGACGGCGGTCGAGACCGTCAGGGTGCGGGCCGCCGGGAAGTACCCGGGCAGCAGGACCAGGGCACCGGCCCCCACGGCCAGGCCGATGAGCGCGTAGGCGATCGTCTCCACCAGCACGGGCGGCCTCCCGGGGTCGTACGGCGTGTGCCTGACCCGGCCCATACCCGGGGCCGCCGGTGCGTACGCGCTCGGCGGCCGATCTCCCCCGCTCGGCCCCGGGCCGCGCCCCCCGGCCCCACCGCGAGGCCCGGGAACGGCGAAGCGCCCCGTCCTCGGGAGGAGGACGGGGCGCGGGTGGCCCTGCGGACAGGGCCTCGGGCTCAGAGCGTGCCGAAGCCGACCTTGCGGACGCTGGGCTCGCCGATCTCCACGTACGCCAGGCGCTCGGCCGGGACGATCACGCGGCGGCCGTGCTCGTCGGCCAGCACCAGCAGCTTGGAGGTGCCCTCCAGCGCCTTGGCGATGGCACCCTCGACCTCGTCGGCAGTCTGCGGGCTCTCGAGAACGATCTCTCGGGGCGCGTTCTGCACGCCGATCTTGACCTCCACGGCTTCCGTCCCTCCGGGTTGCAGCCATCCACGCGCGTTGTTCGAACAGGCGTCCGAGATCGCCGCGCCGTACGGCTTCACCTTAGAGCACCGGCCAGGCCGTGCGGCGAAGGTCGTGGGATCGCTACTCGGTGCCCGCCGGGCGCTCGCCCGTCTCGGGGTGCATCGGGAAGCCC
Organism: Kitasatospora sp. NPDC093679; assembly: GCF_040683455.1. NCBI lineage: Bacteria > Bacillati > Actinomycetota > Actinomycetes > Kitasatosporales > Streptomycetaceae > Kitasatospora > Kitasatospora sp. NPDC093679. The sequence goes on from NZ_JBFBDW010000080.1 coordinate 6,773, forward strand.
TTCAGGCCGCGCCAGGCCAGGCTGGCGACCAGCCGGACGGCCTCGTCGCGCGGGATCTCCCGGCCCTGCGACAGCCAGTAGCGCGCGGTGATCTGCGCCAGCCCGCAGACGCCGGCGGCCAGCAGCTTGGCCTCGGCCTCCGGCAGGTCGGTGTCCTCCGCGATGACCTTGCTGACCAGCGTCGCGCTCAGGTCGGAGGCGCGCTCCACCCGCTCGCGGACGGCCGGCTCGTTGGTCAGGTCCGACTCGAAGACCAGCCGGAACGCGCCCGACTCGCTGGAGACGTAGTGGAAGTACGCCTCCATCGTGGCGGCGACGCGGTGCTTGTTGTCGCTGGTCGCCTCGAGCGCGGTGCGGGTGGCGTCGACGAGGGCGTCGCAGTGCTTGTCCAGCAGTGCGAGGTAGAGCTCCAGCTTGCCCGGGAAGTGCTGGTACAGCACCGGCTTGCTGACGCCGGCCCGGTCGGCGATGTCGTCCATCGCGGCGGCGTGGTAGCCCTGCGCGACGAACACCTCCTGAGCGGCTCCGAGCAGCTGTTCACGGCGGGCGCTTCGCGGCAGTCGGGCACCGCGCGGACGCTCCTGCGCCTCCTGGATGGCCGTCACGGCGGTCCTCACTTCACGATCTGGGCGTCTCCGGCAGGCCCCGAGTCTACTTTTCGGTAACCGGATCTGCGCCTGGGAAAGCCGAGTAAAGCGCAGAAATCGGCTTGTCGGGAGCCCACAATACGACCCGCGTGCGCCCCGTCCACAGGGTGAGACGGGCCGGGGTACTGGGGAAACGGCACCTGCGCTCACTACGATCGTCCTCCATGAGCGCTGATCAGCAGGTGCAGAGCGAGCCCGGGCCCCACCGCACGGTCGAGGTGCCGGGCGCGGTGCTCGCGGTCGGACCGCGCGTCCCCGCGGCGGACGGCCTGCCGCCCGCGCTCTTCGTGCACGGCCTCGGCGGCTCCGCCGACAACTGGTCCGACCTCATGGCCGCGCTGGCCGACGAGGTCTCCGGCGAGGCGATCGACCTCCCCGGCTTCGGCTGGTCGGCACCGCCGCAGGACGGCAACCTCACCCTCAGCGGCCACGTCCGCGCGGTGATCGGCTACCTGGAGAAGACCGCCCGCGGGCCCGTGCACCTGTTCGGCAACTCGCTGGGCGGCGCCGTCTCCGTCCGGCTCGCCGCGCTCCGCCCCGACCTGGTGCGCAGCCTCACCCTGATCTCCCCGGCCCTGCCCGAGCTGCCCCCGCAGCTCAGCGCCTGGCCGACCGCCGCGCTCGCCGTCCCCGGCGTCCCCGCGCTGCTGCGCCGCCGGGCCGCCGCCCACGGCAAGAACGCCGAGCAGGCCACCGACGAACTGCTGCGCCTGGTCTACGCCGACGTCGACGGGATCCCCGCCGACCGCCGGGACCGCGCGGTCGCCGAGTACCGGCGCCGCCTCGGGCTGCCGTACGCGCTGCAGGCCAGCATCGGCTCGGCCCGCGGCATCGTCTCGGCCTACACCGAGCGAGGCGAGCAGGCGCTCTGGCGGCAGGCCGCCCACGTCAAGGCGCCGGTGCTGCTGGTGTACGGGATGAAGGACAAGCTGGTCTCGTACCGCTCCGCGAAGCGGGCCTGCGAGGCCTTCCCCGACGCCCGCCTGCTGGTGCTGCCCGACTCCGGGCACGTCGCGATGATGGAGCACCCCGCGCAGGTCGCCCGGGCCGTCCGGGAGCTGCTCGCCGAGGCCTGACGGCCGCGGTCCCCGGCGACCACCGGGGGCCCCGACGGCCCCGACGACCTCCGGACTCCGGCCGGCCCGGGGGTCCGTCGCGCGCGGGCGCGCGACGGCACCGAACGCCCCGCACAACGCGCCGGGCGGCGACAGGTCACGGCCTTTCACTCGATCAGGTGGCATGGCGGCGGGCACTCCTGGAGTTGTCGGCGATCCGCTCTACCTTCGTGCTGTCGGACCGAACAGGTGTGGGGGAGAGGCGCCGGCACCGGGCCCCGAGCGGCCCGCCACCGGCCGCACGGCGGGCCGGGTGTGCCGCAGCCGACTTTCCGAGCATTGCCGTCACCGGGTGACCAGGCTCCCTGTCCCGTCGTCGAATCCAGGCCCATCGCACCGTTCCGGAGGTCGTCGTGCGCATCGCCCTGCTCACCGAGGGCAACCTCTCCGTCGCCCAGCGCACAGGAGGCGGCTGGTGCGGCCGGCTCGCCGGCGCGCTGGCCGAGCACGAGTTCCAGCTCTACCTGCTCGGCTCCGGGGGCGGTGCCGACTTCGCCGGCGCGCCCCCGCGCGGCCTGCTCGCCGTCCACGAGCTGCCGATATGGGGCCGCCGCCCGGCGGGCAGACGCCCCGCCGCGCACCGCCGCCGCTGCTACGCCACCGCCTACGAGGACCTCGTCCGCTCCCTGGTCCACCCCGACGAGCGGGCCCGCTTCGGCCCCGCGCTCTACCGCCTCGCCGAACTCGCCCGGGGGGACGGCGCGTTGCCCGCCTTCCTCGGCTCCGGCCAGGCCCACCGCACCCTGGAGCGGGTCTGGCGGGCCCCCGGCGCCGAGACCGCCGCCGGCCAGCCGCTGGTCCGCGACGTCCTGGTCGCCGGCGACCTGCTGGAGCAGCTGCTCCGCCCGCTCTCCGCACCCTGGTACGGCACCGGGCCGAGCGGCCTCGGCTCCGCCGACCTCTGCCACGTCGCCGGCGGCGGCCCCGCCGTCCTGCCCGCCCTGGTCGCCAAGCACCTGCACGGGGTGCCCTTCGTGCTCACCGAGCACGGCCTGCACCTGCGCGAGCAGTACCGCGGCTACCGCACCGCCCCGTACCGCTGGCCGGTGCGCGCCCTGCTGCTGGCCTTCTTCCGGCAGCTCACCGCCGAGACCTACCGGCAGGCCGCCGTCCTCACCCCCGGCAGCGGCTACGACCGGCGCTGGCAGGAACGCTGCGGCGCCGACCCGGAGCGCATCCGGGTCGTCCACGAGTCGACCCCCGAGGCCGGCCGCGAGCCGGCCGGCGCCGAGCCCGAACGCCCCACCCTGGTCTGGGCGGGCGCCCTGGAGCCCGGCCGCGACCCGGAGCTGATGCTGCATGCCTTTGCCCGCGTCCGCGCCGAACTGCCCGCGGCCCGGCTGCGGATGTACGGAGAGGAGGCCGCGCCCGGCTACCTGGCGCACTGCCGCGCCATCGCCCGCCGTCTCGGCATCCACGCCGCCGTCGACTTCGCCGGCCGGCCGCCCGCCACCGCCGACGCCTGGGCGGCCGGCAGCGCCGTCGTCTTCACCGCGCTGTCCCAGCGCAGCCCCCGGCTGCTCGCCGACGCCATGCTCAGCGGCCGCGCGGTGATCGCCACCGAGGTCGGGATCGTCCCCGAGGTGCTCGGCCCGGCCGGGCTGGTCGTCCCGCCGCGCAGTCCGCGCGCCCTCGCCGACGCCTGCCTGGCACTGCTCGGGGACGAGGAGCGGCGCGCCCGGCTCGGCCTCGCCGGCCGGCTGCGCGCCCAGGAGCGCTTCGCCCTGGAGCCGGAGGCCGCGGCCTTCCGCGAGATCTACCTGGAGCTGGTCTCCCGCTGGCCGGCCTTCCCGGCCGCCGCCGAGCGGATGCGGCCCTTCGCCCGCCCGGCCGAGTACTGGGTCGCCGGGGCGCCGGTGCCCGCCCCGCAGGCCCGCCGGGAGGCCCCGGCGGCGCCGGAGAGCGGCCCGTCCGGGGCCGCGGACGCCGCCGCGCCGGACGGTCCGGCCCCGGACGGCGGCCGGGCCGAACCCGGCGCGCTCGCGGAGGCGAGCCGATGAGCCGCCCCGGCCGCCCGCCGGCACCCCCCGACACCCGCCCCGGCGACCCCGTCCGGGCCCTGATGGCCGAGCACCGCCGGCTCTGCGAACAGGCCGTCGACCCACTGGACATCGCCGCCGGCCTGGAGGACGCCGGGCTCTCCGACGGCGCCGCGGCGCACTACCGGCACGCCGACCTCTTCGCGCTCGCCGAGGAGATGCACGCCCGGGTGGAGCGCCGCCCCGAGCCGCCCGCCCCGGCCGCGCCCGCCGCGCCCTGGGCCCCGGACGCCGGCCGGGCACTCGGCACCGCCGCCCTGCACCTGCCGGCGGCCGGGATGCTGGCCGCTGTGCCCTGGCTGTCCCAGGTGGTGGGCCCGGTCGCGGCCGTCCCCGCGGCGCTGCTCGCGGTCGGCTGGCTCACCCTGGCCGCGCCGTCCACGGGCCCGGTGGCCCGGGCGGGCTACGGCCTGGGCGCCGGACTGCTGATGGCGCCCGCCGCGGCCGGCGGGCTCGGCCCGGCCGCCGTGCTCGCGCTCGCCGCCGGCGCCGCCGACCTCGCCTCCCGGCGGCTGCGCGACGCGGCCCGCCGGCACCTCGCCTCCGCGCCGACGCTGGCCGAGTACCGGGCCCGGATGCGGCCGCTGCTGCCGGTCGCGGCCGTCGCCCAGCTCGCCGTCGCGGGTACGGCCGCCGCCGTGCTGCCCCTCGCCGCGGACGTGCCGGCCGCCGCCGGGCCGGTGCAGGCCCTGCTGGCCGTCCTGCTGCTGCTCGCCGCGGTGCTGCTGCGCAGCGGCCGGACGGCGGTGGCGGTGGCCGCCCCGGCCGCGGTCGGCGCCGTGCTGGCGCTGCTCGCGGCCGCCGGGCCGGTGCCGCCGCCGGTGGTGTGCGTCGCGGCGACGGCGCTGCTGGCGCCGTACACCTGGCTGGTCCTCGCCGATCCGAGGACCGGCTGCACGGAGTCCTCGGGCGGCCCGCCGGAGGACTGACGGGCCGCCACCCACGCAATCCGTACGCATTCCGTAGTCCCGCCCGGCCCCGCGGCCGGGCCTCGTGGAAGGACACCCCCGATGAGGGTGCTGCTGCTGGGCGCCGACGGCTTCATCGGCCGCCGGGTCGCCGACCGCCTGCTCACCGAGCCCGACCTGCAGGTCACCGTGCTCGGCCGGCGGGACTCGGCCGACATCCGGTTCGACCTGACCGCGGGCAGCCCGGGGGCGCTGTCCCGGTTCCTGGACGCGGTCGCCCCGCAGGTGGTGATCAACTGCGCGGGCGCCACCTACGGCAGCTCGCGGACGCTGATCCGCTCCAACACCCTGGCGGTGGCCACCGTCTGCGAGGCGATCCGGCGCAGCCGCGAGCCCGCCCGGCTGGTGCACATCGGCTCGGCCGCCGAGTACGGGCCCATGCAGCCGGGTGCGCCGATCGGCGAGGGCACCGAGCCCCGGCCGGTCGGGCCGTACGGGGTGTCCAAGCTGGCCGGCACCGAGCTGGTGCTGGCCTCCGGGCTGGACGCCGCGGTGCTGCGGGTCTTCGACGTGGTGGGCCCGGGCGCGCCGCCGGCCTCGCTGTTCGGACGGCTGGCGGACGGCCTGCGGCGGGCGCTCGTCCACGACGAGCTGCAGGTGCGGATGCCGGACCTGTCCGGATACCGGGATTTCGTCGACGTCCGGGACGTCGCGCGGGCCGTCCAGGCGGCCGCGGTGTCGGCGGCCACCGGGGTGATCAACATCGGCAGCGGGCACGCGGTGCGGGCCCGGGACGCGGCGCACCTGCTCGTCCGGGCCTCGGGCTTCGAGGGGATCGTGGCCGAGGACGGCCGGCCGTCGCTGGTGCCGAGCCAGGGCGGGGAGCACCACCGGGTGGGCGAGCCGCGGCCGCTGCCGGAGCCGGTGCCGTGGCGTCAGGCGGACGTCCGGACGGCGCGCGACCGTCTCGGATGGCGGACGCAGGTGCCCCTGGAGGAGTCCCTGGGCGACGTCTGGCTGGAAACCGCCTGCCGGGTCTGAACCGTCCGGAGGCCACCGGATGCCGTGTGACCAGCGGCATCGCGGGAGAGCGGGACAGTCTCGGCATCCGGTGTCGGCCATCTCACATGACGGACCTGCTGTCTCGGAATAGCAGCGGCACGTGACACTGTTGGCACAGCAAAGCCTTATGAACTGACGACCATCGGAGTCCCCGTGTCGCTGCCACCCCTGGTCGAGCCGGCCGCCGAGCTCACCGTCGACGAGGTCCGCCGGTACTCCCGCCACCTGATCATCCCCGACGTGGGCATGGACGGGCAGAAGCGGCTGAAGAACGCCAAGGTGCTCTGCGTCGGCGCGGGCGGCCTCGGTTCGCCCGCCCTGATGTACCTGGCCGCGGCGGGTGTCGGCACCCTCGGCATCGTCGAGTTCGACACGGTGGACGAGTCGAACCTGCAGCGCCAGATCATCCACGGCCAGTCCGACGTGGGCCGCTCCAAGGCCGAGTCCGCCCGTGACTCGGTCAAGGAGATCAACCCCTACGTCGACGTGATCCTGCACGAGGACCGGCTCGACAACTCCAACGTCATGGAGATCTTCTCCGGCTACGACCTGATCGTGGACGGCACCGACAACTTCGCCACCCGCTACCTGGTGAACGACGCCGCGGTGCTGCTCGGCAAGCCGTACGTCTGGGGCTCGATCTACCGCTTCGACGGCCAGGCCAGCGTGTTCTGGGCCGAGCACGGCCCCTGCTACCGCTGCCTCTACCCGGAGGCCCCGCCGCCGGGCATGGTCCCCTCCTGCGCCGAGGGCGGCGTGCTGGGCGTGCTCTGCGCCTCGATCGGCTCGATCCAGGTCACCGAGGCCATCAAGCTGCTCGCCGGTGTCGGCGAGCCGCTGGTCGGCCGACTGATGATCTACGACGCCCTGGAGATGCAGTACCGCTCGGTGAAGGTCCGCAAGGACCCGAACTGCGCGCTCTGCGGCGACGACCCGACCGTCACCGAGCTGATCGACTACGAGGCCTTCTGCGGCGTCGTGTCGGAGGAGGCCCAGGCGGCGGCCGCGGGCTCCACCATCACCTCCAAGCAGCTCAAGGAGTGGCTGGACGACGAGGAGAACATCTTCCTGGTCGACGTCCGCGAGCCCAACGAGTACGAGATCGTCAACATCCCCGGCGCGACGCTGATCCCCAAGGGCGAGTTCCTGATGGGCACCGCGCTGGAGCGGATGCCGCAGGACAAGAAGATCGTGCTGCACTGCAAGACGGGCGTCCGCTCGGCCGAGGTGCTGGCCGTCCTCAAGTCGGCGGGCTTCTCCGACGCCGTCCACCTGGGCGGCGGCGTGATCGGCTGGGTGAACCAGATCGAGCCCGAGAAGCCGGTCTACTAGTCCGGGTCCGACGGAAGGGCCCGCCCGGCACGCCGGGCGGGCCCTTCCGCGCGTCGGAGGCCGCTACAGCGCGCCCCTGCGCTGCAGCACGTTGTACGAGATCCAGCCCGGCAGCACCGGCAGCCAGAAGGTCAGCAGGCGGTACAGGAAGACCGCGGGGGTGGCGGCCGACGGCGGCACGTTGCCGACCGTCAGCGCACCGATCAGGGCGATCTCGACCGGGCCGATGCCGCCCGGGGTGGGGATCGCCGATCCGGCCGCGTTCGCGGTCAGGAAGACCACGGCCACCGCCGAGTAGCTCATCTCGCCGCCGAAGGCCCGTACCGAGGCGTACAGGCAGGCGGTGAACGACAGGGTCAGCAGCAGGATGCCGCCGAAGCCGGTGATCAGCTTGGACGGCGTCTGCATCAGGTCGAGCATCCGCGGCACCACGCCGAAGAACAGCGAGCGGACCCGGGTCACCACGAAGCGGCGCAGCGGCGCCACGGCCGCCACCACCAGGGCGAGCACCGCCGCCGACAGCACGCCGATGATCACCGCCCGGGAGGCGCCGAGGTCGCCGTTCTTCTGCGTCCCGGTGATCAGGCCGAAGCTGAACAGCAGCAGCAGGTGCCCGCCGAGGCCGGCCAGCTGGGAGGCGCCGACGCTGGCGACCGCCTGCCCGGAGCGGATCCCGGCCTTCTGCAGGTAGCGGGTGTTGAGCGCGATGCCGCCGATCGCGGCGGGCGCGACCAGCTTCACGAAGGAGCCGGCGAGCTGGGCGGCGACCGTCCGGCCGAAGGGCAGCCGCTCCGGGACGAAGCCGGTGAGGCTCATCGCCGCGGCGCCGTAGGTCGCGGCGGCGGCGGCCAGCGCGAGGGCGGCCCAGCCCCAGTCCATCTGGGAGAGCTTGAGCTGGCCCGGCTGGATCGTGGTCAGCGCCAGGTAGGCGGCGAAGGTCAGCGCGATGACCATGATCAGGGTCTTCGGCTTGAGTCGTTCCAGCCTGGCCGGGGCGAGCGGGGCCTCCGGGGCGATCTGCAGGATCTGCCGGCGGATCCGGCTGAGCAGGTCCTCGCCGGCCGCCGCGATGTCCTCCTCGGCCTGCTCCTGGGTGCGCTCGCCGGCGGCGACCTGCTCCAGGGCGAGCGCCTGCGCGGCGGCCTTGCGCTCCTTGGTCATCCGCTGCAGGTCGATTCGGGTCGAGCGGCTCAGGCCGACCGGCTGCAGCAGCGGCAGCGCGGAGGCGACCCGGTCCGCGCCGAGCACCCGGTTGGCGACGTCCACCGAGCGCTCCGGGCCGACCCGCAGCGCGAAGGTGGTGAGCAGCTGGGCGATGTCGATCCGCAGCGTGAGGTCGCCGGCCGCGATGTCGCCGCCGGAGAGGTTCACCAGGCAGCCGGTCTTCTCGTCGACGACCAGCAGGGACTCGCCGGTGAGGCGGCGGTGGGCGATCCGGCGCTCGTGGAGCGCGGCGACGGACTCCCAGAGCGAGGCCATCAGGTCGTCGGTGATCTCGTCGTCGGCGAGCTCGTCGAGGGTGCGGCCGGCCACGTTCTCGTAGACCAGGATCGCGGCGTCCGGGCCGAGCTCGGAGGTGGCGACCAGCTGCGGGGCACGGGCGCCCGAGGCGGCCGCCGCGTAGGCGATCAGGGCCTCCTGCTCCAGCGCCTGGCGCAGGGACTGCGGGCTGCGGCGCACCGCCACCGAACGCAGCCTTATCCGCCGCCACGCCCGGTAGAAGAAGCCGGAGGCCTGCTGCTCGCGGTCGATGATGTGGACGTCCAGCAGCGCGCCCTCGTACTGGGTGACCAGGTAGCGGCGGGTCTCGCCCGGGGCGTCGGGGGCGCGGTGCGCGCCGGACGGGGTGAAGCCGACCTTCCGCAGGCCGATCATCAGGTGCTTGCCGGTGGGCCGGATGTTCGGCGAACCGATCGCGTACAACGTGCCGTACGCCACCGACCAGCCGATGAGCACGGTGAGCAGCAGCGACAGCGGGGTGGTGTAGCCGCTGATCAACTCGGTGGCGCCGCTGAGGACGACCACCACCCACAGCGCCACCCGCCAGCGCGGCCGGCTCGACATGCCGACGGCCGTCATGTAGGCGATCACCGGCGCCAGGTAGCCGTGCACCGGGTCGGTGAGCGTCTCGGTGCCGCCGGGCGGCACCTGGGTCAGGGCGTCCCGGATCGCCTGCGGCGCGCCCGCCGCGACCCACCAGTCGATGCCCAGCGAGACGCCGTAGGCCAGCACCGAGGCGAGCACGCCGTCGGCGACCCGCAGGCCGTCCCGCTTGATCAGCCGCTCGACCGCGAAGGCCAGCGGCACCGCGAGCACCGCCACGCTGGAGCCCAGCGCCGCGACGGTCGACAGCATGCCGGGCACCTTGTCGGCGTTGGACGAGATGTCCGTCTCGATGCCGGTGGTGGTCGACACGGCGACCTGGGCGAGCACGAAGACCGCGATGATGCCGAGCACGCCGGCCAGGAAGCGCAGCAGGTCGGACGGACGGTGGGCGCGGGCGGCGAGCAGCGGCTCGTCGACGGCCAGGTGCTCGCCGGTCGGCTCCTCGGACGCGGTCGTCCCGCCCCCCGTCCCGTGGCCGTCCTGCGCGTCGTCCTGCCCGTCCTTGCCCGGCGCCTGCCGCTGCGGCGAGACTGTCGGCGGTTCGGGTTCGGGCCCCGCAGACCGGTCGGTGGCGGACTCGTCGGAGCCCTTGTCCACGTTCACGTCTGCCGTCCCGGTCATCTGGTCTTGTCCTCGTATCCCCACGCACTGCCCCGAAGATGCTGCCATGCCGCGGCTCCTCGCGTGGGACAGGGGCCCGATCGGGCGCGGCGGATCGCCCGCAGGGGGCCCAGGAATCGACCGGATGGGGAGAAATGCCGCAGCAGTACGACACCACCTCCGACGACGGTGCGCTGCCGCCGTTCGCCGAGGCCGTGCTGGACCTCACCGAGCGCATCCCGCCCGGCCGGGTCATGACGTACGGGGACGTCGCCGAGTACCTCGGCCGGGGCGGCCCGCGCCAGGTGGGCCGGGTCATGTCACTGTACGGCGGCGGAGTGCCCTGGTGGCGGGTGATCCGGGCGGACAGCCGGCCGCTGCCCGGCCACGAGCACCGCGCCCTGCCCGAGTACCGGGCCGAGGGCACCCCGCTGCGCGAGGTCGGCGGCGAACCCCGGGTCGACCTGCGGCGCGCCCGCTGGGACGGCGGCTGACCCGCGCCGCCGGATCCGCCGAACCGGGTGCGCGGGCGGGGCATGTCGGTGCAGGATCGTAGGCTCGGTGGGGCCGCCCCCGTCCCCGACCCCCCGCCGGCCCGACGCCCGCACGGCCTCCGGCAGGACCGCCCGTTTGACCGGCCGCAGAACCGAAGCTCCGCCGCACGACCGCCTGGACCGCAGTGACCTCCCCTTTCCGCCTGGTGCGCAGCCCGCTCGCACAGCCCGCCCCGCCCGCCCTGGACGAGTTCCAGCGGGCGGTGGCCGAGCATGCCGGCGGGCCGCTGCTGGTCCTCGCCGGACCGGGCACCGGCAAGACCACCACCCTGGTCGAGGCGGTCGCCCGGCGGATCGCCGCCGGCACCGACCCCGACCGCATCCTCGTCCTCACCTTCAGCCGCAAGGCGGCCATGGAGCTCCGCGACCGGATGACCGCCCGGATCGGCGCCGCCGGAGCCGCCCCGCAGGCCACCACCTTCCACTCCTTCTGCTACGCCCTGCTCCGCGAGCACCAGGAGCAGGAGGACGCCGCCGAACCGCTGCGCCTGCTCTCCGGCCCCGAGCAGGACGTCATGGTCCGCGAACTGCTCGCCGGCGGCGCCGAGGACGCCCGGGACGGCACCGGCCGCATCCCCTGGCCGCTCGACCTGCGCGCCTGCCTCACCACCCGCGGCTTCGCCGACGAGGTCCGCGCCGTGCTCGCCCGCAGCCGCGAGCTCGGCCTCGGCGAGGACGAACTGGCCCGCTTCGCCGAGGGCGTCCAGCGTCCCGACTGGGCCGCCGCCGCCCACTTCCTCGCCGACTACCTCGACGTCCTCGACCTGCGCGGCGTCCTCGACTACGCCGAACTCGTCCACCGCGCCGTCCTGCTCGCCGAACGCCCCGAGGCCGCCGAGCAGCTCGCCGCCCGCTACGACGTCGTCTTCGTGGACGAGTACCAGGACACCGACCCCTCCCAGGTGCGGCTGCTGCGCCGGCTCGCCGGCGGCGGCCGCGACCTCGTCGCGGTCGGCGACCCCGACCAGTCGATCTACGCCTTCCGCGGCGCCGACATCAACGGCATCCTCGACTTCCCGGGGACCTTCCGGCAGGCCGACGGCCGGCCCGCCGAGGTCAAGGTGCTGCGGGTCTCCCGCCGCTCCGGCGCCGTCCTGCTCGCCGCCACCCGCGAACTCGCCCGCCGGATGCCGATGGGCCGGCTGCCCGCCGACAAGCTCGCCCAGCACCGCGCCCTGCTGCCCTCCCGCGAGGGCGGCCGGGTCGAGGTCTACACCTACCCGACCCCGGGCGCCGAACTCGACTCCGTCGCCGACCTGCTGCGCCGCGCCCACCTGGAGGACGGCGTCCCCTGGGGCGAGATGGCCGTCCTGGTCCGGGCCGGCGCCCGTTCCATCCCCGGCGTCCGGCGCGCCCTCTCCGCCGCCGGCGTGCCCCTGGAGATCGACGGCGACGACCTGCCGCTGCGCGAGGAACCCGCCGTCGCCCCGCTGCTGCTCGCCCTGCGCACCTGCGCCGACCCCCTCGACCGGCTCACCCCCGACCTCGCCCACACCCTGCTCACCGGCCCGCTCGGCGGCCTCGACGGCTCCGACCTGCGCCGGCTCGGCCGCGCCCTGCGCGAGGAGGAACGTGCCGCCCTCCGCGACAGCGGCGAGCAGGCCGCCGTCCGCCCCGCCGAGGAACTCCTCCGCGAGGCCCTCGTCGAGCCCGAGCGGCTCGTCGCCATGGAGCCGGCCGCCGCCCGCCGCGCCCGCGACCTCGGCACCCTGCTGCGCAAGGTCCGCGAACTGCTCGCCGGCGGCGGCAGCGCCGAGGAGGCCCTCTGGCTGCTCTGGGACGGCAGCCGCCGCTGGCGCGAACGCCTGGAACGGGCCGCCCTGCGCGGCGGCGCCGCCGCCCGCAACGCCGACCGCGACCTCGACGCGATCTGCGCGCTCTTCGAGACCGCCGCCCGCGCCGAGGACCAGGCCGCCGGCCACCGCAGCGCCCCCGAGTTCCTGGCCGAACTGGAGGCCCAGGATATCGCCGCCGACACCCTCACCGTGCGCACCGTCCGCCCCGAGGCCGTCCGGCTGATGACCGCCCACCGCTCCAAGGGCCTGGAGTGGCGCCTCGTCGTCGTCGCCGGCGTCCAGGAGGGCCTGTGGCCCGACCTCCGCCGCCGCGGCTCCCTGCTGGAGGCCGACCGGATCGGCCGCGACGGCCTCGCCGAACCGCTCTCCCCGGCCGCCCTCCTCGGCGAGGAACGCCGCCTCTTCTACACCGCCGCCACCCGCGCCAAGGACCGGCTGATCGTCACCGCCGTCAAGGCCCCCGCCGAGGACGGCGACGAACCCTCCCGCTTCCTGCGCGAGCTCTACCGCGAGGAGCTCGACCCGCGCACCGGCAAGGTCCGCTCCCGCACCCCGCAGGTCACCGTCGCCGACATCACCCACCGCCCGCGCCGCCCGCTGGCCGTCGCCGCACTCGTCGCCGAACTCCGGGCCGTCACCGTCGACCCGGCCCGCCCGCCCGCGCTTCGCCGCGCCGCCGCCGAACGCCTCGCCCGGCTCGCCGAGGCCACCGACGAGGACGGCGCCCCGCTCGTCCCCGCCGCCCACCCCGACCGCTGGTGGGGCCTGCACGACCAGACCGCCGCCCCCGACCCGCTGCGCTCCCCGGACACCCCCGTCCGGCTCTCCGGCAGCGGCCTCGAACAACTCGACAGCTGCGCCCTCCAGTGGTTCCTCGACAAGGACGTCCGGGCCGCCGGCACCGCCAGCGCCGCCCAGGGCTTCGGCAACGTCCTGCACGCCCTCGCCGACGAGGTCGGCTCCGGCCGCACCCCCGCCGACCTCGCCGTCCTCATGGAACGCCTCGACACCGTCTGGGACGCCCTCGCCTTCGACGCCCCCTGGAAGTCCCACCAGGAGAAGACCGAGGCCCGCGCCGCCCTCGAACGCTTCCTGCACTGGCACGTCCTCGAACGCGGCCGCACCACCGTCGCCACCGAACACGGCTTCGACCTCACCCTCACCGTCGGCGGCGTCGCCGTCCGCATCCGCGGCTCCATGGACCGCATCGAGCAGGACGCCGGCGGCCGCGCCTACGTCGTCGACTTCAAGACCGGCAAGCAGATCCCCACCGAGAAGTCCCTCCCCGAGCACAAGCAGCTCGCCGTCTACCAGCTCGCCGTCCGCAACGGCGCCCTCGACGGGCTGCCCGGCGTCCCCGAGGGGATCGCCTCCGGCGGGGCCGAACTCGTCCACCTCCGCGAGCCCGGCAAGACCGACAAGGAAGCCCCCAAGGTCCAGCAGCAGGCCCCGTCCGACGGCGAACCCTGGATCGAGAACCTGCTCGCCGACGCCGCAGGCCGCGTCCTCGCCGAACGCTTCGTCCCCACCCAGGGGGACGGCTGCGGCCGCTGCGCCTTCCGCAGCAGCTGCTCCGCCCAGCGCGACGGCCGCCAACTGATCGAGTAGGGCCGAGCCGCTCGGGGGCGCGGGGAACTGCGCAATTCGGATGTGGGCGACCGTGGGCACCACGGCGGGCCCTGATCTGTTTTCGATCACCAGCCCCGGACTGCGCAGTTCCGCCCCCAGCGCCCCCTCGGTGGACCGACCTGTCCGCGGGGCCGGTTAGCGTTGGGGGGTGCGTTCCGTGCTCGACGACCCCGGCCAGTTGAAGGAACTGCTCGGCATTCCGTTCAACGCCGAGCAGATGCAGGCCATCGGTGCCCCGCTGGAGCCCGCCGTGATCGTGGCCGGCGCGGGCTCCGGCAAGACGACGGTGATGGCCGCCCGGGTGGTGTGGCTGGTCGGCTCGGGGGCGGTCGCGCCGGAGCAGGTGCTCGGCCTGACCTTCACCAACAAGGCGGCCGGTGAGCTCGCGGAGCGCGTCCGCACCGCCCTCCTCCGCGCCCGCGTCCTGGACCCGGACGACACCGAGTCCCTCGGCGAGCCGGAGATCTCGACGTACCACGCCTTCGCCGGCCGGCTGCTGAAGGAGCACGGCCTGCGCCTGGGCATAGAGCCGGACGTCCGGCTGCTCGCGGACGCGACCCGCTTCCAGCTGGCGGCCAAGGTGCTGCGTTCCGCCCGCGGCCCGTTCCCGGCGCTCACCGGGACCTTCTCGGCGCTGGTCGCCGACCTGATCGCGCTGGACTCCGAACTCGCCGAGCACCTGGTGCAGCCCGAGCGGCTGCGCGCCTGGGACGAGGAGCTGCTGGACGGCCTGGCGACGGCGAAGCTGACCAACGAGGACCTGCGGGCCGTCCCGAAGGCCGCCCGGGCCCGCCAGGAGCTGCTGCACCTGGTGGAGGACTACCGGCGCCGCAAGCGGGCCGGCGGCCTGATGGACTTCGGCGACCAGATAGCCGCCTCGGCCCGGCTGGCGCAGGAGCGCCCGGAGGTGGGCCGGCTGCTGCGCGAGCAGTACCGGGTGGTGCTGCTCGACGAGTACCAGGACACCTCGGTGGCGCAGCGGCTGATGCTGGCCGGCCTGTTCGGCGCGGACGGCGGCGGCAGCGGCCACCCGGTGACCGCGGTCGGCGACCCCTGCCAGGCGATCTACGGCTGGCGCGGCGCCTCGGTGGCCAACCTGGACGACTTCCCGCTGCACTTCCCGCGCGAGGACGGCACCGCCTCGGCCCGCTACGCGCTGAGCGAGAACCGCCGCAGCGGCGGCCGGCTGCTGGCCTTCGCCAACCACCTGGCGGCCGACCTGCGGGCCATGCACGAGGGCGTGGAGGCGCTGCGCCCGGCCCCGGGCGCGGAGGCGGACGGCTTCGTGCGCTGCGCGCTGCTGCCGACGCACACCGAGGAGATCGACTGGCTGGCCGACCGGATCGCGCACCTGGTGCGCACCGGGACGGCGCCGGGCCGGATCGCGGTGCTCTGCCGGGGCGGTGCGGCCTTCCCCGACGTGCACGCGGCGCTGGTCGCCCGGGAGGTTCCGGTCGAGGTGGTGGGCCTCGGCGGGTTGCTGCAGCTGCCCGAGGTGGCGGACCTGGTGGCGGTCTGCGAGGTGCTGCAGGACCCGACGGCGAACGCCGCGCTGGTGCGGCTGCTGATCGGTCCGCGCTGGCGGATCGGCCCCCGCGACCTGGCGCTGCTGGGCCGCCGCGCCGCCGAACTGGTGCGCACCGAGCGGCTGCAGGGCGATGCGCTGGCCGCGGCGGTGGCGGGCACCGACCCGACCGAGGTGGTGTCGCTGGCCGACGCCCTGGAGACCTTCCTGGAGGCGGAGCAGCCCGACGAGCTGCCGTTCTCGCCGGAGGCCCGGGTGCGGTTCGCCCGGCTGGCGCGGGAGGTCCGGGAGCTGCGGCGGGCGCTGGCCGAGCCGCTGATGGACGTGCTGCACCGGGTCCTCGCGGTGACCGGCCTGGAGGTCGAGCTGTCGGCCTCGCCGCACGCGCTGGCCGCCCGCCGCCGGGAGACGCTGCACGGCTTCCTGGACATCGCGGCCGGCTTCGCCGACCTGGACGGCGACCCGGGGCTCTCCGCCTTCCTGGCCTTCCTGCGGGCGGCGCAGGAGTACGAGCGGGGGCTGGACGCCGGGCTGCCCGGCGGCGAGGACACCGTGAAGGTGTTGACCGCGCACAAGTCCAAGGGCCTGGAGTGGGACGTCGTCGCGGTACCGGGCCTGGTGAAGGGCGGCTTCCCGTCCGGTCAGGGCCGCGAGCGCTGGACGAGCACCCGCCGGGTGCTGCCGCACGCACTGCGCGGCGACGCCGACACGCTGCCCGGCGACCCGCCCTGGACGGCCAAGGGCATGGGCCTGTTCAAGAAGGAGATGGCCCACCACTCGGCGGTGGAGGAGCTGCGGCTCGGCTACGTCGCCTTCACCCGCCCCCGGGAGCTGCTGCTCGCCTCCGGGCACTGGTGGGGGCCGAACCAGAAGCGCCGCCGCGGCCCGTCGGACTTCCTGGTCGAGCTGCGCGAGCACTGCGCGTCGCCGGGCAACGGCGAGGTCGAGACGTGGGCGGAGGAGCCGCTGCCGGAGGCGGAGAACCCGGCGCTGGCCCGCTCGCTGGAGACGCCCTGGCCGCTGCCGCTGGACGCGGCCGCCCAGCGGGCCCGCCGCCGGGTGGCCGAGGTCGTCCGGCACCGGCTCGCCGGGGCGCCGCCGGCCGAGCCGGAGGAGATGGCCCCGGAGGACGCCCGGCTGGTCGCCTCCTGGGACCGGGACCTGGACGCACTGCTCGGCGAGCTGGCCCGGGCCAGGCGCTCCGTGCGCGAAGTGCCGCTGCCCGCCTCGCTCTCGGCCTCGCAGGTGATGCGGCTGGCCGCCGACCCGGACGGCTTCGCCCGGGAGCTCGCCCGGCCGATGCCCCGCCCGCCGCAGCCGGCCGCCCGCCGCGGCACGCGCTTCCACAGCTGGGTGCAGTCCCGCTTCGAGACCGAGGAACTGCTGCTCCTGGAGCCGGACGCGCTGCCCGGCGCCGACGAGGACGGCATCGAGGACGAGCGGGACCTCGCCGGCCTCAAGGAGGCGTTCCTGCGCAGCCCGTACGCGGACCGGGTGCCGTACCGGATCGAGGCGCCGTTCCAGCTGCTGCTGGCGGGACGCGTGGTGCGCGGCCGGATCGACGCGGTCTACCGGGAGCGTGACGGTGGCTCAGGGTCACCGCACCCCTGGCGCTACGAAGTGGTCGACTGGAAGACCCATCGCGAGGAGACCGCGGACCCCCTGCAGCTCGCCATCTACCGGCTGGCCTGGGCCGAACGGGCGGGCGTCGAGCCGGAGCAGGTCAGTGCGGCGTTCCTGTACGTCCGCAGCGGCCGGGTCGTCAGACCCGCAGGACTTCCTGACCGAAAAGAGTTGACCAGGCTCCTGATCGGGAATAGTGAAGAATGAGTCACGCAGAGCATTCAAGCCGTCACGGGATCGTGCGAAATCTGTGCACTGTGCACTTTTCGCACCTATTGTGGGGTCGGTAACCGGTCAACCCCGTACTCCGGCCGCATGCGGGGGCCACAGCCCCCTGACCCTCCGTCATCACCGCAGGTGTCCCCTGGCACCGGCCACCTTCTGCTGGAGAGACCGACGTTGAGCGCGACCGGATGGATCAGAGACCGGCTCGCGGGGCCCGCCCCGGGGGCAGACCCGGGCACGGTGACGGGCACCTGGCCGAGAACCGCACTGGCGCTGCCGTTCATCGGCATGGCACTGGTGGTCTCCCTGGACTTCTTCAGCAACACCGAGGTGACGGTCGAGCCCGCGCTCACCGCCGTCCCGGCGCTCGCCGCCGTCGTCAGCCGACGCACCTGGTACCCGCTGCTCATCGGCGTGCTGACCGAGCTGGCCGCCTTCCTGATGGCCGGCTACAACGACGTGCTCGGCGAGTCGGTGCACAGCGCGACCGTCTTCGCGATCGCCCTGGTCGCCGGCATCGGCTGGGTCTCCACCACGCTGAGGCTCCGCCAGGAGCTCGCCCTCGCCGAGGCCCAGCTCGTCGCCGAGATCGCCCGCCGGGTGCTGCTGCGGCCCGTTCCCGACCGGGTCGGCAGCGTCCGCGCCGCCGTGCACTACGCGGCGGCGCACGCGCACGCCTCGATCGGCGGCGACCTCTACGAGGTGGTCAACACCCGGCACGGGGTGCGCGCGGTGGTCGGCGACGTCCGAGGCAAGGGCCTCGCCGCCGTGGAGACCGCCGCCGCGGTGCTCGGCGCCTTCCGCGAGGCCGCCCACCAGGAGGCCTCGCTGGACCGGGTCGCCGGCTGGCTCGCCGTCAGTCTCGACCGCGCCCTGCACGAGAACGACCACCCGGGCATCGAGGAGGAGTTCGTCACCCTCGTGCTGATCGGGATCCGCTCCGACGGCACCGCGGAGGTCGTCAACTGCGGACACCCCGCACCCGTCCTGCTGCGCGCCGGCGAGGGCGTCGCCCTGCTGGAGCCCGCCGAACCCGTCCCGCCGCTCGGCGTGCTCGACCCGGCGGACGTCCGGCCGCCCGTGCAGCGGCTGCCGCTGCGGCCCGGCGACCGGGTGCTGCTCTACACCGACGGCGTGATCGAGGCCCGGGACGGCGGCGGAGCGTTCTACCCGCTCACCGACCGGCTGCCGCACTGCGCGACCGGGTGCCCGGTCGAGGTGCTGCGGAACGTGCACCAGGACGTGGTCCGGCACGTCGGGCACAAGCTCGGGGACGACGCGGCGATGCTCCTCCTCCAGTACGAGCCGGTCGGCCCGCACCTCCCCGTCCAGGGCGGCCGCCCCATGCTCGCCAAGGGCTCGGGGCGGGTCTAGTACCCGGGGGCAAGTCGCCAGGGGGCACTTCAGGGGCGCGGGGTACCGCCCCTGAGAAAGTGTTGGGTAATTGATCAACTGCGTGGCGTGATCCGCTGGTGGTGATCTTTGCGGTCAAGGTGTCCGCGAAGATCGCCGCCATGTGT
>NZ_JBFBDW010000081.1:0-24143 GCF_040683455.1 Kitasatospora sp. NPDC093679
CCGATCAGGTAGTTGCCGAACACGAGGGACTCCCGGGGGTGGAGGTGGTACGGGGCAGGGGGTCAGCCGAACAGGGCCTGGCCCCACCATTCGCCCGGCTTGCGGACGCCGGGCGGGCACGCGAAGTGGCCGGAGCCGACGTGCGTGATGTACTCGTTCAGCGCGTCGTTCGCGGCGAGCTTCGACTGCAGCGGCACGAATGCCTTGCGGGTGTCGCGCTGGTAGGCGAGGAAGAACAGGCCGGCGTCCAGGCGGCCGAGGCCGTCGGTGCCGTCCGTGAAGGAGAAGCCGCGGCGCAGGATCATCAGCCCGTTGTTGCTGTCCGGGTGCGCGAGGCGGACGTGCGCGTCCTGCTTCATCGCGGACAGGTCCGGGGTGTCCCGCTCCTTCTGCTTGCCGACCGGGGCGCCCTCCAGCTTGCTGCGGCCGAAGACGTCCTCCTGCTCCTTGAGCGAGGTGCGGTCCCAGGTCTCGATGGTCATCCGGATCCGCCGGGCGACCAGGTACGAGCCACCGGTCATCCAGTCCTGGCCGTCGCCGGGGGCGACCCACACGTGGTCGCCGAGCGCCTTGGCGTCCGTCCCGGCGATGTTGTGGGTGCCGTCCTTGAAGCCCATGAGGTTGCGCGGGGTCTGCGCCTCGGGGGTGGTCGAGGAGGTCTTGCCGAAGCCGAGCTGCGACCAGCGGACGTTGACCACGCCCATGCCGATCCGGGCCAGGTTGCGGATCGCGTGCACGGCGACCTGCGGGTCGTCGGCGCAGGCCTGGACGCAGATGTCGCCGCCCGTGCGGTTCTCCTCCAGCCGGTCGCCGGGGAACTTCGGCAGGTCGACGAGGGCCTCGGGCCGCTTGGCCTTGATGCCGAAGCGGTCGGTGCCGTCCTTCTCGAACAGCGTCGGGCCGAAGCCGACGGTCAGGGTCAGCCGCGACGCGGGCAGACCGAGCGCCTCGCCGGTGTCGTCCGGCGGGGCCTCCGGGATGCCGCCGGTCGCGCCGGTGCCGACCTCGCGGCCGCCGGTCATCGCGGCGGCGGCCTTCGTCCACTCCTTCAGCATCTTCACCAGGGCCTCGCGGTCCTTGGTGATGACGTCGAACGCGGCGAAGTGCAGCCGGTCCTGGACGGGCGTGGCGATGCCGGACTGGTGGTCGCCGTAGAACGGGATGTCGACGGTGGAGTCGATGCCGGGGGCGGCGGCGGGCGCGGCCTCGTGCATGGTCGCGGCGGCCACCGAGCCGGCGGCGGCCGCACCCAGGGCGAGGCCTGCACCGGCCCAGCCGATGACGGCGCGGCGGGTGGGGGCGGCCTGGCCGGTGGCGGTGTCCGGCGCGGTGGTCTCGGTGGTCTCGGCGTCCACGGGGCTTCCTTCGGTCCTGTCTCTGCGGATGCCGCGGCGGCCCGGTCGGGCCGCCGCGGCGGGGCGCTGGTGCGGTCGGTCCGGGATCAGCCGGTGACGACGACCGCGGCGGCCAGCTTCGACAGCGGCTCGCCCAGGGAGTTCACCGCGTCCGAGAACGCCTTGCGCTCCGGCTCGGTGATCTTGTCGTAGGAGGTGTAGGCCTCGCCCTGCTTGTACTTGCCGAGCAGCACCTTGATCGCGGCGAACTCGGCGTCCAGGGTCTTGGCCAGCGCGGCGTCCTTCTCGGAGGCGACCGGCTTCAGCAGCTCGTAGGCCTTCTCGGCGCCGTCGACGTTGGCGGCGAAGTCCGACAGGTCGGTGTGGGAGTAGCGGTCCTCCTCACCGGTGATCTTGTTCTTGGAGACCTCGTCCAGCAGCTCCTTGGCGCCGTTGGCCATCGAGGTCGGGGTGATCTCGGCCTTGGCGACGCGGGACTGCCAGTCCTTCAGGTCGGTGACCAGCTGGTCGGCGAGCTTCTTGTCGTCGTCGGTGATCTTGCCGTCGGCCCAGAGCGACTTCTCGAGCTTGTGCCAGCCCGTCCACTGCTGGCCGGCCTCCAGGCCGTCCTCGCGGGTGTCGGTCTTCGGGTCGATGTCGCCGAAGCTCTCGGCGATCGGCTCGGTGCGCTCCCAGCCCACGCGGGAGGCGGCGAACAGCGACTTGGCCTTCTCGGCGTCGCCGGCCTTGACGGCCTCGGCGAACTGGGTCACCACCGGGATGGTGGCGTCGGCCTGCTCCTGCGCGTACGTCCGGTAGGCCTCGACGGCGGCGGCCAGGCGCGGGTCGGCCTTGGCGGCCGGCGCGGCACCGCCGGTGACGGTGATCTTCTGGCGGATGCCGTCGCCGGTCATGCCCGGCTTGCAGGCGATCTCGTACTCGCCGGCCTTGATCTCCGCGTGGATGCTCACGGTGGTGCCCGGGCCGATGTTCTCGCGCTCGGTGACGATCTTGTCGCCGGCGGCGTAGACGTAGACCTCGGTGGACTTCGAGCCCTTGTTCTGGACGGAGAGCTCGACCGCGCCGGCCGGGAAGCTCGTCTTCGCGACCTCGCACGCCGAGTCGGAGGCGGTCACCTTCACCGCGTCCGCGGAGGCGGCGTCGTCCTTCTTGGAGCAGCCGGCCAGGGCTGCGCCGGCCACGGCGATGGTCAGGAGCGTCGCTGCGGTGGAGCGGCGGGCGGGCATGGCGTACTCCGAGGGTGCTGGTCGGTATTCCGGCACCCAGGACAGTAAGGGAAGCAAGCCTAACCTAACAACCTTTCGAACCGTCAGGGAACGCCATCGAATCCCAGCCGTGACCTCGGCACATCACAGCCCGTCGGCGTCCCGGCGCGGGCCCGCGCACCCCTCCGGTGCCGGCCCCGCGGGCACGGCAGAAGGATCGTTCGTCCACCCTCGGTCGGCGGTGGCGCCGAGCCCGCCCGGCCCGCCGGCGCCGCCGCCACCACCCCGGGGTTACCAAGGTCATACGCCGGCCACGCGGCGCCCGCCGCGTACGCTCGGACCGAGGAGGCCACCGATGGACAGTCAGGACTGGGACGAGCGGTACCGCGCCACCGAGCAGCTCTGGGGCGTCGAGCCCAATCGCCGGGTCGTCCGCGAGTGCGAGGAGCTGCCGGCGGGCCGCGCCCTCGACCTCGCCGCCGGCGAAGGGCGCAACAGCATCTGGCTCGCCGAACGCGGCTGGCGGGCCACCGCCGTCGACTTCTCCGCCGTCGCCCTCGACCGCGGCCGCGCCCTCGCCGCCACCCGCCCGGCCGGCACCGCCGACCGGATCGACTGGGTGCACGCCGACGTCCTCGCGCACACCGCCGAACCGGCCGGCTACGACCTCGTCCTGGTCGCCTACCTGCAGCTCCCGGCCGCCGACCGCCGCACCGCGCTGCGCCGGGCCGCCGAGGCCCTCGCCCCCGGCGGCACCCTTCTCGTCGTCGGCCACGACAGCCTCAACCTCACCGAGGGCACCGGCGGACCGCAGGACCCGCGGGTGCTCTTCACCCCCGACGACGTCCTCGACGACCTCGCCGGCACCGGCCTGGAGACCGTCCGCGCCGAACGGGTGCGCCGCACCGTGGCCGCCCCCGACGGCCACGGCACGGCGGGCGAGGCGATCGACGCCCTGGTCCGGCTGCACCGGCCCCGGTAGCCCGTCCCGGACGGGCTCAGCGCGGCCGGGACCTCGCCTTCCTCGGCGAGGCCTCCAGCGCCTGCAGCCCGCCGGCCCGGAACCGGTCCCGCCAGGCGGCCACCAGCTGCGCCGAGTGCCCGAGCCGTCCGGCCGCCTCCTCCGCGGAGGCGTGCTCGCAGGCCAGTACGATCCGGGCGCGCAGTGCGAGTCCGCGGTCCGGTGCGTTCGGCGAGGCCCAGGAGTGCAGCACCGCCCGGTCCGGGTCGGCGATCCGGTTCGCGCCGCCCGCGGGGCGCGGCCGACCCTCGGCGGGCAGGATCGCCTGGCTGTCGGCGTACCGCAGTTCGGCCTGCTCGTCGGCGATCCGGAAGACCGTGCCGATCAGCGGGCGTCCGTGCTGGTCGGCGATGGTGCGCCGGACTTCGAGGCCGCCGGGCGAGGCGTGCTCCGCGGTGCCGCGGGCCAGCTGGACGCTGTCGGCGGCGCGGAGCCTGAGGCCGGCGGCGGCCGCCCAGCCGTACAGCTCGGTGAGGTCCGTCTCGCGGCCGCTCTCCGGCTCCTCGCCGAGCGCCCACGCGGCCCGCCCGAGCCCGGGCAGCAGCACCGTCAGCACCGGGGCGAACCAGGAGTCGGCCGATTGGAGCGTCCGCCCGTCCGTGTCCCGCAGCCGGTGGTCGTAGGCGAGCGCGGCGCGCCGGGGCGGCAGTTCCAGCGCCGCCGCCACCCACGGGTCCGGCGGTCGGCGCAGCAGCCGCCCGTGCCCGGCGGCCGAGCGGGCCGGGCGGAGGAAGGAGCCGGGGAAGGCGTGGGCCGGTGCCGGGCCGGGCGAGGGCCGGGCCGGCCGTCCCTCCCGCGCCGCGAGCACGTAGGTGCCGAGGTGGTCGCCGGCCACGAAGCCCTGGGCCCGCAGGTGCTGCAGGGCGGCCCGCACCGTCTGCCGGTTCACTCCGTACGTGGTGGCGAGCCGCCGTTCCGAGGGCAGGTTCTGCCCCACCGGGAACCGGCCCCGCCCGATGTCCTCCCCCAGGTCGCGTGCGATGTCCAGGTACGCCGGTGCGCGGCGTTCCGTCCGTTGTCCAGGCATGCCGAGGAGACCCCCACTGGTCGTATCCGTAGCGCTACCTCATGACTGTGCACCGTCAGCATAGGGCACTGGTCTGGACCATTGGTCCGCTGCGGGTGAATCTTCGGTGCAGGCCCCGGGTCCGTCCGTCGCCCGCGGTACCCGTCGGGACGGGTAGGGCCGAACGGGCGATATTCCACCGCGCATTGGCCCAGCCGCTGTCGCGGGGCCGGTGATTGGCTCGCAGACTCGGAGTCCGGGGGTGAGATCGAGTGAGAGGCTGTCCAGTGAAGCTCGTCGTACGTCAGCTTGTCGTCGCCGCCACGGCGGCCTCCGTCGGTCTGGGCATGGCCGCCTGCGGAAGCGCCAAGCAGTCCACCAGCTCCGGTGCGTCAGGCGGCGCCTCCGGTGGCACCGTCAAGGTCGGCCTGCTCCTCCCGGAGTCCAAGACCACCCGCTACGAGCAGTTCGACCGTCCGCTGCTCGAGGCGAACATCAAGAAGCTCGTCCCCGGCGCGCAGATCGACTACTACAACGCCAACCAGGACGCGACGCTCCAGCAGACCCAGGTCGACACCGCCCTGACCAAGGGCAACAAGATCCTCGTCCTGGACGCCGTCGACTCCAAGTCCATCCAGGCCTCCGTCCAGAAGGCCCACGACGCCGGCGTCAAGGTGCTCGCGTACGACCGCCTCGCGCAGGGCCCGGTCGACGCCTACGTCTCCTTCGACAACTTCAAGGTCGGCCAGCTCCAGGGCCAGGGCCTGGTGGACGCGGTCGGCGCGAACGCCAGCAAGGGCTCGATCATCATGATCAACGGTTCGCCGACCGACCCGAACGCGGGTCAGTTCAAGGCCGGCGCGCACAGCGTGATCGACGGCAAGCTCACGGTCGGCAAGGAGTACGACACCCCGAACTGGGACCCGAACACGGCCAACCAGGAGACCGCCGCCGCGATCACCGCGATCGGCGGGCCCAACGTCGTGGGCATCTACTCCGCCAACGACGGCATGGCCGCCGGTGCCGCCACCGCCATGAAGGCCGCCGGCATCAGCGTCCCGCTGACCGGCCAGGACGCCCAGCTCGACGGCATCCAGCGCATCGTCGCCGGCACCCAGACGATGACGATCTACAAGCCGTACGAGCCCGAGGCCGAGGCCAGCGCCAAGATCGTCGCGGCCTGGGCCAACGGCACCACGCCCACCCCGAGCGACGTCCCGACCACCGCGACCAGCGGCAGCGGCCAGAAGGTCCCGGCCAACCTGATCACCCCGATCGTGGTCACCAAGTCCAACATCAAGGACACCGTGGTCAAGGACGGCCTGTACACCGTCGACCAGATCTGCACTCCCGCCTACGCCGAGGCCTGCAAGGCCGCCGGTCTCCAGTGACGAGGCGTTCCCACCCGTCCGACCGACAAGGGAGCTGATTTCCGTGGAAGGCCCACCCGTCCTGGCGTTGCGCGGGGTCTCGAAGCGGTTCGGCGCCGTCCAGGCGCTCACCGACGTGGAGCTGGAGGTGCCCGCGGGCGAGGTCGTCGCCCTCGTCGGCGACAACGGCGCCGGCAAGTCCACCCTGGTCAAGGCGATCGCCGGGGTGTACGTCCCCGACGACGGCGTGATCGAGTGGCAGGGCAGGGCCACCAGCATCCACCGGCCGCAGGACTCCCAGCACCTCGGGATCGCGACCGTCTACCAGGACCTCGCGCTCTGCGACAACCTGGACGTGGTGGGCAACCTCTTCCTCGGCCGGGAGATCCGCAAGTTCGGCGTCCTGGACGAGGTCGCCATGGAGAAGCGCTCCCGCGAACTGCTCAGCACGCTCTCCATCCGGATCCCCAGCGTGCGCATCCCGATCGCCTCGCTCTCCGGCGGCCAGCGCCAGACCGTCGCGATCGCCCGCGCCCTGGTCGGCGACCCGAAGGTCGTCATCCTGGACGAACCCACGGCCGCGCTCGGCGTCGAGCAGACCGCCCAGGTCCTCGACCTGGTCGAGCGCCTGCGCGAGCGCGGTCTCGGGGTCATCCTGATCAGCCACAACATGGCCGACGTGATGGCGGTCTCCGACAAGGTCGCCGTCCTGCGGCTCGGCCGCAACAACGGTGTCTTCGACCGCCGGGCCACCAACCAGGAGGAGATCATCTCCGCCATCACCGGTGCCACCGACAACGCCGTGACCCGGCGCAAGGCCCGCGGACAGGAGGGACAGCAGTGACCGACGATCCCACCGGCGGGCCCGGCCAGGAGCCAGGACGCGAACCCGGACGGGTCCCGCTGCCCGAGGACAGCATGCCGAAGGGCGGCGTCAACGCCCCGGTCGACGTCGCGGCCGCCGCCACCCCGGCGGTGGACCCGCGCCTGATCGTCCGCCAGCAGGGCCTGAAGGGCTACGTCCAGGAGTTCCGTCGCCGCGTCAGCAGCGGCGAACTCGGGTCACTGCCCGTCATCGTCGCCCTCATCGTGATCTGGGTGGTCTTCGGCAGTCTGAACTCCAGCTTCCTGTCCGCCCAGAACCTCTCCAACCTCTCCCAGCAGATCGTCGGCACGGGCATGATCGCCCTCGGTGTCGTCTTCGTGCTGCTGCTCGGCGAGATCGACCTCTCCGTCGGCTCGGTCTCCGGCCTGTGCGCCGCGATCTTCGCCGTCATGGACGTCACCCACGGCGTCAACCAATGGGTCGCCCTGGTGTGCGCGCTGGCGGGCGGCGCGGCGGTCGGCCTGATCCAGGGCTTCTTCTTCGCCAAGATCGGCGTGCCGGCGTTCGTCGTCACCCTGGCCGGCAACCTCTTCTGGAACGGCCTCATGCTGCAGATCCTCGGCAGCCAGGGCACCATCAACCTCCCCGGCGACGACATCGTCTCCAAGCTCTACACCACCATCTACGGCGCGCAGATCGCCGCGTACGGCACGGCCGCGATCGGCGTCCTGCTCTTCCTCGCCTCCCAGCTGATCGACGCCAGACGCCGGCAGGCGGCCGGGGTGCCGTCCCGGCCGCCCCTGGACATCGCGCTGCGCACGATCCTCCTCGCCATCGTGGCGTTCCTGGCGGCGTACACCCTCAACCAGTACAAGGGCCTGCCGCTCGCGCTGCTGATCTTCCTGATCTTCATCGTGGTGCTGGACTTCGTGCTCCGCCGCACCACCTACGGACGCCAGATCTTCGCGCTCGGCGGCAACATCGAGGGCGCCCGCCGCGCCGGCATCAACGTGTCGTGGACCCGGATCTCGGTCTTCATGATCACCTCGACCATGGCGGCGATCGGCGGTCTGTTCCTGGCCGCCCAGATCCAGTCGGCCAGCCAGACCTCCGGCGGCGGCAACCTGCTGATGAACTCGATCGCCGCGGCGGTCATCGGCGGCACCAGCCTCTTCGGCGGCCGGGGCTCGACCTGGTCGGCCCTGCTCGGTGCCCTGGTCATCGGCTCGATCCTGTCCGGCATGAACATCCAGGGCCTCAGCAACGCCCTGCAATTCATGATCACTGGTGCGGTGCTGCTGGCCGCGGTCGTCATCGACTCGCTGGCCCGCCGCACCCAGCAGGCGGCCGGCCGGGCCTGACGCCGGGCGGCCTCACGGCCCCTCCCACCGTGTCCACCGGCGGACGCGGCGGGGAGGGGCCGTTCGCGTGCCCGGGTCAGGACGGCCGTGCTGCGGCGGTCGCGGCGGCCGTGGTGGTCGCGGCGGCGTCGGAGGTGCCGGGGTGCTCGGCGGCGTCGAGGTGCTTGTAGAAGAAGGTGCTCGGGCGGAGCGTGCCGGCGGGATCGGCCGCGTAGCCGGGGACGACGCCGAGGGCCGTCCAGCCGGACGAGCGGTAGAGCGGTTCGGCGTCGCTGCCGGCCTCGGTGTCGAGCAGCAGCAGGGTGCGCCCGCGCTCGGCGGCGGCCCGCTCGGCGAGCGCCAGCAGGGTGCGGCCCAGCCCGCGGCGGCGGGCGGTGCTGTGCACCAGCAGCTTGCCGATCTCGGCGCGGTGGGCGCCGTTCGGGTACCGCTCCAGGGCGAGGCTGACCGTACCCAGCGGGGCGCCGGCCGGGCCGGCCGTCCACACCAGCAGGGCGCCGGCGGCGACCGCGTCGGCCCGGGCGCGCCACCACGCCGTCGCGGCCTCATCGGTCAGGTCGGCCGGGAAGCCGACCGAGGCGCCGGCGCGGACGGCGTCGATCAGCAGCCCCGCCAGGGCGGGGGCGGCGGTGTCTAGGGCCTCCGCGGTGAGGAGCTCGGTGCTGTCGTGACCGGCGCTGTGGTGATCGGTGGGCTTGTGATCGGTGGTCGGTGGCACGGGTTCCTCCGGTCAGGGGCGGGCGGTCAGGGGAGGACGAGGGCTAGCACGTAGCGGGCCGGGTCCGGGCCCGGGCTGTGGAAGGCGGTGCGGCCCCAGAGCCGGAAGCGCAGACAGTCCCCGGCCGCGAGGTGGTGCGTCCGCTCCTGGACGGTGAGGTCGAGCCGGCCGGAGAGCAGCCAGAGGTGCTGCTCCAGGCCCGGCACCGACGGTCCGTCGTAGTCGACCGAGGCGCCGGCCGGCAGGGTGCCCTCGACCAGCTCGCCGCGCAGGCCGGCCAGTGGCGGCGACACCGAGCGGCGGACGAAGCCGGAGGCCGGATCCGTCCAGACCGGCTGCTCGGCCGCCCGGACCAGGCCGCTGCCGTTCTCCTCGACCTCGGCGAGCAGCTGCGACATGGTGCGCCCGTACGCCCGGCAGAGCCGGCCGAGGAGTGCCGCGGTCGGGCTGATCTCGGCCCGCTCCAGTCGGGAGAGGGTGGAGCGGCTGACGTCGGCGCGCAGCGCGAGGTCGTCCAGCGACCAGCCGTGGGCGGTGCGGAGCTCGGCGAGGCGGGCCGCGAGCCGGAGGTCCAGTGGGTCGTCGGATCTCATATCAGGGACCTTATCCCATATCTGGGAGACTCCTCCAGCTCGGGCCGCTCGGGCGGCGCCGACCTATCGTTGAGGGGCGTGCCTTCGGGACGAGGAGCGAGCGATGGAACCGGACAGCGGGCAGTTGACCGTCGTGGTACGGCGTTCCGCGCATGCCGTGGTCGTCCGCCCCGAGGGCGAACTCGACCGGGACGGCGAGGCGCCGCTGCGCGACGCCCTGGAGAAGGCCGTCGCCGCCGCGCCCGGACTCCTCGTGGTGGACTGCGCCGGACTCACCTTCTGCGACTCGGCCGGCCTCGACCTGATCCTCGGCGCGCGGGAGGTGGTCGAGACGGCCGGCGGCGCCCTGGTGCTCGCCGAACCCGGCGCCGCGCTCTCCGGGCTGCTGGAGATCGCCGGCGCGGAGGAGGTGCTGCGGGTCTACGGCACGCTCGCCGAGGCCCTCGCCGCCGGCGAGCACTGAGCGCCTCCCCGGCGGATCGGGCGGGCGGGGCGGCGATAGGCTCGTGCCGTGAGTGACGACATGTCGGCGGAGTCCGGGCCGGCCGCCGTACCGCGCTTCGAACGCGGTACGGACGGACCCAAGGTGATCGTCGCCGGTGCGGACGGATCCGACGCCTCCTGGCGCGCGGTCGCCTACGCGGCCGGTCTCGCACGGCGGCAGAACGCCCTGCTCGCGGTGGTCTTCGTCCAACCCGTGCTCGGTGCGGCCGCCGCGCTCGGCCTGCCCGTCGCCGAGGCCACCGCCGCCGTCGCGGAGCACCTCCTCGACGAGATCCGGCTGGGGGTCGAGCGGCTGCGCGGCATCCACGAGATGCGCTGGCAGTTCGTCACCTTCCCCGGGGACCCGTACTCCGGGCTGGTGCGGGCCGCCGACGAACTCAAGGCGGACGCGGTCGTGGTGGGCGCCTCCGAGCAGGCCGGGCACCGGATCATCGGCTCGGTGGCCGTCCGCATGGTGAAGGCCGGCCGCTGGCCGGTCACCGTGGTGCCGTAGGGCGGTTCTTGGTGGGGAGCGCCGCAAGGGGCGGGGGGAACCGCGCAGTTCCACGCGCCCCTATGCGGCATCAGTACGCCTTTGAAGACGCGTCCTAGGCGTTGCGGCGGACCTTGAGGGCCCAGAGGACGAGTGGGACCTGGAGGGGGAGGCGGGCCGCTGCGGCCTCGCGCCAGGGCGAGGGGCGGTGGCGCCAGTCGTACGCCATCTTGACGTTGGCCGGGAAGACGGCCGCGAACAGGCCCGCCGCGGCCAGGGCCCCGGCGGCGCGGGTGCGCGGGGCCAGGACGGCCGCGCCGACCGCGAGTTCGGCCACGCCGCTGGCGTAGGTCCAGGCGCGGGGCGAGCCCGGCAGGGAGCGGGGGACGATCGCGTCGAACTGCCGCGGGGCCGCGAAGTGCGCCACCCCGGCGCCGACCAGCAGACCGCCGAGGGCGCGCGCGGAGAGGGATCGGACGGGCATGCGCGGGACCTCCGGCGGGCGGGAGACTGTTGTTACCCGACAGTAGCGTCTGGAGGGTCGAAGCCGGAAGACGCACCGGGCCGGAACGTCGGCCGCTGCCGCCCGCCCCGCCCTGGCAGACTGCGGCCGTGGAGCTCCTCCTGGTGTCCGACACCCACGTGCCCGCCCGCGCCCGCAGCCTGCCCGGCGAACTGCTGGAGCGGATCGCCGCCGCCGACGTCGTGGTGCACGCCGGGGACTGGACGGACACCGCCACCCTGGACCTGTTCGAGGAGCGCGCCGCCCGCCTGGTCGCCGTGCACGGCAACAACGACGGACCGGAACTGCGCGCCCGGCTGCCCGGGACCGCCCGCGCCGAACTGGACGGGTTGCGGCTCGGCGTCGTCCACGAGACCGGCCCCGCCCGCGGCCGCGAGGAGCGCTGCGCCGCGCTGCACCCCGGCCTGGACGTGCTGGTCTTCGGCCACAGCCACATCCCCTGGGACACCACCGCCGAGGGCGGGATGCGCCTGCTCAACCCCGGCTCGCCGACCGACCGGCGCCGGCAGCCGTACTGCACCTACATGACCGCCCGCATCGAGGCGGGGAGCCTGGTCGCGGTGGAACTGCACCGCCTGCCGCCGCGGCACTGAGACGCCCCGCCGGCGCCCGCGGGAGTCGCGGGCACCGACGGGGCGTGCGCAGGGCGGGGTGTGCGGCCGGGTCAGCCGACGAAGCCGAGCGCGGCGACCGCGCCGATCGCGCCGAGTCCCATGAAGACCGGCATCAGGACCTTGATCTCCACCCAGCTGCCGGCCCGGAAGCGCATCGCCTTCGGCGGGCCGATCGGGTACCAGCGCTTGCGGCCGATCGGGATCGGCCACAGCACCGGGCAGCCGGAGACGGTCAGCGCGTCGCCCAGGCAGTGCACCAGGGCGCCCAGCGCCACCGGCAGGCCGATCCACAGGTAGTCCTGGCCGGGCTGGTCGAACAGCCAGTTCGCGCCGTTGCCCGGCTTGTCGAGCACGCTGGCGAGCGTCCAGGCGCTGGTCGCGCCGAGCAGCCAGACCAGGATGTCGCTGGACATCCGGGCCTGCCGCCACAGCAGCCCCTCGACGGCCAGCACCATGTGGATGAAGAGCACCACCAGGACGCCCCAGCGGTCGCCGTACGCCGAGAACAGCGAGGCCACCACGCCGGACAGCGCGGCCCAGAGCCAGGTGTGGGTGAGGGTGCGGTGGCCGCCGTTGCGGCGGGGGTCGCCCTTGCCGCGGGTCGCCTTGTAGGTGGCGGCACCGATCTTGTCGATGACCTCGCACAGGCCGCGCGACAGCGGGCCGAAGGCGCGGGAGACGGTGGCCGCCTTGTGGTCGAGGTCGGGGGCGAGCGCGGCGCCCGCCGAGATCAGCGCACCCGCCAGCAGGACGGGCCAGGGCATGGGCCGGTCCAGCGAGTACGCGGCCGCTCCTGCGGCCAGCCAGGCCGCCGCTCCGGAGAGCGCGTGTGCCGGTCCCATCATGGTGCTTCCCACCCCATCGCCGCGGTACGGGCGCCGTTGCGCGCTCCTGGTAGGGGCGCAGCATAGCCGAGCCGATCAAGGGCCTGCCCGGGGGCCCTGACCGCCGGTCACCGAGTCCGCCGGGGCGGCCGTTCGGGCCAGGAGCTCCGTGTGCGGACGGTCGGTCGGGCCCGCCTCAGTCCCGCTCGGCGAGCCACTCCCGGGCGTCGGCGACGGCCGTCCTGACCCGGTCGTCCGGGTCGTCGGCGAGGCCCTCCACCAGCTCGGCCCGGCCGGGGGAGGACCAGTCCCAGACCGTGCGGACGAGCGCGGCGCGGACCCGCGGGTCGGGGTGGGCCGCGAGCCGGGCGAGTTCGGCCACCGGGCCCTTGCGGCGCCGTCGCCGTCCGAACCAGTGCAGCAGGTCGAGCAGGACCTCCGGATCGCCGGGACCGCCCGCCGCCGCCAGCCGTTCCAGCAGGACGCGGGTCGGCGGGGGCGGTCCGTCCAGCGGGTGGGACAGCCGCTCGCGCACCCGCCGGCCGCCGTACTCGCCGCGGACCCGGCAGCCGTCGCACTGGCAGGGCCGGCGCCCGTGCGACGCCGGGAAGTACCGCCAGCCGGCCACCTGCGGAGGGCGGCGCAGCCGGTGCACCTCGCCCGCGGCGACCGACCGGGGGAGGAACACCTCCCAGCCCCGCGGGTCCTCCATCGCGGCCAGCTGTCCGGCGGCCTCGGCCGCCGTCACCCGCCGGCCGGGCCTGCCGTAGTGGCGGACCGTCACCGGCTCGGCGTCGTCCAGCCGGAAGTGCACCGCGACCAGGCCGCCGCGGGTGCCGAAGCGGGCGAGCTCGCGCACCCACTGGTGGGTCAGGGTGTACGAGGGCAGCACCGGGAAGCAGTGGACGCCGCGCTCGCCGCGGCCCGCCGCCCGGATGCCCGAGCGGCGGATCCGCGGCGCGTGGGCCGCCGAGGTGAGGTGGACGAAGATCGGCACGGACGCAGGCTAGCGCCCGGCACCGTCAGCCGGGGAGCGGGTTTCCCGCCCGTACCCGGGACCGGCCGGGGGCGGGACGGCGCGGAGCCGCGCCGCGAGGTCCGGGCGGCTCGCCCAGAACGCGGGGCTCCGGCCCGCCACGGCGTCGTGGAGGTCGCCGGGGTACAGGCCGCCCTCCGCCGCCGGGTCCGCCTCCAGCAGGTCGAGCGCCACCGGCACCAGGTGGGGCAGGCCGACGTCCTGGCCGATCAGCAGGCGCAGGCCCTCCGCACCGAGTTCGCCCAACGGCACCCGGCGCAGCGCGTGGGCGGTGGCCACCAACCGGGTGGCACCGGGGCCCGGCGGCGGCCAGGCACCCTCCAGTTCGTCGAGAGAGCGCCCGGGAGGAGCCGGTTCAGCAGTCACAGCCGCAGTCGCAACAGTCGCAGCCGTCACAGCAGTCGCACCCGTCGCAGCAGTCGCAGTCGCAGCCGCTGCAGTCGCAATTGCCGCAGTCGCAGTCGCAGTTGCGCTGGCACCAGCCCTCCTTCTTCTCCCGGCTGAACGGGTCCTCGTGCTCGCAGCACATCAGCTGGCAGGTGCAGGCCATCGCGGCCCACACCGCGCAGCCGGCGAGGCCCGAGCGCCGCGGCTTCTTCGGCGGCAGCGGGGTCGGCGGCTCGCCGATCAGCGGACCGCCCGGGTGCGGGCCGTGCCCGTGGGCGGCACCCCCGTGAGCCGCGCGGGCGTGCGGGTCGTGGGCGTCGGAGCCGTGCGCGTGCTGCCCGCCCGCGGTGACCGAGCAACCCGCGCCGTGGCCGAACACCCGGTCCACCGCGAGGCCGGTCTCGTGCGCGAGCAGCCGGTGCACCAGCGCCCGCTCGGTGAGCTCGACGTCCTTCAGCGCGAGCCGGATGCCGTGCACCGCGTCCCGGCACAGCCGCTCGGCCTCGTCCCGGCCGGTGCCGGTGGCCGTCAGCGGGTTCCACTGCCCGGCGGCCGCGTCCTCCTGCTGGTCCTCCGCCGCGTCCAGCAGGTGCGCCAGCCGGCCGAACAGTCGGCCCGCCTCCGCCAGCGCCGTCGCGTTGCCCGGCCGGCCGGCCAGCACCGCGGTGTGAGCGAAGGCGGCCGCGGTCGCCGTCTCCGTCGGCTCCGTCACCAGCAGCACCGAGGTGCCCGGCCCGGCGGCCCGCTCCAACTCCCCCTGCCGGTCGGCCGCGTCCAGCAGCACCGCGGTGTCGAAGCCCAGCCCCGCGCCGCCGCCCGTGCTCTGCCGGTCCCAGCGCCGGGCCACCGCCCGCGCCCCCGCGGCGACCGGCCGCTTCGCGAACACCCCGTCGGCGTCCAGCACGTGGTCGCGGACCTTCACCGACGCCAGCGCCAGCGACACCGCCGCGGCGAGCCGGGCGCCCTCGCCCTGCGCCACCTCGGCGCTGCGCATGCCGCGCAGCGGGCACGGGCCGGCCGTCCGGCGCCCGCCCGCCGCCCGCGGCCCCTGAGCCTCCACCAGCACGGATATGACGAGGCCGTCGTAGTTGGTGGCCGTCCGGGCCAGCTGCCCGTGGTCGTCGCGCAGCGCCAGGCAGAGCCCGCACAGGTGGGCCGTCCACGAGCTGCGCAGCGTCTCCGACAGGCTGTGCCGACACGGCCTGATGATTCCGAACACCGTTCCCCCTCCCCGTTCGCGGCCCCACGGGCCGCGGTCGAACGGCCGTCATCCTAGGCGGTGCCACCGGGGCCGTGGCCAGGGGCGGGTCGTGCACCCCCGGCCGTGATCGGCCCCCGAGCACAGGTCGGCGGCGGTGGCGGCGCCGGGGTGCCGTCCCCGGCTTGCCGAGCGGGGCCGTCCGGGGGACGGTCGGAGGGGCGGCCGCGGCTTTGCCGAAGGCCCGGCCGTGAACGCGCCGATCCGGGAGGACACCGCCATGAAGGCCGCCGTCGTCCGCGACTTCACCGCACCGCTCGCCATCGAGGACCGCCCGCTGCCGGAGCCCGCCCCGCACCAGGTCCTGGTCCGCATCGAGGCCTCCGGCCTCTGCCACACCGACATCCACGCGGCCCGCGGCGACTGGCCCGTCCGCCCGACCCCGCCGTTCGTCCCCGGGCACGAGGGCGTCGGCGTGGTCGAACGGGCCGGGGACCTCGTCCGGCACGTCGGGCTCGGACAGCGGGTCGCCGTCCCGTGGCTCGCCGACGCCTGCGGCCACTGCGACCACTGCGTCTCCGGCTGGGAGACGCTCTGCCTGCAGCAGCACAACTCCGGCTACTCCGTGGACGGCGCCTACGCCGAGTACGCGCTCGCCCACGGCGACTACGTGGTGCCGGTGCCGGACGGCATCGACCCGATGGACGCCGCACCGCTGTCCTGCGCCGGCGTCACCACCTACAAGGCGGTCAAGGTCGCCGGCTCGGGCCCCGGCACCCGGGTGCTCGTCTCCGGCATCGGCGGCCTCGGCCACCTCGCCCTCCAGTACGCCCGCCTCGCCGGCGCCGAGACGATCGCCGTCGACGTCACCGACGAGAAGCTGGCCCTGGCCCGGGACCTCGGCGCCGACCACGTCCTCGACGCCCGCATCCAGGACGTCCCCGCGCAGACGCAGAAGCTCGGCGGCGCGGACGCCGCGATCGCGCTCGCCGTCAGCAACGACTCGTTCCGGGCCGCGTACGCCGCGCTGCGGCGGGGCGGCACCCTCGTCCTGGTCGCCCTGCCGGCCGGCGGCACCCTGGAGATCCCCGTCTTCGACACCGTGCTGAACGGGACGAAGGTGGTCGGCTCGATCGTCGGCACCCGCCAGGACCTCGCCGAGGTCTTCCGGCTGCACGAACTCGGCCGGACCAGGGTGATCCGGGAGACCCGGCGGCTGGAGGACGTCAACGACTGCTTCGAGGACGTCCTCGCGGGCCGGGTGACGGCCCGGCTGGTCTTCGACCTGCGCTGAGCCGCCGCCGGCCGGCAGGGTCAGACGGCGAGGTAGCCGCCGGGCTCCGCGGTGAACAGCGGGCCACCGGGCCCGGCGACCTGCCAGGCCGCGGTGCCCGCGACGGCGGTGTCCGGCGGCACCGACAGCGTGACGCCCGGCTCGAAGCGCAGCTCCAGCCCGCCGGCCCGGGTCACCGCCGCCCCCGCCACCCGGGCGCCGACCAGCCCGGCCAGCAGACCCGACGCGGGAACCGACAGCCCCGGGTAGAAGTGCTCGACCTCGGCGGCCGTCCGGACTCGGAAGTCGTTCGCCACGGTCAGCACCACACCGCCGGACAGCACCAGCCGCAGCGGCCCGGCCACCTTGACGGCCTCCACCTGCAGCCCGGTCAGCACGGACTCGATCTCGCGGACCATACGACCTCCTCGGGCAGGGCGGCACCGGCCGCTCCACTGCCACGATTGTCATGCCGCAGGCGGGCCGCCGTCACACCCGCCGCGCCGCCCGCCGCGGGTGCCGGGCCGCGCGGAGGCCCGATCACCCGGGACCGGCCGCCGGTGCGCCGTCCACCAGTTCGAGCGGCCCGGCCGCAGCCCCCCGACGGGCCAGCACGGCCGCGGTCCGGCGGTCCCCGGCGGCCGCCGCCGTGCCGCCGGACCGTCCACCGCCCGGGCACCCG
The DNA here is from genome assembly GCF_040683455.1 of Kitasatospora sp. NPDC093679. Taxonomy (NCBI): domain Bacteria; kingdom Bacillati; phylum Actinomycetota; class Actinomycetes; order Kitasatosporales; family Streptomycetaceae; genus Kitasatospora; species Kitasatospora sp. NPDC093679. The sequence continues at coordinate 16,969 of NZ_JBFBDW010000081.1, forward strand.
CCGTCGAAGACGTACACCAGGCGCGGAGCGCCGCCGGACAGCCAGTCCAGGGCGAGCAGCCGCCCCGGGGCCCGGACCGAACCGAAGCGCTCGCGCAGCACCCGCGCCGCGGCACCCCGCGGCGTCTCCCGGTCGGCCGCCACCGGCTCCTGCACCGAGAGCACCCGGCCGGCCGGACCGGCGACGAGCACCTGGACCTCGGCCCGGATCCGCGGACGGGTCGCGTAGTACGTCTCCCGGTCCATCGGCGGCACCACCGGCGGCCGCTCGCCCCCCGCCAGGTCCAGCCCGGCCGCCCGGGTGTACGGCGGCGCCGGCACCGGCGGCAGCCCGGCCGCCGCCGGCCCGACCGGGAAGCTGTCCTCCATCTCCACCGGACCCGACCCGGCCGGCGCCCGCAGACACGCCGCCACCCGCCGCGACAGCCGGGGCGGCAGCGCCGAGGCCGCCTGCCGGGGCGTCACGAAGGCGTACCCGCCGAGCTCGTCCTCCTGCAGCCGCACGGCCGCCAGCTCCGCCGCGGTCAGCGGCTGCGCCCAGTAGAGGAAGGAGACGATCGGCGGCCGGGTGCGGCTCATCGCCCAGTCCACGCTCGCCAGCGCCAGCAGGCGGGGCCGCAGCCCCATCTCCTCCTGCAGCTCCCGCACGGCGGTCGCCCGCAGCGTCGCGTCCCCGGGCTCCCAGCCGCCGCCCGGCACCTCGACCGGGTGCCGGCTCTCGTACACCGCCCGGACGACCATCACCCGGCCTGCCGCGTCCCGGAACAGCACGCCCGCCGCCGCCAGCGGCCCGGCCACCCCGTCCCACCCCATGGCCCCGCCTCCTCGTTGCCGCGCCCGGCCGCCGCCCGGCCCCGCCCGGCCCCGCGGGCGGGCGGACCGTACGGACGGCATCCGGGACACTCCGCAGCGTAGACGCGGAATCCGGCGGGCGGCGCGCGAGCATGGCCGGATGGCCGTCACCTGCCGCAGGCTCCACGACGAACCCGGACCCGACGAGGGAACCCTCGTCCTGGTCGACCGGCTCTGGCCGCGCGGCCTCAGGAAGGCGGACGCCGGCTTCGACGAATGGGCGAAGACCGTCGCCCCCAGCACCGAGCTGCGCCGCTGGTACGGACACGACCCGGAGCGCTGGACGGAGTTCCGCCGCCGCTACCGCACGGAACTGGACGAACCGGAACGCGCCGGGGCCCTGGACCACCTGCGCGCCCTGGCCCACCGCGGCCCGCTCACGCTGCTCACCGCCTCGCACGAGGTGGGGATCAGCCACGCCGCGTACCTGGCCGAGCTGCTGAACGGCTGAGCCGCGCCAGGGGTCAGGTGCACCAGAACAGGAACGGCGTGCAGGACTTCGACGGTTTCGGCGAGGGGCTGCGGCTGGGCCGCACGGTCGCCGTCGCGGTCGGCCGGGCGGTGGTCGGCGCCGCGGTGGCCGTCGGCGCGGACGCGGAGGCGGAGGCGCTCGGCCGCGCGCTCGCCGACTTCGACGGCTTCGCCGAGACCTGCCGGGTGGGCGCGGCCGAGGTGGTGGCCGGCGCCACGGTGGGCGTGTCGCTCGCCGCCGGCACGGTGTCGTCCACCGGCGCGCTGATCGGGCGCGCGGCGCCGCTGCCGTCCGGTGCCACGAGGGCCAGCACACCGGCGCCGCCGAGGACGAGGCCGGCAGCCGTCAGGATGGCCGCCCGGCGCCGCTTCGGGGCGGCCGTCCGGCGGGAGCGGCGGCGGTGCGGCTCGCCGTCCCGGGCCGGGCGGGCCGTGCTGCGGGCGGGCAGCACGGCCGTCGCGTCCACCGGGGCGGGGCCACCGGCCGCCCCGCAGCCGGGGCAGGACAGTGCGCCGTTGAGGTGGCGTCGGCACGGTGCGCAGTAGTCCATGGGGTCTGCCGGGGTCGGTTCTCGCGCGGCAGGGGCGCGGCCTTGCGAAACGGACCCTACGCACGGCACCCGAACGGCCGACAGGTGTCACGTGTGAGGCTTTCGGGGAGATCCGATGCGGTCCGCAGAGGGGCGGCACGCACGCGAACGGGCCGGCCGCCCCGTCGAGGGGCGGCCGGCCCGCGCGCTGTCCGACCGGCCGGCGGCTAGGAGCCGGCGACCTCCAGCACCTGGGCGTACGGTGCCAGCTTGCGCAGCGACTCGATGCTCTTCAGGCACTGCTCCCGCGACTCCTCCGGGTCGCCGGTGACGACGACCGAGCCGTTGCTGGCCTTCAGGCGGAAGCGGTGGTTGCCCGACTCGTCGACGTACAGCTCGAACTTGCCTGCCATGTCCGTGTTCACCTCTCGACGGGGATCCCCCTCACCGGGCACCGTAGGAACGAACCCCTTCTGCCGCATGCCGGCTGAGGCGTTCGGGTGGGCGCCGGACGGGTGTCCGGAGCCCCGGCGGGCCGGTGCCGCGGCCGCCCGCGCGGCCCCGAGCGGCGCGGCGCGCGGCCGGGGCGGGGCGGGCGGGGTTGCCCGGCGGGCGGGTTGACGTGCGTTCAGGCGGAGTGCGGTGCGGCCGCCGATCGGGAGAAGGCCGGGATGGAGCAGGGACCGGGTGCGCAGGAGGTCTCGGACGCGGTCGGGGGCGGGGGCTGGCGCCTGCTGCTCGGCACGCTGCGCACGCTCGTCCCGGTCGGGTCGGCGGCCCGGGCGGTGGAGGTGCTCGCGGCCGCCGCGGCGGTCTGCGGGGACGAGGCCGACCGGCGGCTGCACGCCGACGTCCGGCCCGGGGCGCTGCTGCTCGCCCTGGTGCCGCCCGCGGGCGCCGGGGTGGGTGCGGCGGAGGTGGAGCTGGCGCGGCGGATCTCCGCCGTCCTGCACGGCGCGGGGGCGGCGGGGGAGCCGCGCTCCGTGCAGCTCCTGGAGATCGGCGTCGACGCGCTGGACGCCGCCGCGGTGCGGCCGTTCTGGAAGGCGGTGCTGGGCTACGCGGACGCCCCGGGCGCGGACGGGCCGTGGGATCCGCTGGTGGACCCGGCCGGGCGGGGCCCGGCGGTCTGGTTCCAGCGGATGGAGCGGCCGCGGCCGCAGCGCAACCGGCTGCACCTGGACGTGACCGTGGCGCACGACGAGGCGCAGCGGCGGGTCGGGGCCGCGCTGGCCGCCGGCGGTCGGCTGGTCTCCGCCGCGCGTGCGCCCGCGTGGTGGGTGCTGGCGGATCCGGAGGGCAACGAGGCGTGCGTGAGCACCTGGCGGGGCCGGGACGGGTAGCCGCAGCGCGCGTGGGCGCTGCGGTGGACCCGGGCGGGACGTCGTGGGTCGACCGCCCGGGTCCACCGGTCCGTGGGACCGGGATCAGCCGGCGGTCACCGAGGTGTCGTCGATCAGGAAGCTGGTCTGGAGGGAGGAGTCCTCCGTGCCGGTGAACTTGATCGTGACGGTCTTGCCCTTGAAGGCCGACAGGTCGAGCGTGCGCTGGACGTAGCCCGTGGTGGCGTCGACGTTCGAGTAGGTGGCCAGGGTGGTGGTCGTGGCGCCGTCGACGACCTGGACCTTCAGCGTGTCGTAGGCGGTGCCGCCCTTCTCGGCCGTGCTGATCCGGTTCCAGAAGGTCAGCTGGGGCGCGGTGGCGGCCGCCGGGACGGTCACCGTCTGCGCGAGCGTGTCGGTGTGGGCGGAGCCGTAGCCGTCCAGCCAGGCGTAGTACGAGCCGGTGCGGGGGGTCGCGCCCGTCTCGTTGGTGATGACGCCGGAGGAGCCCGTCCAGGAGGTCGCGCCGGACTCGAAGCCCGGGTTGAGCAGCAGGTTGCCGCCGGACGGCGGCGGGGTGGTGCCGCTGCAGGTGGTGGCGGTCGGGGCGACGGAGACCGCGTTCCACGCCTTCTCCACCGCGGCGCACTGGGTGCTGCCGCCGCCGTACAGGTCCTTGGCGGCCTTGACGGTGGCGGTGCGGGCACCCGGGTAGTCGGTGTTGGAGGTCATGTAGACCGACAGCGCGCGGTACCAGATCTTGGCGGACGCGTCGTTGCCGATGCCGGTGACCGAGGAGCCGTCACAGGTCGGGCTGTTGCCCCACTGGGACTGGCCGGAGCCGACGGCAAGCAGGAAGAAGAAGTGGTTGCCGACGCCGGAGGAGTAGTGCGGGTCGAGGTTCTTGGTGGTGCTGGACCAGCACTTGACGGACCTGCCGTCCTTGCTCGGGTCGTCCATCCAGCGCAGCGGGGTGCCGTTGCCGTTGATGTCGATCTTCTCGCCGATGAGGTAGTCCGGCGCGTCGGCCGGGCTGTTGGCGTTGAACTCGACCATCGTGCCCATGATGTCCGAGGTGGCCTCGTTGAGGCCGCCCGCGTCGCCGGTGTAGACCAGGTTGGCGGTGGCGGCCGTGACGCCGTGGCTCATCTCGTGGCCGGCGACGTCGATCTCGGTGAACGGCTTGGAACCGACCGCGCCGTCGCCGTAGATCATGGAGAAGCTGGTGTCGTCCCAGCCGGCGTTGTCGTAGTTGGTGCCGTAGTGGACGAAGGAGCGGGCGCCGACGCCGTCGTTCTTGATGCCGTTGCGGTTGAGGACGTTCTTGTAGAAGTCCCAGGTGGCCTGGATGCCGTAGTGGGCGTCGACGGCGACCGTGGCGCGGTCGGTCAGGGCGTTGTTGCCCCAGACGTTGTCGGCGTCGTTGAAGGCCGCGCCCCAGCCGGCCGGCGGCGAGTCGTTGACGGCGAACTGGTTCTGCGCGTCGCGGGTCTCGCCGTTGCCGCGCAGCGGGTCCTTGAGGGTGTAGCTGCTCGTGGAGTTCTGGGTGGTGCTGACGGTGACGTTGCCGACCTGGTAGCCCTTGCCGGTGCCGCTGGAGGCGGCGGCGGGCTGGGCGCCGGGCGGGGTCACGAGGCCGGGGGCCAGCCGGCCCTTGCCGCGCTGGGTGCCGTCCGGGACGAACGCGGAGAAGCTGTCCCAGCTCTGGCCGGGGGCGCCGGTGACGGCGTCGACCAGGACGTGGAAGTGGCTGGGGGAGTGGTCCGGGCCGGTGCCGTTGATCACGACCTCCCAGACGAGCTTCGGCGAGGCGCCGGTGACGTCGACGGTGAGGACGGCGGTGCTGCTGCCGCGGGTGCCGAGGAAGAGCGCGGCGGCCTTGGCGATCGCCTGCTTGTCGGTGACGGAGGGGGTCACCGAGAGCGAGATCGGGGCGGCCAGCGTGAGGCTGGTCGAGTCGAGGGTGCCGTTCGGGGCGGAGTGGACGACCACGTCGCCGCCGCGGACCGGAAGGCCGCGGTAGGTGCGGTTGAAGTGGACGTGGCGGGTGCCGTCCTTGTCGACCTGCACGTTGGTGACCTGGAAACGGTCGTCGGCGCCGGCCTTCACGGCGTTCGGGTGGGCCGCGACCTGGGCGTTGGCGTCCTGCACGGCCTTGCTGTGGGTGGCCGGGGCCTGCGGGCCGGGAGTGGCGGCCACGGCGGGGACACCGGCGCCGGCTATGACGAAGGTGCTGACCGCGAGGGTGACCGAGCTGCTCAGGAGGGGTCTCTTCATGGCGCCGAAGATTGCTAGTTCATATGAATACCAGTCAACGTGCAGCAATTTTGTAAAAATTAACAGACTTCAAGTTTGCGGTTGATGTGAACGGGCCAGGATGTGGAGTCTCGCGGAAACACCCGCTACTGCCTGGGAGTTCGTGATCGTAGCGCAGCCGGCCGTTGCTGCCGGACGGCCGGCGGCTGTGATCGATATCACTCCGCCGCGGCGGTTCGCCGGGCAGTCGCTGGTAAGCTCCTGCGGTGCTGTTCAGCGCCCTTGGAGGGGGTGTTCGCGGACCACGTCCTCGGGCCGTTTGTCCGTCCGCAATCCTTCGAACCGGGGTGCGCGCAGCCGTCCGTCGCGGGTCCACTCGGTGAAGCCGACCCGGGCGACCAGCCGTGGTTCGACCCAGTGCACCCGGCGCTCCCCGGCGGGCGGGTCGGCGAACGGCGGGTCGGGGCGGACGAGGGTGTCGAGCTCGGCCCGCAGCCGGTGCAACAGGGCCGTGTCGAAGCCCGTGCCGACCTTGCCGGCGTAGCGCAGCAGCGCGGCCTCGTAGTACCCGACCAGCAGGGCTCCGAAGCCGGTTCGGCGGCCGGACGGATCGGTGAAACCGCCGACCACCAGCTCCTGGCCCGCGGTGCACGGCAGCTTAAGCCAGTCCGGGGAGCGGCGCGGCACGTACCGGCTGTCGGCGCGCTTGGCGACCAGCCCCTCCCAGCCCCGCGCGCAGGCTTCGGCGAGCGGCACCGGGCCGTCCGCCCGGGCGTGCTCGGTGAAGTGCAGAGGATCGGCGAAGTCCAGCGTCTCGCGCAGCAGTTGCTTGCGGTCCAGCAGAGGCAGCCCGGTGGTGTCGTGCCCCATCAGCGCGGTCAGGTCGAACAGGAAGAAGGAGACCCGCACCCCGGCGGCGGCCGCCCGGACGGGGTCGCGCAGCTGCATCCGCCGCTGCAGCCGGGCGAAACTGGTCCGGCCCTGCCGGTCGAAGGCGACGATCTCGCCGTCCACGGTGAACCGGGGGACCGGCTGCGCGGCGAGCGCCGCCACCAGCTCCGGGTAGCCCCCGGCCATCGGCTCGCCGGTGCGGGAGAACAGCCGGACGGTGTCGCCGTCCCGCTCGGCGACCGCCCGGACGCCGTCCAGCTTGCGTTCCAGCAGCCAGCCGTCGTCGAAGCTGCGGCGGGTGCTCAAAGTGGCGAGCATGGGGCGGATCGGCACGTCTGCGCAGGTACCCGGGGGCCGGTCGGACGGAAACCGTCCCGGCCGCCCTGCCGCCGGGACGGCCCAGTGGGACAGTGGACAGCGGGGGCCGGCAGCTGGAAGGAGCACGCCGATGGACCAGCAACCGATGTCCGGCAGCACGCAGCCCGCAGTCCCGGCGAAGGGCGCGGTGCAGGCCGTGGCGGAGCCGCACTGGCCGATGGAACCGGTCTTCCGGAAGAAGCCGAAGCTGTCGGTGCGGCTGCGCGACATGTTCCTGGGGGTGAGCAGCTCGGCGGTGGTCTTCCTGCTCTCGCTGACCGTCGGCCTGATCATGGTCGAGGTGCAGGTGGACTCCAACTGGATGACGGCCTTCTGCTCACTCGTCTGGGCGATCACCTTCCTCGCGCTGATCGGCTGGTTCCTGGGCCACCGCGGTGGCGACCAGGCGCCGGTCGGCCGGGTGCAGACGGCCTGAACCCGCATCCTCCCCGGACGCGGCAGGGGCGGGGCACGCAGCGTGCGTGGCCCGATAGGAT
>NZ_JBFBDW010000082.1:0-21879 GCF_040683455.1 Kitasatospora sp. NPDC093679
CTGTTCTTCCCCGACCACGACACCGACCCTGACGGCGCCGCGTTCGCCGAGCTCCGCGCCAAGCACATCTGCGCCACCTGCCCGGTCCGCGCGGCGTGCCTGGACGCGGCGATCGCCCGCCGCGAGCGGCACGGCATCTTCGGCGGCCTCACCACCGCCGAGCGCGACCGCCTTGCCGCCGCCCTGGCCAAGCGCGCCCAGCGCCGACGGGCGGTGGCGTGATGGACAGCGACTTCCACGCGGACGAGGCCCTGCGCTGGGTCCGCGAACGCGCCGACCGGCTCGCCCGGCGCATCGAGCGGCACGCCGCCCGGCTGTCCGCGGAGCACGACCGGGACCGCGCCGCCGCGGCGGTGGGCACCCGGGGTGAGCGGTGAGCGCCCACCTGGCCCACCCGGGTGCCCACCGGGCGGGTGCGGAGGTGCCCACCGCGGCTCAGGTCCGGCGGACCGGGCGGGTGATCACGACGTTCACGTGGCTGCTGACCGGGTCGGTGGTCGCGGTGAGCATGTCCACCGCCGCGCCGTTCATCGACGCGCACTCACCGGGCTGGGGCACCGGCCCGGTGATGGCCGTCTCGACGGACGGCTGCTTTATCCTCTCCCTCCAGTCGGACAGCACGCTGGCCCGCTACGGCGTGTCCGGCGGCCCCTGGCCGGCTGTCTTCCGGTGGGTGACCGGCCTGGCCACCGTGTGGCTCAACATCGGCGCCGCCGCCCTGGCAAAAGACCTGGTCGGCGTCATCGTCCACCTCATCCCGCCCCTGCTCTTGCTGCTCGTCGCGGAGGCCGGACCGGCCTACCGGCGAGCCCTCGCAGCCCTCACCCAGCACGCTGAAGCAGCCCGCCCGATCAAGGGCGAAGAGCGGGGCGACAACACGGCCGGCCCGCTCAACAACACCCCGTACACCCTGCCCACTGCTCCGCCCACCCCCGCGGTGGCGGCAGCGATCCCCGCGCCAGTACACGCCGCTACGGCGCTTCCGGCACACCCGGTGGTCGTACCCCTCGGGCCGGTGGTCGCGGAGACCGCCCACCCCGTGCCCACCGGTCGAGCCGTGATGCCCACCAAGCAGGAAGAGGCCACCCGGCCGTCCTTCTCCGCGGCCGATCCGGAGCCGTCCAACCCGGCCAGCGTGGTCCTGGTGGGCACCGAGGTGCCCACCAATGGCGACCCGGCGGGCGGTGATCCACAGGCTGTGGACACCGCGCCGCCCGCCACGGACGAGGACGACGACGCCGAGCCCGACCACTCCGCGGCGCGGCTGTCCGAGGAGGACGCCGCGGCCGTGATTGAGGAGTGTTGGCGCCTGGGAGCGAGCCAGCGGGCCGCAGCCCGGCTCGCCACCCGTGCCCCGTCCTATGTCGGCCGTGTCTACAAGCGGCTCGACGCCCAGCACCGCCAGGCCACTGCGGCCGTCTAGCCCGCTATTCACGCTCCAGCCGACCCGTTAGGAGATCCTTCGTGGCTCCCATCACCGGCACCCTGGCCACCCGCGCGGCTCTGACCGCCGCCACCCACCGGTGCTACCGCCTCGCCGCCGCCTACCGCGCCTGCACAGACCCGGTGGCCAAGGCGGACCTGTTCACCGCCGTCGCGGACGCCGCTTGCGCCCAGCTCGCCGCGTTCGCCGCCCACTACGGCCGTCTGCCGGCCGCCGCCTGACTCGCTGATCGGAGGGCCCCTCAATGGGTTCGCGCATCCGCACCACCAAGGTCACCGTCCCCGCCCAACGCGGCCGCCGTCGCGGCGGCCCGGCCGCGCACGTGATCGACCTCGGTCGCGGCACCCAGCCCGTGGTCCTGGTCGTCCCGCGCCGGCAGTCCGTGGCCGGGCAACTCGCTCTCGCCACCGGCCGCCTGCTGTGGCGGCGCCGCATCGACTGGGTACCCGTCTGGGCGGCGGGTGGCCTCTTCCTCGCCACCGCCGTCCTGTCGGCCGCCGCGCCCGCCGCGGGCATCGCGCTCGCCGTCCCGGCGGTGCTGGTGCCTGCGGGGTGGGCGGCAGCCCGCCGCTGGCACCCGCGCTCCGCCGTCCGCCGCCGCGCCCGCACCCTCACCCGACCCGTCGCCGCGGGCTCCCTCGCCCTTGCCTGGTCGGCCGCGGCCTGCCTCGCCGGCCCGGCGAACTGGCCGCTGGCCGTGCTCTGGCTCGCCGGCACCACCACGGCGCAGGCCGCCTGGTGGCGCCGCCGCAAGACCACCGCCACCACCCCGACCCAGCCCTGACCTGCCGTGAGGAGACAACGCGCATGACCGACTTCCTTCCCCCGCCCCGCCGCAACAACGACCAGAGCCAGGGCCGCGCCGACGGCGGCCGAACCGGCCGCGAACGCCCGTCGCGGGAGTACCACTTCCACTACAAGGGCGGCGACGGCGGCGGCCACGAGGTCCCGCGCCGCGGCCCCGGGGCGGGCGGCATCGGAGCCGGCCCGCGCGACCACGGCGCCGGCGGCGGTGGTCGCACCTCGGGCGGGCGGACGCACTCGCCGCTGGCCGACCCGGAGTTCTTCACCAACGCGGACATCCGCAACTACTGCGAGCAGGGCCGCGCCGCGTTCCTCCAGCTCTCGTTCGAGCTGGCCATGGCCGCGGAGGTACTGCAGGCCGTGCTGAAGGAGGTCCCGGACGCGGACGGGCGGCCGTTCGGCTCCCAGTTCCGCGCCCGCCGGGTCGCCCGGCACCTGAAGAAGGCCGCCGACGACGCCAAGGACGCTGCTGCGAACGCCGCCCGCACCTACGCCGCGTTCCAGCGCGAGTACGACCCCGAGCTGAACCGCACCGGCCGCCCCCGCCCGCCGCGCCGCTCCTTCGACTTCGGCGGCTGACCACCGCGCCAACGCCTGACGGCACCAACACCGGGCCGCCCGCCACCACAGGCGGGCGGCCCGGTCCGGGCCTACTCAATCCACCTGCACCGGTCCTCTTGGGAGGTCGTCCGCCGTGTCCGGCATGAACCAGGCGGCTCAGCCGCTCCAGCTCGACCCCAACGCCCACACGGGCGGGGTCGGCGAGTACCTGCTCCACCGCGCCAAGCCCTACTTGCCCCCGTGGCTCCTCGCCGGCGGCGTCGGCATCTTCTCCCTTCCGGCGAGCGCGTACTGGCACCAGTCCGCCGCCGCCGGGGTCGGCCTCACCCTCGCCTCCGTCGGCCTGACCGCCGCTACCTGGTGGGCGGGCAAGCCCACCAGCCAACAGCGCCGACTGCACTCCGCGGTCACCGTCGCCGCGGGCACCACCTGGTTCACCGCCGCCGCCCTCGCCGGCCCCGCGGCCGGCCCGCTCCCGTCGCTGTTCCTGATCGGCGCCCCCACCCTCGCCGCCACCTGGAACGTCCGCCAGCTCCTTCGGGTCAACCCCGAGGGCGGAGGCAGCGCCGACAAGGGCCTGCTGGAGAAGGTCGGTCTCGCCAAGACGATGGTCACCGGGGCGAGCGTGGTGCCGAACAAGGCCACCTTCGACCTCCAGCTCCCCGCCGGTGAGCTGACCGCCGACGACGTGGCCAAGGCCCTGCCGAAGCTCGCCGGCGCGTTCCGCGTCGCCAAGAACGCGGTGCGCATGACCCCGGACGCGGACGACTCTTCCCGGGCCACGCTCACCGTGGTGCCGCGGGACCTGCTCAAGTCCGGTGCCGAACACCCCGGCCCGTCCCACCCCGGCGGGTCGATCGCCGACCCGATCGTGGTCGGGATCTACGAGGACGGCACCCCGATGGTCCTGTGGTTCCCCGGCGACCCGGCCGAACACCGCAACGCCATGCACCTGCTGATGATGGGCATGACCGGCTCGGGCAAGTCCGAGTCCGGCATCACCGCCCTCGCCGAGATCATCACCCGCCGGGACGTCATCGTGTTCGCGTCCGACCCGGCCAAGGCGGAACAGACCCTCGGCCCGCTGCTGCCGGCGATCGACTGGGCCGCCCTGGACATGGAGTCCACCAAGGCCATGATCGAGGCCATCAAGGCGGCGATCCCCGCCCGCACCTCGTGGCTGGCCAAGCACGGCTACAAGCAGTGGGAACCCGCCTGCGCGAAGACGCAGGCCGACGGCTCGCCGGGCATGCCATACCTGGTCGCCTGGTTCGAGGAAGCCGCCAAGACCATCCGCGAGACCGACGACGACGTGTTCACCGGCATCGCCCAGGAAGCCCGCTCCGCCGGAATCTCCCTGGTCATCTCCCTCCAGCGCGCCTCCGGTGCGCAGATGTCCACCGACACCCGCGCCTCCCTCGGCTCCTCCTGGGTGCACGGCTGCCGCGACGAGCGGGACGCCGGATTCGCCCTCGCCGACGAGGTCCTCGACGCCGGAGCCGCACCCCACGCATGGAAGGACAAGAAGCCCGGCTACTCCTACCTAGTCGCCAACGGCGTCCCGGAGACGTTCTGGGCCACCCCCGGCCGCTCATTCCTCACCCCCGCCGACTACCTCGACTGGGCCGTCACCGAGTTCGCCGACCTGCGCGCCACGTGCGACCCCGTCACCGCCAAGGCCGCGGCCGGAGCAGTCGGCAACGCCTTCCTCCAGCGCACCCGCCACCCCCTCCCCGACACTCGGGGCGGGAACGCGGAGCAGGACGAGGACGAGTACGGGGCGCTCTACACCGACGCGGACGAGGAAGACGCGCTCGACGTTGAGGGCGAGTGGATCGACCCAGAGGCTGAACTCCCGCCCGTCCGCGCCGTGGTGGAGATCGCCCCGCCCGACGACCGCCGCCCGGCGAAGGTCGACCCGGCGGAAGCCCGGGAGATCATGGCCGACCTCCTCGCCGAGTTCGAGGACGAGGGCCGCGACAGCGTCGGCCCCAAGGACTTCATGGACCACTGCGACCGCATCGGCCGCAGCCGCTCGTGGATCTCCACCCAGGTCAAGGAAATGCTCCTGACCGGACGACTCGCCGAGACCCACGAGGCCGGCCGCTACCGCATCGTCCCCGCACCCCGGACCGCCTGAACCACGGTGTCTGACACCCCCGCAGGTGTCAGACACCGTCAGACAGCAAACGGCCCAATTCCCCAGGTAACGCGTGCGCACGAGGGGTGTCAGACACCGTCTGACACCCCTCCTGACACCTGATCTTGAACCCCTGACACCCAGCGGCCCGGCGCCCTGACACCGGCCCGCACGCCCCGGGAAGGACCCACCCAACCGTGATCGTCACCGTCTCCGCCGCCCTGCTGTTCGGCGTCATCACCTTCGTCCTCGTCCGCACCCAGCGCGTCTCCCCGGGCTCCATGACCGCCGTCTGGCTCTCCGGCTTCACTGCCGCTTCCACCGGCCTCGCCGGCCCCGTGAACCAGGGCCTGGCCGCCGCCGCTCACATGATCGCCACCCTCCACTGACCACCACACCACCCCCGAATCGGAGAGCATCGTGCACCAGCAGCCCTACCCCGTGCAGCCCGCCGCCCCGGTGCTCTACACCCCGGACGGCACCCCCTACTACGCCACCCCGCCCACGGCGGCGCCGCTCGTCCCCTACCAGCCCACCCCGGCCGCCCTCGTGCCAGCACAGGCCCCGTACGCCGCGGCCCTCGCTCACCCGGCCGCCGCCTACCTCCCCGCCCTCGTCGACGGCGGCCGCGACCCCTGGCCCGCCCGGCTGCTCGCCGGCGGGATCGGCGCCGGCGCCGCCGGGGTCGGCCTCGCCTTCCTGTTCCAGGCGGTGGCCGCCGCCACCACCGGGCTCGGCTTGCTCGCCGCCGTCCTCGCCCTCGCCTGGCTCCTCAAGAACACCGGAGGCAGCGGCGGGGGTGGCCGGGGCGGGGCCGTGAATCTCTCGGTCAACGTGTCCAACCGCAACCGATGACCAGGCCACGCATGACTACGGGCCTTTCCGTTCAGCCGCTGTCATTCGCGGAGGCGTGCACGGTGGTGGAACGGCTGCATCGCCACCACAGGAGGCCGCAGGGGCACAAGTTCAGCCTGGCTCTGCTGTCAGGCGGGGATCTCGTTGGGGTGGCCATTGTGGGCCGCCCGGTTGCGCGGGCATTCGATGACGGTCTGACGCTCGAAGTGACCCGCGTGGCCACGGACGGGGCAGCGAACGCCTGCTCGGCGCTGTATGGGGCAGCGTGGCGGACGGCTCGGGCAGCTGGCTACCGCCGGCTGATCACCTACACCCAGGACGGCGAGTCCGGGGCTTCTTTGCGCGCCGCGGGATGGCTTCGGGCCGCCGAGTTGTCGCCACGGCGCGGCTGGGACACCCCCTCGCGTCCCCGGACCGACCGCGGCACCGACCGAATCGCCCGGGTGCTGTGGGAAATCACCACCGCCGATGCGGCGCCCGCGGCCAGCGCCCGTGACGCAATCCGTGACGAAATTCAGTGCCCCATCTGCGGAGACTCGATGCCCCTTCGCCGCGGGCCCGGCCGCCCTGCCCGCTACTGCACACCGCGGTGCCGACAACGCGCCTACCGCAACCGCTGACTGGCCTGTGCCGACCGGCCGTGCCGCCCGCGCCACCGCCGCAACCAGCGGCCGGCGTGCGGGCGGTGCGGGGGACGGGCAGACCCGCTCCCGACACCACCGAGCGCCCCTGGGAGGGCCCGTGTCCGTGGGAGAGACCCCGATCACCGTCGTCGGCAACCTCACCGACGACCCCGAACTGCGCTTCACCCCCGCCGGCGTGGCCATGGCCCGCTTCACCATCGCCTCCACCCCGCGCACCTGGGACAAGACCACCGGCCAGTGGAAGGACGGCACCGCGCTGTTCCTACGCACCACCGCCTGGCGCGAGATCGCCGAACACGCCGCCGACACCCTCACCAAGGGCATGCGCGTGGTCGCCACCGGCCGCCTCGTCCAGCACAACTGGCAGACCCCCGAGGGCGAGAACCGCTCCATGCTCGGCCTAGACCTCGACGACATCGGCCCCAGCCTCAAGTTCGCCATCGCCAAGGTCACCAAGGCCCAGCGCACCAACGCCCCGGGCCCGGCCCCGGCCCCGGCCGCCGACGACCCGTGGACCGCCGCCAGGACCGCCCCCGCCTCGGCCGGCGCCGCGCCCACCGCGGAGCCCCCGTTCTAACCGAGCCCAACAGCGCAAAGCCCCGCAGCAGCCGTCATTTCTTGGCAGAGAGCCGGCTGCCGCGGGGCCCATCCAGTCCGTACGAGACGAACCAGGACTCCAGCATGCCCGAGTTCACCACCCGCACGCTCGCCCTCACCGACGACAAGACCGACAAGGCCCGGGCGTCCGACGGCCGCTCCCGCTTCGGCGTCTACCTCGCCAACAACGCCCACCTGCTCAACAACTTCGGCGACCCGCTCACCCCGGCCGAATTCGCCCTCGCCGCCTGGCGAATCGCCACCGCCCCGGTCATGGCCCCCGGCTACGTCCGCCTCCGCCCCGACCTCCACAACCTCACCCTGGTCGCCCCCGACGAGGACACCGACGACCTGGCCCTGCGGATCGAGGTCCCGCTGCGGCACCGCACCCTGGCCACCTGGCCCGCCCGAATCATCGCCGACTGGCAGCCGGACCCGTGGGCCACCGGACGCGGCGGCTTCACCGCCCTCGCCCGGCCCGACCGCGCCGACCGCACCGCCCTGCTCCTCACCGCCACCGTCCTCGTCCCGATCCCCGCCAACCTGTTGGTCGCCCCGACCGGCACCCAGCCGGGCCCGGACATGACCCGGCAGGCCAAGCAGACCATCGCCGCCCTCGTGGACCACGTGAACGCGCACGCCCACCTGGTCAACGACCTCACCGCCGGGGCCCTGCGGTGACCCCGGGCCGGGTGCCGCCGCTGGGCGGCACCACCGACAGCCTGTGGCTGGGCGTGCTCGCCGCCGCGGCCGGCCGCTGCCAGTGCCGCGGAGCCTGCGGCAAGTCCCACGCCAAGGACGGCGGCCGCTGCCAGCGCGAACACGGCGGCTACCAGCAGCACCACGGCGGCGGCACCGTCCGCCTGATCGTCGCGGCCGCCGACCCCGCCGACCTGCTGCTACCCCCGCACCGCACAGCGGCCCTTCCCAAGCGCGCCCTCGCCGCCTGGTGCCCGACCTGCCACGACGGCGCCCGCACCCGCGCCCGCCGGACCCAGCGCACCACCGCGCCCGTCGCCGAGCCGGACGCCCTCTTCGACCTCTGACCTGCTGCGGGGCCCGGTGCCGGACTCGCACCGGCACCGGCCCCGTGCTCTGGAAGGACCACCCGCGGATGACCGCACCCAACGCCCTGCTCGCCGCTGCCCTGGCCGCCATCGACCGCGGCCACCACCTCTTCCCGCTCCACCCCGGCAGCAAGCGCCCCGCCCTGCACGCCGAAGACCACTGCCTCCGCACCGGCCCCTGCACCACCGGCCACCAACGCTGGGAGCAGCGCGCCACCACCGACCCCGCCGCGATCCGCCGGGCGTGGGGCCATGGGCCGTACAACATCGGTGTCGCGACCGGCCCGTCCCGGTTGGTGGTGGTCGATCTGGACGTGCCCAAGCACCCCGGCGACACCCCACCCGAACCGTGGGCATCGCTCGGCGTCCGGGACGGCGCCGACATGCTCGCCGCGCTGTGCGAGCAGCACCGCCAGCCGTACCCGGTCGACACGTTCACCGTCCGCACCCGGCTCGGCGGGCTCCACTTGTACTTCGCCGCCCCGCCCGGCCTCGCCCTGCGCAACACCAGCGGCGACAAGGGCCGCGGCCTCGGCTGGAAGATCGACACCCGCGCCTGCGGCGGCTACGTCGTCGCCCCCGGCTCGGTGGTCGGCGGCCAGCCGTACACCGTCGAGCACGACGCCGCACCGGCCCCGCTCCCGGCCTGGCTGGCCGCCCTACTCGCCCCACCCACACCAGCAGCGCGGCCCCCGCGAGCCGTTCCCCGCCTGCAAACCGGGCGCTCCGGCGGGTACGCGGCGGCGGCGCTGCGCAACGAGGCCGCCAACGTCGCCGCCGCCCCGGAGGGCACCCGCAACTGGGCCCTCACCCGCGCCGCCCGCGCCCTGGGTCGCTTCATCGCCACCGGACAGCTCGACCGCGCCGAGGTCGAAGACGCTCTTAAGGCGGCGGGCGAGACGGCCGGCCTGCCCTCGCGTGACGTCGACGCGACCATCCGCAGCGCCCTCACCTGGTCCATCGCCAACAACCCCACGGGAGACGCCGCATGACCGCCCCCCAGCGCCCCGCCCTTAAGAGCCAGAGCACCGGCCCCGACGGCCCGGGGGTCGAGGACGGCGCTGCCCTGCTGGACGCCGTTGAGGCCCACCACCGGCGCTTCAACGTCTTCCCCTCGGAGGCCGCGTACGTGGCGGTGGTGCTGTGGGACGCGCACGCGCACCTGCTCGACTGTTTCGAGTCCACGCCGCGGATCGCGTTCCTGTCCCCGGAGCCCGGCAGCGGCAAGACCCGGGCGCTGGAGATCATCGACACCATCGTCCCGCGGTCGATGCTCACCACCGACGTCAGCCCGGCCGCGCTGTTCCGGTCCGTGTCCGACCCCGAGGCCCGCCCGACGGTGCTGTTCGACGAGGTCGACACCACCTTCGGGCCCAAGGCCGCTGGGAACGAGGACCTGCGCGGACTCATCAACTCCGGCCACCGCCGCTCCGGCGTCGTCCTGCGCTGCGTCGGCGACGGCAACACCCAGACCGTCCAGCCCTTCCCCGTCTACGCCGCCCTCGCCATGGGCGGACTCGGCGACCTCCCCGACACCATCATGAGCCGCTCCGTCATCATCCGGATGCGCCGCCGGGCCCCCAACGAGAAGGTCGAGCCCTTCCGCGAGCGCATCCACGCCGCCGAGGGCCACGCCCTCCGCGACCGGCTCGCCGCTTGGGCCACCAGCGTCCGCGACCAGCTCCACGACGCCTGGCCCGAGCTGCCCGACGGCATCAGCGACCGGCCGGCCGACGTCTGGGAGCCCCTGCTCGCCGTCGCCGACGCCGCCGGCGGCCACTGGCCCGCCCGGGCCCGCGCCGCCTGCGTCCAGCTCGTCACCGCCGCCAAGGCCAACGACAAGGGCAGCATCGGCATCCGCCTGCTCACCGACCTCCGGGACATCTTCAACGGCGCCGAACGCCTGCTCAGCACTGACCTGCTCAACCGGCTCGCCGAGCTGGACGACGCGCCCTGGGCCGACCTCGACGGCAAGCCCATCACCGCCCGCGCTCTCGCCCGCATGCTCGGCGACTACGTCACCGCCGACAACGACCCCATCAAGCCCCGCAACATCAAGACCGGCCCCAAGAGCAGCGCCAAGGGCTACTACGCCAGCGACCTCGCCGACGCCTGGCTCCGGTACTGCCGGCCCCCTTCCCAGGAATCCGCTACTGCCGCTACTGCCGCTACCGCGCAGGTCAGGCCCCTGTTTCCGGTAGCGGATTCCCCGGAGGTAGCGGATACGAATCCGCTACCTGACACCGAGCCGACTCCCGCTGCGCTCGCTCGGCCGTGACACCGACTGCCGCTCCTACCACCCGGCGGGAGCGGCACCAATCCGCTACCGCTACCAAATCCGCTACTTCGATCATGCCCCTGACCTGCGCGGTAGCGGCAGTAGCGGCAGTAGCGGATTCCTGGGAGGAGAGGGGACCGAGCACGGATCGTGCGCGTAGGCCCCCTGTCTGCCTATCTCACCTCAGGGTCCCGCCAGAGAGCACTTTGACGGGACCCATTCCTGAGAAAGGACTCGCCCCCTTGCCCGAGATCATGTTGACGATCGATCAGGTAGCCCAGCTGATCGAGTCGATGAACCAGCACGGTGCTGGCCGTCCCGCGCGCGGCGGGCTGCTGCACAACGGCTGGTACTCCACCGAGGAAGTCGCAGAGCTGATCGACGTCGACCCGTCGACACTGAGGCGCTGGCGCACCTCCAACCCCATCCAGGGCCCGCCGTTCGTCCGCCTCACCTCGCGGGTGTCCATGTACAGCATCCCCGACGTCGAGGCCTGGCTGGCGTCGCGTCGCATCGTTCCCGAAGAGGCGGCCTGATGCCCCAGCAGAACCCCCCGCTCGGTGTGAAGCTCTCGACGGACATCGAGTACCGGCCGCAATACCCGAGCCCGTACCGCGCCCGCGTCCGGTGGTCCGACCCGACCACCGGACGCCGGCCGTCCCGCTCCGAGATGTTCACGACCGAGGACGCCGCCACGGAGTGGATCGCGGGGATGCTGCGATTGGCCAGCCGCGGCGTCACTCCGGCCACGGCGACCATGCCGCTGGCCGAGTACGGGGACTCGGTGATGGAACTCGCCCTGCGCGGCCTGGAGTCCAAGACGCTGGACCCCTACCGCGCCGGGTGGCGGCTGCGGATCGTCCCCACCCTCGGCCATCTCCCCCTGCGGACCGTCACGAACGGGGTCATCGACCGCGCCGTCTACGGATGGATCGCCGACGAGCACGGCCGCTCGACCGTGAAGAACACCCTCGCCATGCTGGTGCGGGTCATGGAACAGGCGGTCCGCGACGGCGTCATCGACACCAACCCGGCCAAGGTCAGCGGCTGGCAACGCGAGTACCAGCAGGCCGAGGACGAGCTGGACGACCCGCGCGCGCTCGCCCTGCCGAACTGGCAAACGCTCGACGACCTGGCGACCGCCCTGGTGCTGCGCTCGCACGGCCAGTACGGCGGCTGGGGCGACGTGGTGCGCTTCGCGGCCTGCACCGCGGCCCGGATCGGCGAGGTCTCCGGTGTCCGGCGCAAGGACATCGACCGCGTGCGATGGACGTGGGACCTGTGCCGGCAGACCACCACCGCGCCCGGCGGGCTGGTGGACAAGGGCACCAAGGGCAAGCGCCGGCGGACGGTGCCGCTGATCCCGGAGATCCGGGACCTGGTCGCCCGCCGGCTCGACGTGATCGGCCCCGACCCGATGGCCCGGCTCTTCAGCGGGCCCCGGGACGGCCGGATCACCACAGCGGTCCTGCGGGACGCCACCCACTGGGACGAGGTGGTGGTGGAACTCGGCTACGAACACCTGCGCCGCCACGACCTCCGCCACACCGGGCTCACGTGGATGGCCGACGCAGGAGTTCCGCTGCACGTCCTACGGAAGATCGCCGGCCACGGGTCGCTGACGACGACACAGCGCTACCTGCATCCCGACCGGCGGGCCATCGAGCGGGCTGGCGAGGCGCTGAGCGCGCACCTGAGCGGCCCGCGCAGGGCGCTTGGTCCCGAAGTGGTCCCGCCGGAATCCCCCGGCCGACACCTGCGGCTCGTTCGCTGAACCGGCCGCAGAAACGGCAAAAGCCCCGCTGGCCTGGACTTCCGTCCAGTCAGCGGGGCTCCGACATCACTGTCGGGACGACAGGATTTGAACCTGCGACCCCTTGACCCCCAGTCAAGTGCGCTACCAAGCTGCGCCACGTCCCGTGGTCTCGCTACCTCGGCTCACCGACCTCGACCGGTGATCTTCGGCTTCTCGACCTTGCCCCCGGTCTCCCGGCGACGTGGAAAACAATACAGCACGTGGAGGGGTGCTCGCTGCCAGGTTTCGGGTGGCGGGGCCGGGTGGTGTCGTGGCTGGTCAGGGGGTGGGCTTGCGGGAGTCGT
This sequence comes from Kitasatospora sp. NPDC093679, assembly GCF_040683455.1. Classification (NCBI taxonomy): domain Bacteria; kingdom Bacillati; phylum Actinomycetota; class Actinomycetes; order Kitasatosporales; family Streptomycetaceae; genus Kitasatospora; species Kitasatospora sp. NPDC093679. The sequence goes on from NZ_JBFBDW010000082.1 coordinate 12,491, forward strand.
AGCGGAGGAAGGCGGGGCGCCGCGCCGCCAGCAGCAGGACGGCCGCGACACAGGCCAGCCCGCCGGTGACGACGGAGATCGTGACGGAGGAGGTGAGGGTGGCGACCGTGCCGGATTCGAAGTCGCCGAGGCGCGGCCCGCCGGCGACCACGACGATGAAGATGCCCTGGAGGCGGCCCCGCATGTCGTCCGGCGCGGCCACCTGCATGATCGTGTTGCGGAAGATCATGCTGATGGTGTCGGCGCAGCCGGCCGCCGCGAGCAGCGCCAGCCCGAGCCACAGTTCGCGGACGACCCCGAAGGCGGCGATGGCGAGCCCCCAGGCGGCAACGGCGGCGAGGACGGCCGCGCCGTGCCGGTGCACCCGCCCGATCCACCCCGAGAACAGCGCTCCGACCAGCGCTCCGACGGCCGGTGCGGCGACGAGCAGGCCGACCGTTCCGGCCCCGCCCCCGTAGAAGCCGACCGCGATGGCGGGGAAGAGCGCCCGGGGCAGGCCGAAGATCATGGCGGCGAGGTCGGCGAGGAAGCTGGTGCGCAGGTTCGGCCGGGTGGCGAGGAAGCGCAGCCCGTCGAGGACGGACGCCCGCCCCTTGCGTCCGCTGCCGTCGGCACCGTCGCTCTGCGGCTTCATCGCCGGCAGCCGCCACATCGCGTAGAGCGTCGCGCTGAAGGCGACCGCGTCGAAGAGGTACGCGGACTGGGCCCCGAACGCACCGATGAGCAGTCCTCCGAGCATGGGGCCGACGGTCATGCCCAGGTTCATGCTCACGGTGTTGAGCGCGTTGGCGGCGGGCAGTTGTTCGCGCGGCACCAGGCGCGGGATCATGGACGACCTGGCCGGCGAGGAGAGTGCGAAGAAGCCCGCCTGGACGGCCACCGCCGCGTACAGCAGGGCGACGACGTGCAGGCCGAGCAGGGCCTGGACGGCGAGCAGGACGGAGACGGCGGCGAGGCCGGCGGAGCCGATCAGGCCGAGGCGGCGGCGGTCGACGGTGTCGGCGACGGCGCCGCCCCACAGGCCGAAGGCGACCAGTGGGACGAGCGAGAAGAGTCCGACGAGGCCGGTGGCGAAGCTGGACCGGGTGAGGTCCCAGACCTGGACGGCGACGGCCACGGCGGTCATCTGCTGGCCCACCGAGGAGACGGTCTGGCCGAACCAGACCCGCCGGTAGTCGGGGATGTCGCGCAGCGGCCCGATGTCGGCGAGCGCACCGCGGACGATCCGCCGCAGCCGCCCCGGGGCCGCAGCGCCCACCGTGGGGGACGCAGCACCCGCCATACAGTCCGCAGCACCCGCCGTGCAGTCCGCAGCGCCCCCCGCGGGGTCCGCGGCGCCCGCCGTGGGGGCGGTGGTGTGGGCGGGGGTGGGCGGGGCTGCTTCGGGCGCCTGCGGCTGATCGGTCGACATGGTCAACCATGTTCGACCACGACGTTTCACCCCGTCCCGCCGGGGTTGCCGCTACGGTGGCCGCCGTGGCGTCCTCCGATCGCGAACTGACCGCCCCCGTCGACCTCTGCCGGCCGGACGGGCGGCTCGATCCGGCGGCCGTGGGCTGGTCGCGCCGGCCGCTGCACCGGGCGAACCTGCGCGGCTGGGGCCGGACCAAGCGCTGGGAGTACTGGTGCGTGGCCGCGCCGACGCACCTGGTGGCCCTGACCGTGAGCGATCTGGACTTCCTGGCGCTGAACAGCGTGTACGTGCTGCGCTGGGACGGCCCGGCCGGCCGCACGAGCCCCTGGGAGGCGGAACACACCGCGCTGGTGCCGTTCGGCCGAGGGGTCGCCCTTCCGGAGGCGGTCGCCGGGTCGAACGGGAGCGGCACCGACGTCGTGGTGGGGCCGGAGCGGCCGACCGGCGGGCGGGTCCGGGTGGAGGTCCTCGGCGAGGCGGGCGGTACGCGGCTGCGGGCCCGCTGCGTGGCGCCGGACGGCCGGCCGGTGGAGATCGACGTGTTCGCGGCGCTGCCGGACGGCCACGAGACGCTCGGCGTGGTCGTCCCGTGGGACGAGCGGCGCTTCCAGTACACCTCCAAGCACACCGCCCGCCCGGCCCGGGGCACGCTGCGGATCGGCGACGAGACGCTGCCGTTCGGGGCGGCGGACGACGCCTGGGCGGTGCTGGACCACGGCCGGGGCCGGTGGCCGCGGAGGGTGCACTGGAACTGGGGCGCCGCCTCGGGCCGCACCGACGACGGCCGCACGCTCGGCCTGCAGTTCGGCGGCCGGTGGACGGTCGGCACCGGAACCACCGAGAACGCCCTCTGCGTGGACGGCCGTCTCACCCGGATCGGCGAGGAGCTCGCCTGGTCGTACGACCTCGCGGACCCGCTCGCGCCGTGGACGGTCCGCACCCCGGGCTCGGACGGGGTGGACCTGGTCTTCACCCCGTTCCACGACCGCCGCACCCGCACCGAGGCGGGTCTGCTCGCCAACCGCACCGACCAGTGCTTCGGCCACTACCGCGGCAGCGTCCGGGCGGCGGACGGCAGCCGGATCGCCGTCCACGACCTGTTCGGCTGGGCCGAGGACGTCCGGATGCGCTGGTGAACCCCCGGACGGCACGACCCGGCGACCCGGTTCGGCGACCCGGCCCTGCCCCCGGCCCGGCGCCCCGGCCCGCCGAGCCGGGGCAGGGCGGACGGTCAGCCGGTGACCACGTGCCGCTCCCCCGCCTCGACGGCGACCGGCAGCCGGTTGCCGGGCGGCGGGAAGGGGCAGATGAAGTGGTCGGCGAAGGCGCAGGGCGGCAGGTGGGCCCGGTTGAGGTCGAGCACGGTGCGGCCGTCGGCGTCCGGCGCGGGCAGGGTGATGAACCGGAAGCGGTAGGTCTCGTGCCCGCTGGTGGCGTCCGCGATGACGCCGCTGAGCCGGCCGCCGGAGCGGCTGACGGTCAGCGCGTACTCCTCGCCGCACAGGGTGAAGGCGATCTGCCCGGTGACCGCGAGCGGCCGCTCCTTGCCGTCCGCGTTGGGGACGGTGAGCGCCCGGTCGCCGCTCTCGAACGGGGTGAAGACGGCGGGGACGGCCCAGTCCGGCGCGTACGGGAAGGTGTCGATGCCGGCGAAGGCGGCGCGGGCCGGGGAGTCCGGGTCGAAGACCCGCAGGGCGAGCTCGCCCTCGCGCTCGATGGGGACGAGGCGCAGTTCGCCGAGGGTGGCGCGTTCCGGGGCCGGGTCGGTGTCGGGCCGCAGCGACACCTCCCCGTCGAGGGCCCCGGCCGCGGCCGCCGATTCGAGCCGGATGCCGTACTCGGCCTTGGCGTCGAGCCGGACGACCCCGTCGGCGGCCCACCACTCGCCCGGCAGGCCGGGGATCTGCTCCGGGTGCGGGCCGAGCCAGTGCGTCCCCGTCAGTGCGAGCGGCCCGTGCTGGGCGCTGACGGCGGCGGCGCGGGCCTCGGTCCAGCGCTGCCAGGATTCCGCGGCGGTCTCTGCGGCGGTCATCGGCGGTCCTTCCTGAGCGGTGCCTGAGCGGCGGCGGAACGGTGGCGGATCGGATCCGCAAGGGCTCGCGGGCGGATCGCGCCCGCCGGTCAGCGTGCGGTGAGCGGCCGGAACAGTCCCTCCTGGACGACGGACACGACGAGCCGCCCGCTGCGGTCGAAGATCTCGCCGCGGGCGAGCCCGCGGGCGCCGTGCGCGATCGGCGACTCCTGCTGGTAGAGCAGCCAGTCGTCGGCACGGAACGGCCGGTGGAACCACATCGCGTGGTCGAGCGAGGCCATGTCGAAGTTCCGCTCGCCCCACAGGGGTTCGACGGGGACGCGGACGGCGTCGAGCAGCGTCATGTCGCTGGCGTAGGTGAGCGCGCAGACGTGGATCAGCGGGTCGTCGGGCAGTTCGCCGTTGGTCCGCAGCCAGACGCCGCTGCGCGGCTGGACCCCGGCCAGCTCCTCCTTGCTCCAGCGCAGCCGGTCGACGTAGCGGACGTCGAAGGGCTGGCGGCGGCTGATGAACGGCGGCATCTCGCCGAGCCGGGAGCCGACCTCGTCGAGGGCGCTGGGCAGTTCCTCCGGGCCGGGGACCTGCGGCATGGCGTCCTGGTGCTCGATGCCGCCCTGCTCGGGACGGTGGAAGTCGGCGGTCAGCGCGAAGATCGACCGGCCCTGCTGGATGCCCAGCACACGGCGGGTGGTGAAGGACCGTCCGTCGCGGATCCGGTCGACCTGGTAGACGATCGGCACGCCGGGGACGCCGGGACGCAGGAAGTACGCGTGCAGCGAGTGCACCGGGCGGTCCCCGTCGACCGTCCGGCCGGCGGCGACCAGGGCCTGGCCGGCGACCTGTCCGCCGAAGGTCCGCTGGAGGGCCTCCTCCGGGCTGCGTCCCCGGAAGATGTTGAGTTCGATCTGTTCCAGATCGAGCAGGTCGACGAGCTGGTCGACGGGCGTGCCCATGTCCTGTGTCCTCTCCAGGCCGCCGGACGCCTGCCCGGGATCTCCGGTGCGGCGCCGCCCGGCGCTCTACGTCTACCGAGAAGTCTCCTCCGGATCGGGGAATTCCCGCCGTCCGGATCGGAATCCGCGGTCGGTCCGGCCCGGAACGGCGACCGGAACGGCCACCGGAACCGACTGCCGGGCCGGCGTGGAGGGCCCGGAACGGCCCGGGACGGCCGGGCGACGGCGGCCCCGGAGCCGCGGGACGACGGCCTCAGACGAGCCCGGACTGCCGGACGGTGATGTTCAGCCGCCCGACCAGGCCGAGTGCGGGGTCGGCGGTGCCGGGCAGCGTCTTCACCACGCCGTGGTACGCGAACCGGGCCGGGCCGCCGAAGACGAACAGGTCGCCGCTGCGCAGTTCCAGGTCGGTCCAGGGCCGGGTGCGGGTCTCGGTGTTGCCGAGCCGGAAGACGCAGCTGTCGCCGATCGAGAGCGACACCACGGGGGCGTCGACGCGTTCCTCCTTGTCCTTGTGCAGGCCCATCCGCGCGCCGTGCGGGTAGTGGTTGACGACGGCGATGTCGGGCTCGTACCCGGTGGCGCCGGACACGGCGGCGAGGCCGTCCGGACCGTAGGCCGCCGCGAGGGCGCGGCGGGCGAGGGCGCCGAGTTCGGGCGGGAAGGGCTTGACCGGGGCGCCGTCGCCGTCGACGACCGTCCGCGCGTAGCCGTACGGGTACCAGTGCCAGCCGAGGCAGACGGTGCTCACCGACATCCGGCCTCCGGTGGGCATCCGGACGGTGCGCATCCCGGCGGGCGGCCTGGCCCAGTCGCGGCAGGCCTCGACGAGCGCGCACTGCTCGGCGGCGTCCAGCCAGTCCGGGAGGTGGACGGCGCCGGGGGCCGGTTCGGCGGGCTCTCGCGGGAACGGGAGGGGTTCGCCGGTCATACGGCCATCCTCGCAGCTGCCCGGACCGGCCCGGGCACGGACGGCGGGACCGGCGTCCGCGACCTCCGGCCCGGGGCCGGACGGCGGGGCGGCCGGACGAGGGACGGCCGGACGGGGACGGCCTGGCGACGGGACGGGTGTCCCTGCGGGCTCCACGTCCGCCGCAGGATCGACATGCGGTGCACCGGCCGGCGGCCCACGCTGGTCGGGGAGCCGACCCCGCCCCGCCCCGCCGCGGCGCACCGTCTGCGCCGCTCCGTGCACCCGAGGAGCCGGCATGAGCAGGCTGGACTTCGCCGTCGTCGACCTTCCCGAGTCGTCCATGCACAAGACGGCGGTGCTGATCGCCGGCGCGCGCGGGACGATGCTGGTGGACACCGGGTTCACCCGTTCGGACGGGCGGAAGCTGGCGCAGCTGGTCGGGGCGATGGAGCGGCCCCTGACCACGGTCTTCGTCAGCCACGGGGATCCGGACTTCTACTTCGGCGCCGAAGAGGTGCAGAACGCCTTCCCGGAGGCGACGTTCCTGGCGCATCCGCTGGTGATCGAGCACATCGCGCAGACGTACCCGGCGAAGCTGTCGACCTGGGCGCACCTGGGGAGCGAGCTGCCGACCCGGCCGCCGCGGCTGCGGCCGCTGGACGGCGACGTGATCGAGTTCGAGGGGCACCGCTTCGAGGTGCGCGGTTTCGAACCGAAGCTGCCGGACCGGCACTTCCTGTGGGAGCACCGCAGCCGGGTGCTGCTCGGCGGCGTCGCGCTCTACCAGGGGCTGCACGCCTGGACGGCGGACACCCCGGACCCCGGCCGTCGGGAGGCCTGGATCGACATGCTGGACGCGATGGAGGCGCTCGACCCGATGATGGTGGTGGCCGGGCACCGGATGCCGGCGGCCACCCCGGACGCGAGCGCGATCGCCTTCACCCGCGACTACCTCAAGGCCTTCGAGCGGGAGGTGGGCAAGGCCGAGGAGGCGGCCGACGCCGAGGACGCGCTGCTGCGCCTGTACCCGGACGCCGGGCTGAAGCTCGCCGTCCGGCTGGGCACCCGGGTGGCGAAGGGCGAGCTCGTCATGGACTGAGCGGAAACCGGGTGGCGAAGGGCGACCGCTGCGGCGAAACACCGAACCGCCCGTCGGCGGCCGCCCGTACCCCCCGGACGGGCGGCCGCCGACGGGCGGCGGCAGGTGGCCGGGGCGCAGCATGGGCGGCCCCGGACGAGGGCTCGTCCGACGATTCGCGTCGCATCGGCGGCGGGAATCGTCGGACGAGCCCTGGGCGGTGACGCGGTGGTCAGCGCCGCACGGGGTGTCAGACGGACAGGACCTGACCCGGGAAGATCATGTTCGGGTTGCCGCCGATGACACCGGCGTTGTTCTTGTACAGGGACTTCCAGTCGACGCCCTTGGCGTTGGCGATCTTGCTCAGGGTGTCGCCGGCCTTGACGGTGTAGTTGCCGCCGGTGTTCTTCTTCGCCGGGGCGGACGGCTTCGGGGCGTCCTGCTTGGCGGTGGTGTTCAGCTGGGCGCGGGCCTCGCTGCGGCTGGCCTTCTGCTCGTCGGCCTTGGGGGCGGCCGGGGCGGCGGCCTTGGGGGCCGGGGCGGCGGCGGCCTTCGGCGCGGCAGCGGCGGCGGTGTCGACCTGCGGGGCGGCGCCGCCCTTGGTCAGGCCGGCCTTGACGGAGCAGACGGGCCAGGCGCCCGGGCCCTGCGCGGCGAGGACCTTCTCGGCGACGGCGATCTGCTGGTCCTTGGTGGCCAGGTCGGCGCGCGGGGCGAACGAGGTGCCACCGAAGGCGGCCCAGGTGCTGTTGGTGAACTGCAGGCCGCCGTAGAAGCCGTTGCCGGTGTTGATGTGCCAGTTGCCGGTGCTCTCGCACTGGGCGACGGCGTCCCAGGTGGAGACGGAGGCGGCGGAGGCGGAGGTGGCCGTGACGAGGCCCGCCACCGGCAGGACGGCCACAGCGGCGCCGCCCGCGATCGCCAGCCGGACGCGGTTGCGCTTGGTGGCGGTGGTGGTGGCAGCGGCAGTCTCGTTACGGAAGAGCATGGGATTCCTCTCGAAAGCCCCGGGCGGGCATGCGGAACCGGAGCCGTGTGGCTCTCGGTTCGCTCGCCGCGTCCGCAAGACGGCCGTTGCACGTGTTCGTACGTGCCGCGCCGCCCCGGCCACCCGCTTCGTCCGGGCGGTGGTCAGCCGCTCCGGCGGCACTCGCTCCCCCGGCCGGGGCCGGTGGGCGGTGCTCGGGTGAACCCGGGAAGTGCTCGGTGCACTGGGCAAAAACCTACGAGCCGTCCGGCCGGGCACCAAACAGTTTCGGGTCGTCCCAGCTCAGCGTGGTGTTACCGCGAGTATCGATCTAGCAAAGAACGGTGATATGCCCGTTTTGCCCGTGTTTTCCATGATCGATCCCCATCCGATCGTGAGGCTGCTCACCGTTTCCGGCCTGTGAGCTCGGGCACAGCGTCGACAGATTGCGACCGCACGCCCACCCGTCGCAGTCAGATCCGCGGCAAATCCCGTCGGAGCCGGACGCACCCGTGACCCCGGCCACAACCGCCCGTTGGGGATGGCGGCCAGGCGCGCCCGTGCCACCCCCTGAGACCGGAGGAGTCCCCCTTGCCGCGCATGCTCGAAGTCAGCGACGAAGTACGAACCGAGATCGGCGACGACGAGGCCGACCGCCTGCTCGCCGGCGCCCACGCCCCGGACGCCTACGACTGCACCTCGTGCCGCGCCCCCGGCGACTCACTGCGCGAGCCCACCAGCACCGTCCTGTTCGTCGGCGACGAGACCGCCGTCCTGGCCTTCGCCCACGCCCGGTGCGTGCCCTCGCAGGTGGTGCCGGTGGACGAGGACCAGCTGCTCGGTGCCGTCCGTTCGATCTCCCAGGCGCAGGGCGGGGTCGGCGCGCCCGCGTCCGCACCGGCGCACGCCGCCCCCGGCGCCCATGCCGCCCTCGGGATGCCCGACGGCGGCTGGTCCGCCCCGCCCGTGCGGGCGCCGCAGCCGCAGGCCCCGGCCGATCCGGGCACCCAGCCGGCGGTGCTCGGCGTCACCTGCGGCCTGGTGCTCTGCGGGGACACCCCGTACGCGGCCCTCGTGGTGGAGCCCACCGGGCCGATCGCCCGCCCCGGCAGCGGCTCGGCGGAGGACGAGTTCCTCTCCCTGCTCACCGACCACGGCTTCCAGGTGGTCCAGTCGGTCGACCGGGCGCCGGTCCGACCGCTGACCGGCTGGTCGGTGCTGATGGCGATGGGCCAGCTGCACGCGATCCTGCAGCCCTCGGCCACCGGCGGCAGCGCCGCGTGGTGGCAGGCCCACCAGCCGCTGCAGGTCACCGAGGCCTGGCGCGCCGCGGTCGCCCGCCGCTCCGAGGTGATCATGTATGCGGTGCCCGCCGGGACGATCGGCCGCCAGCCCCGCGAGGACCTGCTGCGGATGGCCCTCGACCGGGCCGCCGGGCATGGCGTCCTGGCCGCCGGCATGCTGCCGCTGGCCGGCACCTGACCGTGCCCGGCGGCAGGTCGTCCGGACCCGGAGGACCGCCCGGCCGAGCGCCCGGCGGGCCTCCCCGCGGCACCCGGCCGACTGGCATAGGCCGGGCCGCGGAACCCCGCATCCCCGGGCGGTCTCACTCGTTGGCCCTCACGTGTACAGCTACGACGTCGCCCCGACCACCCGCCCGTCCGCCGGCCGCACCATCCCGGGCATGCGCCCCTCGTACGACGCGGATCTGCCCGTCTCACCGACCCCGATCTACGACGCGCTGTACTCCGAGTACCGGAGACTCTTCCGGGCCCTGCCGGGCGACCGGACGGACGAGGAACAGCTCCGCTTCACCGGCTTCGGCGGGCCGGACAGGTTCTCCGGGTTCTCCGGGTTCTCCGGGTTCTCCGGGTTCGGCGCGCCCTCGGCCGCGTCCTACCCGCAGCACCAGGTGTTCGAGACCTACGCGGGGCACGCGCACGGCACCCCGCAGTTCGTCTCGGAGAGCCGGTCGGCGGCCGCCGGGCGGGGGCACGGCACCGATCACCAGCAGGGCCGGCTGGCGACCCAG
>NZ_JBFBDW010000083.1:0-21025 GCF_040683455.1 Kitasatospora sp. NPDC093679
CACCGCCCTGCTGAAGTGGGCGAAGACCACCACGCTTCCCTGGTAACCGGTGCTCTTGGTGTAGGCACCACCGCAGGTGATCAGGCGTAGTTGGGCCCGGTCCGCGTCGCCGTACACCTGATCGCCGGGCACGGCGTCCTTCGGGTAGACCTCGACGGCGTCGACGGTGAACTCCGCAGTGCTCCGGTCGGCCCGGACGATGTCGATGGTGTCGCTCCGGTGCAGAGTGCTCAGGTTGTAGAAGACGGCCGGGCCCTTGGCCGTGTCCACGTGGCCGTCGATGACCGCGTTCCCGACGGTGCCCGGGGTCGCGCTCTGCCGGTACCAGCCGGCGAGGTTGCGGTCGTCCGCCGACGGCGCCGGCAGGTTCCCGGCCGCATCCACGTCGACCTCGGTGACCGGCGCGTCGACGCCGATCCTCGGGATGCGGATGCGGACCGGCTTCGAGAACCCCATCCCGACCGCCGCGGGTACGGCCCCGGCCGGGTCCTGGGACGGGCCGGGCGACGCGCTCGGCCAGGCGTCCGCCGCGGCCGGCCGCGGCGGAGCCGAGGTCCGGGTGCCGGTGTGGATCAGACCGGCACCGCTGCCGACGGCGACCGCCGCGACGATGAGCGCGACGCACGTCCCGAGCCGCCCGCGCCCCGTCCGACCGGCCGACGGCGCCCCACCGGGCAGCGCACGCCGGCCGGACCGTTGCCGGATCCTTCGCGTCACGCCCTGCTGCCGGCCGAACGGCGGCGCAGCACCACGGCGCCGCCCGCCAGTCCGACCGCGACCAGAGCGCCACCGGCCGCGGTGGCGGCGGTGTTCACCCCGGTCACCGAACCGCCGGTGCCGGCCAGCGAGGACTTCGGCACGAACGCGGTGGTGGTGGGGACCTGGTCCGCGGGGCAACTGACCACCGCATGGGCCCCCTGGAAACTCACCTTCACCGACTTGTCGGCCAGGGTCTCGAACCGCGCGCCGGCCGGCGTGGTGAACGTCGTGCCGGGGCCGTCGGTGCTGAGGATCTTGCCGCCCTCGGTGATGGCCACCACGACCTTGCCGACGCCTTCGCAGGCGACGATGTCCCCGCTCTTGACCACGAGACTGCCGCCCTCGGTGCGGCCCGAGAAGGGGGAGGACGAACCGTCCGCGTACGCGGGGCCCGCGAACGTGGCCGTCACGACGAGTATCCCGGTCGAGACTGCCGCGGCCGCGCAGGCCGCCCTGCTGATCCGAACTGACATCGGTGCTCCTCGTACATCACAGGACCGGCGGTCTCTCCGCCGTCCGGTGCACGACCATCCCCGTATCAGTGCGCTTATATGACTACAAAACGGGCGCCCTCGGGGATTCACCAGGTCAGCAGACCGACCTATCACCCGATCTGCTCAACCCTCCAACGCGCCGAGCCCCGGAGACCGACCCGACCTCGGCCGAACAGGTCCTCGGGCCGTACGTCAGGCGCGCGGTCGGGCCCGACTCCCAGCCGACTACCGCACGGTGTGCCTGGCGCAGTCCATTCGGCAGCGGAAAGAGGCCGGTCACGCGGGCTGCGGTTCGCCACACCCGCAGCCGCTCGCGGTGGTGCCCTTCGGCTGACAATCGGCTGACTTCCGCGTCAGGCCACCTCCCTCGGCCCCGTGAAGGACCGATGGGGCCGACCGACCCCGTGGCCCGGTCCGCCAGGGCGCCTCGCGGCACAAGGACCCGCACGGCCCGCCCCAACGGGTCCAGTCGGCCCTCCCGAGCCGCCGTACACCTGCCCGAACATGGAGATATGTGATCGAGCCGAGCCGCACCGGAGACCGCCGTGTTCATGAGTACGACACCTGGCGCCCCGGTCACTACGCGCGGCACGCATCAGGACGGACGACGAGGAACCCGAGCCATGCACACAGTGATCGTCTACGAAAGCATGTACGGCAACACCCGGCAGGTCGCCCAGGCAATCGCCGAGGGTGTCCGCGAGGCCGCACCGGACGCACAGGTCGATTGTCTGACGGTATCCGAAGCCACCGCCGACGCGACCCGGTCCGCGGACCTGCTGGTGGTCGGCGGACCGACCCACATGCACGGGATGTCCTCCGGGCTCAGCCGCAGGCTGGCCCATGGCACGCAGGCCCAGAAGAGCGCCCGGGAGAGCGGGGCCCTGGCGGCCACCGCCGAACCGGACGAGAGCCCGGGTCTTCGAGCATGGTTCCACGGCCTACCTGACACCGAGAGCGGCACGCACGCCGCTGCCTTCGACACCCGAGCGGACTTCCGCCTGAGCGGCGGTGCCGCAGAGGGAATCGCCCGCCGACTGTCCCACCACCACTACGACGTGCTGGCCGAGCCCGAGGGCTTCATCGTCGAGGACACCGAAGGCCCGCTCCGGGCAGGCGAACTCGACCGAGCCAGGACCTGGGGGGCCGGATTGCTCTGACAACCCGGCGACGACCACCTCCCGACACACCAACGCTTCCCTCTCGTAGACGCCTCACCGGCGGAGAGGGCACTCGCCTGCAGCATCCAGGCCCCCGTGAGGAGTGGACGCCCGCATGCAGACACCTGGGCAGCGACATAGCGTGGCGCCCGGGTGTCGGTGCAGGCAGGAGGTGCTTACATGGGCCGCCCTGCGGAGGACTGGCAGCTCGCGTACGAGGGCTTCGACCCGGCCGCGGAGGGCGTGCGCGAGACGCTCTGCGCGGTGGGGAACGGCTACCTGGTCACCCGCGGCGCCGCACCGGAGTCCACCGCCGACGGGGTCCACTACCCGGGCACGTACCTGGCCGGCTGCTACGACCGCACGGCCACCGCCGTCGGCGGGCGGCAGGTCGAGAACGAGGACCTGGTCAACTGCCCCAACTGGCTGCCGCTCACCTTCCGGCCGATCGGCGGCGCCTGGTTCACCGGCCCGCCCGCGACCCAGCGCCTGGTGCTCGACCTGCGCCGGGGTGTCCTGACCCGGCACGCCCTGGTGGAGGACGGCGAGGGCCGGCGGACCCGGCTCGTCCAGCGAAGGATCGCCAGCCAGGCCCAGCCGCACCTGGTCGCCCTGGAGACCGAACTGCTGCCGGAGAACTGGTCCGGGCCGCTGGAGGTCCGCTCGGCGCTGGACGGCACCGTCACCAACTCCGGCGTGGCCCGCTACCACGGCCTGACCAAGCACCACCTCCACCCGGTGGAGCAGAGGTCTGACGAGAACGGCCTGCTCCTGTTGCAGGTCGCCACCGTCAACACCCCGCACCGCATCGCCCTCGCCGCCCGCACCCGCGTCCACCGGGCCGGCACCCCCGTCCCCGCCGTCACCGCCGTGCACACCGAACCCGGCCGGGCGGCGCAGATCCTCACCGTCGACGCAGAGCGGGGCGTGCCCGTCACCGTGGAGAAGACGGTCGCGGTGTACACCAGCCACGACCCCGCCGTCGGCGCACCGCAGCGGTCGGCGGCCTTTCTCGCGGCCTCCGCCGGGGACTTCGAGCAGCTGCTGTCGGACCACGCGCTGCGCTGGGCCGAGTTGTGGCGCCGCTGCCGGATCGAGGCCGACTTCGACGGGATCGGCACGTTCCGCCTGCACCTGTTCCACCTGCTGCAGACCTACTCCGAGCACTCCGTGGACTTGGACGTCGGCATCCCGGCCCGCGGGCTGCACGGCGAGGCCTACCGCGGCCACGTCTTCTGGGACGAGCTCTTCGTCCTCCAACTGCTCGACCTGCGCTTCCCGGAACTCGCCCGGGCCGTGCTCGACTACCGGCACCGGCGGCTCGGCGCGGCCCGCAGCGCCGCCCGCGAGGCCGGACTGCGCGGCGCGATGTACCCCTGGCAGAGCGCGAGCGAGGGCCGCGAGGAGTCCCAGCAACTGCACCTCAACCCGATGTCCGGCCGCTGGCTGCCCGACCACAGCCACTTGCAGCGGCACGTCGGCTCGGCCGTCGCCTACAACGTCTGGCAGTACTACCAGGCCACCGGCGACCTCGACTTCCTCGCCGACACCGGCGCCGAGATGCTCCTGGAGATCGCCCGGTTCTGGTCCTCGGCCGCCGAGTGGAACCCGGCCCGCGAGCGGTACTCGATCCGCGGCGTGCTCGGCCCGGACGAGTACCACGACGCCTACCCGTGGGCCGACCGGCCCGGCCTGGACGACAACGCGTACACCAACGTGCTCGCCTCCTGGGTGCTGGCCCGCGGCCTGGACGCCCTCGACGCACTGCCCGGCTACCGGCGCGACGAACTGCTGGAACGCCTCGCCCTCGACCGCGGCGAACTTGACCGCTGGCAGGAGGTCGGCCGACGTCTGCACGTGCCCTTCCACGACGGCGTCATCAGCCAGTTCGAGGGCTACGAACGCCTCGCCGAGCTCGACTGGGAACGCTACCGCCGCCGCTACCCCGACCTGCGGCGCCTCGACCGGATCCTGGAAGCGGAGGGCGACACCGTCAACCGCTACAAGGCCTCCAAGCAGGCCGACGCCCTGATGCTCTCCTACCTCTTCTCGGACCACGAGCTGCGCGGCCTGCTGCGCCGGCTCGGCTACCGGGCCGGGGAGGAGCTGCTGCGCCGCACCGTCCGCCACTACCTGCCGCGCACCGTGCACGGCTCGACGCTCAGCGCGGTGGTGCACGCCTGGGTGCTCACCCGCTCGAACCGCCGGGCCTCCTGGCGGTTCTTCCGCGACGCACTGGCCGCCGACCGCGAGGACGTGCAGGGCGGCACCACCGCCGAGGGCATCCACCTCGGCGCGATGGCCGGCACCGTGGACCTGCTGCAGCGCTGCTACACCGGCCTGGAGATCCGCGAGGACGCGCTCTGGCTCGACCCGCGGCTGCCCTCCGCACTGGGACGCCTGGAGCTGGACCTGCGCTACCGCGGCCACTGGGGGGTGACCGTGGCGGTCGACCGGCGCACGGTGGCCGTCTCGCTGCCCGCGGGCCACCAGGAACCGATCCGGGTCCGGCTGCGCGGCTCGACCGCCACGGTCCGGCCGGGCGAGCACCGGACATTCTTCCTGTAAGGATCCCTCCCCTGGCCTGCGGCCGGGTCAGCGCTCCCCAGTGCCAGGACGGCCCGTCCGGCCGGACCAGAACGGCTCGACAAGCTCCCAGTCGTCCTCCCACTCGGCCGCCGCCCGGCGGTCGAGGACACCGCGACACAGGACCAGCACCACCCCGAAGACGGTGCCCGCACCGGCCAACGTGATGAGGCCGTAGCTCGCCGCCGACACAGCCATCTGACTCTCCCCGAGGGGCGCCTCGGTAGGAGCACCCGCGTCGTCCACCCACAGCGGCACCTGCGCGCCCTGCGGCGTGCCGCTGAGCACCTTCACGGTGCCCGTCCTACTGTCCCCGGCCACCGTCCAGGTGGCCCGGGTCTGCGCCGTACCCAGTGGTTGCCCGGAGGTGTCGGTGGCGGCCGCCAGGGTCGTGGCCGTGACCTGGTGGCGGTGCGCGGCCGTGCGCTGCGCCTCGGCCCGCATGTCGTGCAGCAGCACCTGCGCGGTGGCCAGGGCAGCGGCGACGGAGAGCACGGCCAGCAGGACGGCGGTGACGACCAGGCGGCTCCGGGCCCGGTCGGCCCTGCGGCAGAGCGGGTTGTGGTCGAGGCCGGCAGCCCGGCGCAGATGACACCGGAGCGGGTGACCCGGCCGGGACCGGCGGGGCGAGGTGAATGCGGCGGGCATGGCACGCCTCCTCGGTCTGCTGCGGTGACTGCCGCCGCGACGGGGCCGTCAGCTGCCGATGCAGCCGCGGCCCTCGAGGACCCACAGGTCGGCGCCGACCTGCCGGGCCCAGCGCCCGATCTGCTCGGGGCTGCGGAAGTCACCGCCTTTGTCGTGCCTGACCATGCTGCGGGCCACGAACCCGGTGTCTCGGCGGTCACGCTGCCGCCGAAGGTCACGTGCCCTCGCGCGTGCAGGCGCTCCATCTCCTCGGCCACCTGGGCCACCCGGGATCTCGTACTGCTCCGCGGAGCTGTCGACCGGCCCGCTGCTGAACAGCCAGACGGGCCGCCGTGCCAGCTCGTCGGCATGCCGGTGCACGCAGCGCAATGCGTCGCGCTGCCAGCGGTTCATGTGGAGCGCGCTGCCGAGGACCACGGCGTCGAAGCCCGCCACGGTGGTGACCTCGGCCGCCGGGCGGACCTCGGTGGTGAAGCCCTCCGCCCCCAGCACTCGGCCGATCTCCTCGGCGATGCCGGCCGTGGCGCCGTGCTTGGTCCCGTAGGCCACGAGAACGCGCTGCTGGGTCATGGCATTGCCTCCCGCGCAATCGGCTCCCGATGGGCCCGATTCGGCTTGTGCTCCCAGCTTCGCCCCGGCCCGGTGGCGGCAACAGGGCCTGGTGGCCTCGCCCGGGGGCCGGTCGGTCCCTGCTGGTGCGGGGCGTACGGGCGTGAGATGGAGGAACCGGGGGTGAGCGAGAGCAGGAGTGGTGACGTGCTGGTCTTCATCGGTCACGCGAGTGCGCACGGTTCGACGCGCCGGATCGCGGAGCGGATCGCCCGTTGCCTGGAGACGGACGGCCACCGCACTGTCCTCCGGTCGCTGGAGCGGACCACTGACCTTCCGGACTGCGATGCTGCGGTGCTGGGCAGCGCCGTGCACGGCGGCCGGTGGCTGCCCGAGGCGGTCGGATTCGTCCGGCGGAACGCCGACGCCCTCGCCCGGCGACCCCTCTGGCTGTTCGACGTGAGTCTGGTCGGGGAACGGAGCAGCGCCTTCCCGGCGCCGGTGGCCCGGGGCCTGCGGCGGCTGAAGACGCGCTCCGCCACAGAGGTCCCTGACGCCTTGTCGGCCGCGGTCACTCCCGTCGGCCGGCACGACTTCGCGGGTGCGGTGGCACCCGTGCACTGGCCGGCGACCGGCCGACTGGTCTTCCGGCTGATGGGCGGCCGGTACGGTGAGCACACCGACTGGGACGAGGTCGATGGGTGGGCCGCGGCGATCGCAGCCGGGATCTCCGGTCGATACGCGGGCTGAGCGGCGTCGGTTCGGGACGGGCCGAGGGCCGGTTCCGGGCCGGCAGCCGATGAGGCCCTTCGGCCTGCACGGCGGGGCCCGCCCGGCCCTACCGGGTTCCCTCGGCGGCTGTTGCTCTGAAGACAGGGGTCGTGTCCCGACTGCCCGGGACAGTTCAGTGGACGGAGGCTCGTCATGAAGGCCGACATCGGAGATCGGGTCATCGTGAACGCCACCCGGCCGGGCGCCGCACGCCGCGACGGTGAGGTCGTCGCGCTGCACCATCCGAACGGCAGTCCGCCGTGGGACGTGCGCTGGTCGGAGACCGGCCGGGTGTCGATGTTCTTCCCCGGTCCGGACACGCAGGTGCACCACTTCGAGCACCACAAGCAGGGCATGCCGGTGGCCGCCGGCCGCGGCGGCGTGCTTCACACCTTGGCCGATTGAGGCTGCACTCACCTCCGCTGGCCGGGACGGCGTCCGGCGGCACCCTCAGGTGCGTTCGGCCAGGAGGGAGGCGCTTCCGGCGAGCGTGGCCATGCGCGGGTAGTCGTCCTCGTCGATCCGGCAGCCCGCTCGCGCGGACAGCCGTTCCACCAGCGTCAGGAAGTCCATGGAGTCGAGTTCGAGTTCCTGCCTGAGGTCGGCCTGCGCGTCCGTCTCGGTGAGGTCCGCGTCGGGCACGATGTCGAGGAGGACCTCCTTGACGAGTTCCTCGGCCTGGGCCTGGTTCACGGTTCCTCCGGTCGCCGGAGCAGTCAATGACCTGCGCTTCTTCGGCTTGCGGCCGTACCGGCCGTGCTCGGCCGTGATCTCGGCGACGGTGTTCCGTGAGACCTGCCGGCCCTCGGCCCATAGGTCCAGCGTGATTCTGGGTGAGCCGTAGGTGCCGCCGGACGCCTCGAACAGCTCCTTGATCCCCCGGGTCAGCGCGGCACGTCTGACCTCGCGCTTCGTCGGATTCTCGGGTCTTCTGCGCCACTTGCAGAACCAGGCCGTCGAGACGCCGAGTGCCCGGCAGGCCACGGTGTGCGGGATGTCCTCCTCGGTCCTGCAATCACCGATCATCCCGACGACCACCGCCGGGTCCGCTTCGGCTGCTTCACCGACAAGACCATGCAGCGCTTGAGGACATCACGTTCCATCTCCGGCTCGACGATGCGCTCGGCCTGCTTTTTTCTCCTTCGCACGCAGCCGCGCGAGTTCCTCGCGCTCGGGCTCCTCCACCGGCCCCACCCCGCTCTCCGAGGCTCACCGGGCGGCGTGCACCCAGTTCTGCAGCGTGGCCTCGTGCACTCCCAGGTCCCGGGCCACCTACGCGCCCGACTTCCCGGTCTCCAGCACGATCCGCACCGCCCCGTCCGGAACTCGGCGTCGTACGTACGTCGCTTCCCCACCCCAACTCCCTTATCGGGTCACGACTCCACGCTACGAGGGGAAGCACAGGTGGCCGCCGAACCGGTAACCGGATCACCCTGGCTGCGGCCCGGGCGGCCTTCGAAACCGACCTGGCCGCACCACCCGCGCCCGCGCGCCGCATCGCCGATCCACAGCCCCCGACGGCGACATGGTCCGACCGGCTCGCCAGGCTCACCGAGGACGTCCGGCGACAGCTCGAGTCCACACTGGCGGAAACGGACGCCACCGACGCGGCTTCGCCCGGTCCCCGCGGTCGAGCCCGATAGGGTCACCCCGCAACGCTGAGGCGGTGCTCGTTCAGCCGCCCTTGGAGATCTCGATCTTCCGGGGATTCCGTTCGACCTGCCCCATCGGGGCCTTCACCGTCAGGATCCCGTTGTCGTAGGTGGCGGTGATCTCCTGCTCCTCGGCGCTCTCCGGCAGCCGGACGCTGCGGGTGAACGCACCGTAGCGGAACTCGGTGCGCTGCTTGTCCTTCTTCTCCTCGCGGCGCTCCGCGTGGACGGTGAGTACACCGCCTTCGACCGTGATCTCGACGTCCTTGTCGGGGTCGATCCCGGGCAGTTCCGCCCTGATCACGTACGCGCCGTCCTCCTCGCACTCCTCCACCCGGATCACGTGCGGCTCCGTGCCCGCCCGCATCTCCATCGGGAAGTCCTCGAACCACTCCGAGAACGCCGGCCACCACGACGGCCGCCGGTGCAGCAACTCGCCCGCCATCACCCATCACCTCACACACCTGACCAGCCCCACCCCTTGTCATCCATCGTCCCGCCACACCGGCAGCACCGCGACGGCACGACGGTGCGCAGCTGGCGACCTGCACCGTCGTGCCCATCTCGAACCGCGTCCGCTACGGGCCCGGCGCCAGCGGGTGGGGCCACGCCGTTCGGCGCCCCAACCGGTCGAGCCCGTACACGAGGCTGCCGTGCAGCAACTCGACGGCCTGGGCCACTGTCGCCACTCCGGCGCGCACCCGCACCGTCCTCCCGGCCATGTCCAAGGTCGCCCGCACCATCGCGGACGGCTGCGCCTGCCCTCCATGCGTCTGCACCATTTCCAATCGCACCGACAGCACGGCGACCGCGCATGTCGAGCCGCAGATTCCACCACCGCGAGCCCGCTCCACCGTCGCCGACGGCACCCGCCCGCGCACCACGAGCTCGAGAGCGGTCCCGGGCGGCCCCGGGCACGCCGCGCACCGAACCGTGCGCTGCAGTCATAAGGCCGCGCACCGAACCGTGCGCTGCAGTCATAAGGGCATACTCCCCGCCGAATCACGACGAAGTCCGCGACGGGGCAAGGAACACAACGCACTCGAGGCAGGCCTGCCCCCGGTCTGCCGGCAGACCGGGGGGCAGCCCCCACAGCGCCCGTCAGGAAAAAGTCCCGTCACTCGGTGCGGTCTCCGGTGCGGTCGACGTCCTACTGCTCGAGTTCGCCGGTGTCCACCGGATGGATCCTCGTGCGGGTCTCTCCGCAGCGGCAGCGGAGGTGTTCGACGAGATCGCCCTCGGTGCTGACACCCATCTCCCGGGACAGCAGGACGTGCACGTGCTCACCCATGATCGATCGCCTCCTTGGCTTCACGAATCGAAAGGTCCCCCATCGTCCGTGAACGACCGGCCGAACGGAAGGCCCGTCCCGGAACGTGAGCGGCTCGGAGGCCACGGCGGTTCTCCCCGGCGGCGCAGGTCACCGGCGACCGCGGCGCACAGGGCTGTCTGTCGCCTTGCAAGGGGCCGACCGGCCCGTGCTCGTTGCCCGCACGCGTTGAAGACTGGAGGAGGAAACGCTCCGTCCGGCCAAGGAGGCGTCGTGAGCGAGCACGAACACTTCTCCGCCGGGTCACAGGCCCGCCGCTCCGAGCCCGGAAAACCGGGGAGTCCGCAGGAGCAGCATCGCCAGAGCATGCTGCTGCGCCATCTCGGCGCCGTTGTGTCTACCTCGGCGTCCCGGACGCCGGCGGCTCGCACCGGCACCGCGCCCGTCGCCGACGGCGATACGCGAGGTGCGTCGACGACGCTTCGGGTCCGCGAGGTGATGGACGTGCCGGTGTTCGGTGTCCGGGCGGACCTGCCGTTCCTGGAACTGGCCCGCCCGATGGCCCGGGAAAGGATCACCGCGGTGCCGGTGGTGGATGCCGAGGACCGGGTGATGGGGATCGTGTCCGAGTCCGATCTCCTCGCCGGTGCCGCCGCCTGCCCGCACCGGCCGAAAGGAGCCGGGACCGGCGATCGGAGCAACTCAGGCAGGGGGGCCCGCGACGAGCGGGCCGCAGACCTGATGACGGCACCCGCCGTCACGGTGAGCCCCGACACCCCCGTGACCGACGCCGCCCTCACCGCCGCGCGCTCGCGGCTCAAGCGCATGCCGGTCACCGACCAGGGCGGCCACCTGGTGGGCATCGTCGATCGCGGCGCCCTGCTGCGCGCCCTCCTGCGCGACGACGAGAAGATCCGCAGCGAGATCGAGTCCCAGGTCGTCACCGGCGCGTTCCACCTTCCCCCCGGGCCAGGTCAAGGTGAGCGTCACGAACGGCGTCGTCGAACTGCACGGGCACATGGACCCCAAACGCATCCCGCACCTGGTGGGACTCATCCACGAGATCGACGACGTGGCGGAGGTCTTCGACCATTTGAACGCCCCGTGAGGCCTCCGCAGCCACGGCGACCTGTCGCCCCGCGCGGGCCGCTCGCACGACACCGGAGAGAACCATGAACGAAAGAAGTCCCCGAGAGACCCTTGCCGGCCCGGTCGTGGTGGGCACGGACGGTTCCGACACCGCCCGGCAGGCGATGGCCTTCGCGCTGCGTGAGGCACGCCTGCGCGGCGGACCCCTGCGGGCCGTCTGCGCGTACGGCCCTCACGCCGAAACGGGCCCCGGCACCTGGCCGCGCGGCGGCGATTCCTCGCCTCCGCACCTGCACGACATCGTCACCCGCGACGTGACGAACTCCGTGGAGGAGCTGTGCCGGCAGGTCGGCGAGCCGTCCGCGGAAGTCGAGGTCCACTGCGCCCGCGGCCGCCCGGCCCAGGTCCTGCTGGACGCGAGCAAGGACGCGAGCCTACTCGTCGTCGGGTCGCGCGGCTCGGGCGCATGGGGGCGGCTCGCCCTGGGCTCGACCAGCACCGAAGTCGTCCACCACGCCCACCTCCCGGTCGTCGTCGTACCCCCGGCACCGGCCGACGGCACCTGACCGGACGGTCTCCTGCCCCGCCGCCACGGCCCGTCGGAAGAGGAGCAACCGTGCAACGCCGCACCGCCGAGGACGTCATGACCCACGACGTCGTCCTGGCGCCCCGAGACCTCCTTCAAGGAGATCGTCGGCCTGTTCCAGCGCAATGCCGTCTTTGCGGTACGCCGCTCGGCCGCACACCGCACCGCTGACCGGAACGCCAGGCCGCGGTGGGCGGCGCGCCGGCCGGGAAGCGGCGGCGAAGCCCCGGACGTCTACTGGATCTGACGGGCACCGCCGAACCGGGGAAAGGGTTCACGAGTAAGGGAAGGCTCCACCGTGGGATCTGCCACTACCGCCGTCGGTCGACCGGCGACGCTCTTCGACCGGGCGGTCGAATGGGAAGCCCTCGCCGCCTTCGCGACCGACCCGCATCAGGGCCCGGCCGTCGGCATGGTCACCGGACCGCGCGGCCAGGGCAAGACCTTCCTCCTCCACGAGCTGGCCCGGGCCACCGGCGGATTCCACTTCGCAGCGCAGGAGGCGGCCGAGGCGGAATCCCTGCGCCGACTCGCCGACCGGTTCGCCCACCACACCGGCGCCAGCGCCGTGCCCCACTGGCAGGGCTGGCAGGACGCCCTGGAGGCCCTGCTGGCCCTCGCGGCCGACCGGCCGCTGCCGATCGTCCTCGACGGCTTCCCCGAGCTCGTACGCCAGAGCCCCGCCCTGCCGGCCGCCGTCCACGACGCCTGCCGACGACTGCGCGAGAGCGGCACGCCGAACCGGGCCCGGGTGCTGCTGTGCGGCAGCGACATGCCCGTCATGAACCGGCTGGCCGGCGGCGCAGCGGCGAGGGCCGACTTCCGGCTCGAGGTGTCCCGTCTCGACCACTGGCAGGGCGCCCGGCTGTGGAACGTCCAGGACCCCGTGCTCGCCCTCCGCCTGAGCGCCGTCGTCGGAACGAGCCCCGTGTTCCGCCACGACGCCGCCGGCGAGGACACCCCTGCGCACGCCGACGACTTCGACGCCTGGATCTGCCGAACCGTCCTCAACCCCCGGCTGCCCCTGTTCTGGCGGGCCGGGCACCTGATCGAAGTCGAACCGGACGGCTGGGACCGCTCTTTGGCCCACTCCACCGTGACCGCCCTCGCCGACGGCTACTCGACGCCGGGCGACATCGCCGACCGGCTGGCGCGCCCCGCCACGGAGATCCCGCACATCCTCACCCGCCTCGGCGACTGCGGCCTCGTGCAGGCCGTGCCGGACGCCTTCCGCCCCGGTGCGACGCACTTTTGCATCGCCGAGCCGCTGCTCGCCTTCGACCACGCCGTCATCCGGCCGCACCGCGGCGAACTCGAACGCAGGGAGGCCGCCGAGGTGTGGCGCACCGCCCGGGTGGCCTTCGAGTCGACCGTCCTGGAACAGCACTTCGCCCGGGTCTGTCGCGAATGGGCCGCCGGTTTCGGGTCCGTCGACACCTTCGGTGCCGCCCCTGCCACGGTCTCGCCCGGTATCCTCCCGCCGGTCTCCGGGAGAGCGCCGCTGCGGGCCGACGTCGCGGTCCGGGGCGAGGCCCGCGGCCGCCCGGGCCCCCTCCTGTCGGTCGGACGCGCCAGCTGGCATGACGTCCTGGACCTGCACGACCTGCGGGAACTCCAGGAACTGGTGGCCGCACTCGCGGAACTCGGCGAGGACGTCAGCCGCACCCGGCCCGCCCTGTACAGCGCCGCAGGATTCAGCCCGGACCTGCGCGCCGCCGAGGAGCAGGGCGAGCTGATCCTCGTCGACCCTCACCGCCTCTACTACGGGGTGTAGACGGAACCGCCACCGGTCCACCCGCGACTGAGGTCGCAAGATCCGCCGTCGTGGTCGGGCGGTCCGGCTGCGGTACCGCGACACGGGCCGACGGTCCGCCCCCAAGACGGCGGGGGCCGGGGCGGTCAGGAAGCACAGTCACGGCAGACGGGCCGGCCGTTCTTGTCCGTGCCGGCGAGTTGGGTGCGGTGATGGACGAGGAAGCAGGCCATGCAGGTGAACTCGTCCTCCTGCAGGGGCACGACCTGCACGGTGAGTTCCTCGCCGGACAGGTCGGCGCCCGGAAGCTCCAGGCCTTCGACCGCCTCGGGGTCGACATCCACCAGGGAATTCTGTCTGTCGTCGCGCTGGCTCTTCAGCGCCTCGATGCTGTCGTCATTGCCGCCGTCACCGGGGTCACGAGGAGCGTCATAGTCGGTTGCCAAGGCGGTGCCTTCTCGTCGTCAGGGGCTGCTTCCCGCCGGCTGGGTGTTCCACCTACCGCCGGCGGAGGGCCGGCCCTGCTTGCTCGGCGGCGGCGATCTCGGCGAGGCGGTCGCGGGCCTCGGCGGGGATCCGCACGTTGGCGTCGGCCATGGACAGGTTCCTTCCACTCGCCACCAGGACACGGGTACGCACCCGTACCCGTGCGTCTTTGTGCGGAATGTTGCCGGACGGGCCTCGGGCAGCAGGCTCTATCTCGCTTTCTGCTTCCTGCCCTCGTCTCCGGGGGTTCGGCTGCCCAGTACCGGTAGTACCGGTAGGGCCTCACCGAGGCGGTCCGAGCGGCCCTTCCGCCCTGGTGGAGTCGGTAGCCGCCTCGGTACGGGTCTCGCTATGGCAACAAGCGCGGTGACCCCGGCCAGCAACCAGGGCCGTTCTCCGAACGGAACCGGGCCGCCCGGCCCCGGCGGGAAGCCGTCGGTCGGGCCGAAACTGGAGGTGTCGCACCAGTCCGAAAATGCCGGGCATCCGGCCTGTCCGGAGAGGAGCGCACCGTGCAACGCCGCACTGTCGAGGACGTCATGACCCACGATGTCGTCGCGGTCCGTCCCGAGACCGCGTTCAAGGAGATCGTGGGGCTGTTCCACCGCAACGCCATCGCCGCGGTACCCGTCGTGGACGCCGGCTACCGCCCGATCGGCATCGTCTCCGAAGCCGACCTGATCCGCGAGGAAGCCGCCCTGCCCGACCAGGACGAGCCACGTCCCCACCGCCTCCTGCCACACGCCGATCACCGTGTGGAAGGAGAGACCGCCGAGTCCTTGATGTCGAGCCCGGTCGTCACTGCGCGCGCCGGCTGGAGCCTGGTCGAGACAGCCCGGCTCATGCACCGTAGGAAACTCAAGCGGCTGCCCGTGGTCGACACCTCGGGCCGGCTCACCGGCATCGTCTCCCGCAGCGACCTGCTCAGCCCCTTCCTCAGGACCGACAACGACATCCGGGAGGAGATC
This sequence comes from Kitasatospora sp. NPDC093679, assembly GCF_040683455.1. Classification (NCBI taxonomy): domain Bacteria; kingdom Bacillati; phylum Actinomycetota; class Actinomycetes; order Kitasatosporales; family Streptomycetaceae; genus Kitasatospora; species Kitasatospora sp. NPDC093679. The sequence goes on from NZ_JBFBDW010000083.1 coordinate 14,772, forward strand.
GAACGGGATGTCTTGCTGAACACCCTGTGGCTCCCCGCCAACGCCGTACGGGTGACCGTCGACGACGGCGTGGTCACCCTGAGCGGCACCGTTGAACGCAAGAGCCTCGTCCCTGTCATCGCGGGCATGTGCCGCTCCCTGGACGGGGTGGTCGCTGTCCGCCACACACTGGGCCACCGCATCGACGACACTCTCGCCGACACTGCACCGCCCGCCGTTCGAACCGACCGCGGCCCGCATCCCGCGGCGCAGCGCTGAACGGACGGCAGCGGTCACGGACAGGAGTGAACCATGCAAGAGGAGATCGCCGTCGGCCTCGACGGCTCGCCTGGCAGCAGGTCCGCCGCGCACTGGGCGGCCCGTGAGGCCCAGGTCCGTGGGGTACCCCTGCGCCTGTTCCACGTGTGGGTCCTGCCGCCGATGACCTCTCAGCAGACCGCCCGAGAGGGCGAGCAGGCGCTCGCCGGCGAACGTCTGCTGCAGCGCATGGAGAGCGAATTGCGGGAGCAGTACCCGGATGTCCTGGTCCTGACCCGGCTCGTGCCTGCCGCGTCCCCCGCCGAACTGCTGCCCGCCGCGCGCGCGGCCGCACTCCTGGTGGTCGGATCCCGTGAACTCGGGGCAGTTCGCGGCCACCTGCTCGGGTCGGTCGCCCTGCACGCGGCCGCATACTCCGAAGTGCCGGTGGTGCTGGTCCGCGCGCCGGCCGATGCGGCCACAGCAGAAGAAGCAGCCGCAATCACGGGCGCGGTCGTGGCCGGTGTGAGTCTGCGGCCCGGACACGACAACGTCCTGCGGTTCGCCTTCGCCGCGGCGGAACGCCACGCCGCACCGCTGCTCGCCCTGCACGCGGGCAGCGCAACGCCCGCGGACCGCGACGCGCTGGCCGCAGCACTGTTGCCGTGGCGCGAGAAGCACCCCGGGGTCCGGGTGCTGGAGCAGGCCGTCCCGCACAGTCCCGCCCACGCGCTGGCGGCGAGCACCGAACGGGCCCGGCTCGTCGTGGTCGGTCGCGGCGGACACCGCAGTGGCCCGGCGCCACGTATCGGCCCCGTCGCACACGCGGCCGTCCACCGGGTGCCCTGCCCGGTGGCCGTCGTCCCCGGCACCTGAACGACGCCCGGCAACCTGGGCCTGACAGGTGTCGGCCCGGCGCCGCCGCGGCTGGTCCACGCCTGCATCCCGCGAGCGACCGCTTTGTCCGTGCCGGAGTGCCCGGTGAATCCCGGTTCAGAAGCCTGCCGCCGTCTCCACGTGGTGGCGCCGAGGACGTCGGGGCCGTCGAGGCCCGGAAGGAGGGCCGCATCGAGGAAGTGCACGAGGCCGCGACCACCTCGGCCGGCCCCGGGCTCCGCAAATGGTTCCACGAGCCTGGGGATCCTCACTCCTCTGACGTCCGGGGCGGTCTTCCCTGCTGCCGTGGCAGGTCACGCGGACGACTCTCCGCCGGACTCCGCGTGTCTGGGCTGTGACCTCAAGGCCTCGGGTCCGGACCGTGCTGGTTGGGTCCTCGCCTTCAGCCGCTGCAGTTCCGCCTCTACGTCATCGTCCGCGGTGAGCCGCTCCAGCTCGATCCGTGTCTCGTCCGGCCAGGCTTCGTCCCCGGTGAGGAGACCGGAGGCCGTCAGGTGTTCCAAGGCTGCCGAACGGGCCTGCAGCTGCACGGTCCGGTCCCGGACCCGCCGGACGGCAGTGCTGACGTCGCCGATCTCCTCTCCGATCCCGGACACCGCTTCGGCGACCCGCGCTTCGGCGTCGGCCCTGGTGTATTCGGCCTTGAGCGCCTCCTTGTGCACTGCGAAGGCGGCCACCTTCGACTCCAGCCTGCGGAGCACTGCGGCGATCCGGTCCTCCTCGCCCTGCAGCAACCGCTCCTGTTCCTCGAGGTCCGCCAGCCTGGCATGCACGCCGGCCCGTCTGGCCAGGACGCCCCGTGCCGCGTCCTCGTGCCCCTCCGCCAGTGCCCGTTGCGCCTGATCCTCCAGGTCGGCCTCCGCCGGCCGCAGGGCGGCTGTCTGCGCCTGCACGCGGCTGCGGGCGGCCGCCACCTCGACGAGGCTGCGCCGCACCTCGTGAACCAGGTCCTGCTGCTGCGCGTGGGCGAAGTCGAGAACCTCGCGCGGGTCCTCGGCCCGGTCCAGCAAACGGTTGGCCTTGATGCGGAACAGTTCCGCGACTCGGTCGCCGACTCCGGGCATGTTCGATCACTCCCTGCCGGACGGTGGGGCCTTGACTCTCTCGGGAGATCCTCTGACCACAGTATGTCCGCTCCCGGGGCTGCTGAAGGCTGCCGAATGTCCCCGCCGGGTGGACCGACCGGCCCTGGCTGCCCTGCACCACCGGGCCGAGCATGGAAGCCGGAGGCACGAGATGATTGCACGCGCCCGCTTCCCTGCCCGGCATGCGACCGGCCGCGCCAAGCCGGGCCCGCCGCCCGATCCGCTCGCACCGGTGCCGTCGGGGCGTCCGCCGATGTCCGGGTGGCAACGGTGGCTCCTGCCGGTTGCCGTGACCGTCTTCCTGATGATCGTCCTGCTGACCCGCGGCACGCCCGGAACCGGCACCCGGTACACGTACAGCGACTTCGCCGGCAAGGTCGACGCCGGCCAGGTCAAGCAGATCGAGATCACCGACAAGGGCGCCATCAGCGGCAGCCTGAAGGACGGCACGAAGTTCACCACCCGGATGCCGACGGCTCTGGACAGCAGTGCCCTCACGCGCCAGCTCCAGGCCCAGCACGTTGACATCACGGCGACGGCGACCGGCGGCGGCTCGGCTCTCACCACCCTGCTCTTCCTGCTGCCACTCGTCGTCCTCGGTGGGCTGCTCCTCTGGTCGGGGCGCGCTGCGTCGAAGGCGATGACCGGCGGCCTCAGTGCGGTCGGACGGTCCCGGGCGAAAATCATCGAGGCCGAGCGGCCGAGCACCCGGTTCGCCGACGTTGCCGGCTACGAGGGCGTGAAACAGGAGGTCAGCGAGATCGTCGAGTTCCTGCGCAGTCCCGAGCGGTACGCGGCCGCCGGCGCGAAAGGGCCCCGCGGCGTGGTCATGGTCGGCCCTCCCGGCACCGGCAAGACACTGCTGGCCCGGGCAGTCGCGGGCGAGGCCGAGGTCCCGTTCCTTTCCGTCACCGGGTCGGCCTTCGTAGAAATGTTCGTCGGTGTCGGCGCTTCTCGGGTCCGCGACCTGTTCGAGGAGGCCCGCAAGCGGGCGCCGTCGATCATCTTCATCGACGAGATCGACGCCGTCGGCGCACGCCGCGGCAGCGGCGCGCGGCTCGGCGGCAACGACGAACGCGAGCAGACCCTGAACCAGTTGCTGTCGGAGATGGACGGCTTCGACCAGGGCACGGGAATCGTCGTCCTGGCCGCGACCAACCGCCCGGACGCCCTCGATCCGGCGCTGTTGCGACCGGGGCGCTTCGACCGCCAGGTGACCGTGCCCCTGCCGAACCAGGCGGAGCGGGCCGCAATCCTGCTCGTCCACGTACAGGGCAAGACACTCGCCGCGGACGTCGACCTGGACCGGATCGCGCGCGGCACGCCCGGCTTCTCCGGCGCCGACCTGGCCAACCTGGTGAACGAGGCGGCGATCAACGCCGTACGGGCGGAGCGCACCGTCATCACGGCCCACGACCTCGATGCGGCGCGCGACCGGGTCCTGCTGGGGCGCCGGGAGTCCTCCAACGCGCTGCTCCCCGAGGAGCGGCACGCGGTCGCCGTACACGAATCCGGGCACGCCCTGATGGCCGCGCTGTGCGAGCACGCCGATCCCGTGGCCAAGGTGACCATCCTCCCGGCCGGCATGACGCTCGGATCGACCGAGCAGCTCCCCGAGGCCGAGCGGCACCTGTACAGCGAGGGCTACCTGGACGACCTCCTGGCCGTGCAGCTCGGCGGCCGGGCAGCGGAACTGCTCGTCTTCGGCGAGGGATCGACCGGTGCGGCCAACGACCTCGCCAACGCCACCGCGGTCGCCACCCGCATGGTCCGCGAGTTCGGCCTCTCGCCCGAACTCGGCCCGGTGGGATACGCCGCCGGTACCGCCCAGTACCTCGGCGGCGGCCCGGAGGAGCGGCTGCAGCGACCGTACTCCGAGCAGACCCAGCGCACGGTCGACGAAGAGGTCGCCCGCCTGCTCCGCCGAGCGGAGAAGCGGGCCGTCGGCCTGTTGCGCGGACACCGCCGGCAGCTCGACGACCTGGCGGCGCTGCTCGTCGCCGAGGAGACGGTGGACGGCACGGTCGTGCTCGCGATCGCCGCCGGAACAGTGCCGCCGGGAGAGCAGGCCCCGAAGCCGCAGCCCGTACACACGCCGAGGAACGCTGTCGTACGGCCGGCCCGGTGAAGCCGGCCACACCGACCCGCCCTCGCCGCCATCACCGGCACCCAGCCGGGAAGTCTGCTCGGCACGCCCCACAACCGTCCCGATCGGCCGGCACCGACCTGGATGCGGCCCTGGCCGGCCTCCGCCGCAAGCGCTGCGGAGCATCCGGCCATGGGCAGGCGGCCCGTGCCCGTCCGTCCGCAGGATCAGGGCCGAACGGCCCCAGCGGCGTGCCGGTCCCCCGCCCGACGCTGGTGGTACGGGCGCAGGCCCAGCGACCCGAACGGTGGGTCATGCGCCCACCCGGCCGCATGCCGGAGGAGGCGACGGAGAGATGACCGAAAAGCGGACCCAGGCTCCCATGCACGTCAAGACCTGGACGCTCAAGCTCGATCTGTTCGAGGACGGGGACACGACCACTGCGCACGGCGTGCTCGACACCGGCGACAACGTCCTGGAGAGCCGAAGCAGCGCCCACCGCAGCCCACAGGATGCCGCGGTTCCCGAGATCGGCGACGAGTACGCGGCCGGCCGTGCCCTGATGGAGCTCGGACACCAGCTTCTGGTCGCAGGCATGCACGACGCCGCGGCCAATACGCCCGCCACCAGCGGCTGATCCCAGGAGGAGTCATGACCAGCAACCGGTCAGGACAGGCGATTGTCGTCGGCGTGGACGGCTCGGAGCAATCCCGGCGGGCCCTGCGCTGGGCGGTCCTCCAGGCCGGGCTGACCGGCGATGTGGTGCGGGCGGTCATCGCCTGGGAGCCGCCGTTCACGGGGTGGGGCGCGGACGTCCCCGCCTCCGGGGAGAAGGCGATGAACGACATTGCGTCGAGGGTGCTGGCGGAAAGCGTGGAGAAGGTGGCGGGCGCCGAGCCTGCGGTCGAGATCAGCACGGCGGTCGTCCGGGGCACTCCCGCGCAGGTGCTGCTGTCGGCGGCCGGCGAGGAGGACGTGGTCCTCCTGGTGGTGGGAAGCCGCGGAATCGGCGGCTTCACCGGGGCACTGCTCGGGTCGGTGGGGCAGCACTGCGCGCAGCACGCGCCGTGCCCGGTCCTGATCGTGCGCGGCCGCTAGACATGCCGGGCCGTGTCCTCGACGAGGGAGAAGGAGCGAACCATGCCCAGGCAGCCGACCGGCACCGGGACGCCAGGAGCCCCGGCCGAGCAGCGGGGTGACATCGCACGGCGCGTGACGCTGTGCAGGGAGCGACTGGGACTCAGCCGCGAGGAGGTGGCGGAGCGGGCCGGAATGGCCGTGGAGTACCTGGAGTACCTGGAGTCGTCCGCCGCGGTGCCGGGCTCGGCACCCCTCACCCGGTTGGCTGGCGTGTTGGGCACCTCGGTCGGCGAACTGCTCGGCGCCGGCACCGAGGTGCCCGCGGGGCGTGGGGCAGCCGCCGCGGAGCCGGTGGTCGAGGAGCTGGCGCCGGCGGAGTGCTGGGCGAAGCTCGCCCCCGGCGGGGTCGGCAGGGTGGTGCTGTCCACCGGGAGCGGTCCCCTGGCGCTGCCCGTGAACTTCCGGGTGTTGGACGGAACGGTGGTCTACCGCACGGCAGAGGGAAGCAGTGTGTGCCCGGAGCCCGGCACATCCCTGGCGTTCGAGGTGGACCGCATCGACGAGGCGTTGAGCTCGGGCTGGAGTGTGCTGCTGAGGGGCACCGCGGTCCGGCTCGACGAGCCTGGGGTCGTCGAGCATCTGAAGCACCGGGGCCGTCCCGATCCGTGGGTCGGTGAGGGCCGCGACGTCTTCGTCCGGATCCGGACGTCGTCGGTGACGGGACGGTCCATCCGCACCGACGGCCCCGCGACCGCCCGTTGAGGCCGTGACCGGTGCCGCCCGCACACGCCCAGGGGCGGCACCGGGGCGTGCGAAACGGGACCGCCGTCGGGGTGACGGCGGTGCCGCCCGCACGCCCCGGCGTCAGC
>NZ_JBFBDW010000084.1:0-20802 GCF_040683455.1 Kitasatospora sp. NPDC093679
GCTCCACACCTACAATCACCACCGCGGACACACCGCACTCGCAGGCAAGCCACCCGCCAGCCGCGTCCCCAACCTCACGGGTCAGAACACCTAGGCGTTCGCCCGACGGCGGATCAGTGCGCGGCATCCAGCCGTGCCCGCTGGTCCGCCGTCAGCTCCAACTCCACGGCCGCCAGGCTCTCGTCCAGCTGCGCCACCGAGGACGCCCCCACCAGCGGGATCACCGGCACCTCGCCGCCGATCAGCCAGGCCAGCACCACCTGGTTCGCCGTCGCGCCGGTCTCCGCCGCGACCTCCCGCAGCACCGCCAGCCGCTTCGCCGTCCCCGCGTGGTCGAAACCCTCGCCCAGCGGCTTGTCCGACCGCACGTAACTCCCGCCCAGCAGCGGCGAGTACGCCACCATGGCCAGCCCCGGCTCCGACCGCAGGTAGCTCAGCACCTCGCCGCCCGCCACCCCGACCGAACCGTCCGCGGACCGCAGCGTCGGCAGATCGGTGCGGTGCCGCAGATAACTGTGGTGGTACTGCAGCACCTCCCACCCCGGCAGTCCGGCCGCGGCCGCCAGCGCCCGGCCGCGTTCCACCCGCCACATCCAGTGGTTGCTCACCCCGAGCAGACCGACCGAGCCCTGTGCCGCCAGCGACCCGAACGCCTCGACCGTCTCGGCGAGTTCGGTCCGCGGGTCCTCGATGTGCGCGTACAGCAGGTCGATCCGGTCCGTGCCGAGCCGCTCCATGCTGCGCTCCGCCGACTCCCCGACCGTCTTCGCCGACAGGCCCTCGACGTCCGGGGTGAATCCCCGCGACGGCGCGAGCGGCCGGGCCCCGAGCTTGGTGGCGATCACCACCTGGTCACCGATCCCGCGGCTGCGCCGCCACCGGCCGAGCAGCGCCTCGCTCTCGCCGCCCTGCGAACCCTCCACCCAGAACGCATAGTTGTTCGAGGTGTCGACGAAGGTGCCGCCCGCCTCGACGAACCGGTCCAGCAGCGCGAAGGAGGTCCGCTCGTCCACCGCCGTGCCGAACAGCATCGCGCCCAGGCTCAGCACGCTCACCTCGCGGCGGGTCGACGGGTCGGTGCCGATCGTGCGGTACTCCATCGCTGCTCCTCGGTTCTCGCCTGCCCCTTGCGGGAACGAACGGTTCGGAGTCTGGTGGTTGGAGTGCACGCGAAGTCAAGGCCGGCAGGCGGACGGTGGAGGGAACCCGCAGGTGCGCTACCGTCGTCCGACCCACCGGGGCGGCCGCCACCGCGGCCGCCCGACCCGCACCCGGACGGAAGGCAGGCCCGCAGCCGTGTCCCAGCACCACCCGCACCACGTGCAGCAGCAGAGCGGACCGCCGCCGCGCCCCGGCCGGGCCTGGTGGTGGCTGCCCGAGCACGAGCGGCGCCGCCGCCGGGAGCAGCGCCGCGCCCGCGAGGAGTGGAAGCGCCGCAACAAGCGGACGAAGGGCGACAACGACTGCTGCGACGCCTGCGACTGCCTCGGTGAGATCGCCGACCCCTGCATGATCGCCCTGATCCCGATCATGTTCGCCTCGGTGCTCAAGGCCGCCGTCGGCCGCGGCCACGGACGGAGTGCCGCCGACCCGGCCGCCCCCGTTCCCGCAGGGCCGCTCGCCGCCGGCCTCTACGACGCCGTCCGCTTCTACCGCACCCGGATCAGCCCCACCCGGGCGGCGTGCTGTCCCTACACCCCGTCCTGCTCCACCTACGCCGTCCAGGCCCTGCACCGGCACGGGGCGGTGCGCGGCAGCCGCCTCACCGCCGGCCGCCTCCTGCGCTGCCGCCCGGGCACGCACGGCGGCCACGACCCCGTTCCCGGGCGCTGAGCCCCGCGGACCGGCAGGCCGGTCGGATGGTCACCGTCGACGACGTGCGCCGCCTGGCGCTCTCCCTGCCCCGGACGGAAGAGGCGCTGGTCCGCGACCGGGTCAAGTTCCGGGTCGGGCGGATCGTCTACCTCGCCTTCAACCGCGACGAGTCCGTCCTCGGCTTCGCCTTCCCCAGGGAGGAACGGGCCGCCCTGATCGCCTCCGCCCCGGACACCTTCCTGCCGCCCGACCCGGCCGACGAACGCTTCAACTGGGTCCAGGTCAGGACGGCGGCCATCGACACCGACGAGATGCGCGAACTCGTCCTGGACGCCTGGCGCATGGTCGTCCCCCGCCGCGTCGCCGACGAACACCTCGGCGGGGGCGGCTCCTAGTGCCGCGGCCGTCCCACTGACACCGTGGAGGGAACACGTCGGGTCGCCCGGCCTCCTCAACGCAAAGAGGCGGATCGCGATCCGAAGATCGTGATCCGCCTCTGTCGGTGTCCGAGGGGGGACTTGAACCCCCACGCCCGATAAAGGGCACTAGCACCTCAAGCTAGCGCGTCTGCCATTCCGCCACCCGGACGGGGTGTGTTGCCTCAGGGTTTCCGTTTCCTTCGCCCCCTGGCGACAGAGAGAACATTACCAGGCCGTGGGAGTGCTTCTCACCTGCGTTTCTGCCGCTCGGGGCGGAGGGCGCGGAGCGAATCGGGCATAGGTGTGCGAATCGCCTTCAAAGGGGCATCGGCGGCCGTCGATCCGGAGGGGCTCACTCGGGTCGCCGCGCTCCTCCTCCCGGGCGCCGGCACCTCCGGCCCGTGGGCGGGCGGCGGGCGGCGGGCCCACCCGTCGACACGGTGCGGCTGCGCGGCGTCCTCGGTCCCGTGATCGGGCCGGCGGCGCCGGTCGGCCGGCCGGGCGGCCCGCACCCCGCGCCGGGCCGCAACTGCGCACCGCCCCGTGTTCGGAGGTCCGGCCTGGTCAGCATCGGTGCGGGCCGCCGGCCGGTGCCCGGTGGCCGGTCGGCGGCAGTGGGGGAGCCGTGCGGCGGTGAACCGGCGGCGCCGGCGGGTGCGGGCGGTCCGGTCGCGGGGTGGGGTCGTGCCGGAGCGTACGCGGCGGCCGTCGGGCGCCCCGGCGGATGCCCCGGCGGGCGTGGAGAGCCCGGTGTCCGCCCGTGCTGATCTGGGAAAACCTCCCACAGCGTGACCGATCCGCTGGTACAACGAATCGTGACCGGGCCGAAGTGGTCCGATCGCGTTCGCATGTGGTCTGAACAGTTCACCCGCCGCCAGTTTCCAGTCCCTGGGCCAGTGGCCGACGGGTGCTCTCCTAGCCTCTGTGGACCAAGGGAGCCTTGAGCGGAACGCCCGATTCCCGAGAGGCCGCCGGCCCGCGCCGCCGTGCGTACGGCTCGCGGCAGAGCCTCCCGTCACGATGCGAAGGGTGGCTTGACGTGGAACAGACCAGCGGGGCGGCCTCGAGCACTTCGACGGACCCCGGCTCCCCGGACGGGGCCGCGGCCAGACGGCCGGGCGTCGGCCCGGAACCGGGCGTCTGGCGGTTCGTCGCCGATGCGCAGGAGGCCGCCGTCCCGCAGACCCGCCACGCGGTCCGTGACCGCCTCCTCGCCCAGGGCATGGCCGGCGAGCGCTACCAGGAGCTGATCGACGACCTGCTGCTGATCGTCTCCGAGCTGGTGAGCAACGCGGTGACGCACGCCGCCGTCGTCTCGCCCCGCCTCAGCACCGAGCTCGCCATCGGCGAGGGCTGGGTGCGCATCGCGGTGGAGGACCTCCACCCGTACCGGCCGAAGGCGCTGGAGAGCGACCTGGGCAACCTCGGCGGACGCGGCCTGCTCCTGGTGAAGAGCGTGACCCTGCAGGCGGGCGGCACCTGCGACGTGGAGCGGACCGAGGGCGGTGGCAAGGTCATCTGGGCCTCGCTGCCGCTGCCGGCCCCGCGTGCGGCGGAGCCGGACGGCCACCTCTGGTGACGTGCGGCGGGCCCGGAGCGGTGGAGACCGTCCGAGCCCGCTGCGGGAGGTCTACCAGCCGCGTCCGGTGATCTCCCGGATGCCCGGCCGCGCGGCCTCGAAGACCGTCCGGAACCAGGCGGAGAACGGCTTCTCCGCCTCCAGCTCCTTCAGCTCCTCCTCGGTGACGAAGCGGGTCTCGGCGATCTCGTCCGGGTCCGGTGCGAGGTCGGCGGTGACCAGGCCGACGAAGAGGTGGTTCCACTCGCGCTCGATCAGGCCGGAGGCCTCGTCCGGCAGGTCGTAGCGGACGGTGCCGGCCTCGCAGAGCAGGGCGGGGGCGGTGCCGAGCTCCTCCGCCGTGCGGCGGGCGGCCGCGACGAAGGGCTGCTCGCCCGGGTAGGGGTGGCCGCAGCAGGTGTTGGACCACACGCCGGGGGAGTGGTACTTGCCGAGGGCGCGGCGCTGGAGCAGCAGCCGGCCCTGCTGGTCGAAGAGGAAGACCGAGAACGCGCGGTGCAGCCGGCCCGGCTGCTGGTGGGCGGAGAGCTTCTCCGCGGTGCCGATGGTGAAGCCGTCGTCGTCGACCAGTTCCAGCAGGATCTCGGTGGCGGACTGCGCGGCACCGCCGGCGCCCGCACCGGGGCCTCTGTCGAGATCCGTGTCGATCTCCGGGAGGAGGTGCGTCCGGCTGGTCGACGAGATGTCGGACATGGGGTCCCCTTCGCAAGTGGCGTCGGGCCCCAAGTCTGCCGCATGCTCCGGGGTCCGACGGCCGCGACGCACGTGGGGCCCGGGAAGGGGCGAATGACCGGACGACGTGTTCGCACCCTGACCGAATTCGTCGCGCCGCCTTCACCTTGTGTCCGTTCGAAGGTCGTGCGTACGCCCGATGTTCCGCCCCTCAACGGCTTGAATGCCGGGCTCGCCGTCCGGAATGATGACCCGCACGACCGGTGGTCGAACCGGCCGCCGACCGTGGTGCCACGCCGCCCGCCCGCACTGCCGGGTGCCCGCGCGCGGCGCCCCGTGGGGCCGGGGATGCCCCGTTTCGGGGGCAAACGGGCCGTCCGGTAGCCTCAACCGGTGCGCCGGGCCCCGCAGGGCAGCGCCGCCACCACACCCCGTCCCACCGCTCGCCGTTGCGGCCGGAACCCCGTCCGTACCGTCGAACGTTCGCACCGTCAGGGAGTGAGTCCCGCTGTCCACTGTGATCGTGACCGGCTCCGAGCCGTCGGCCGTCCCGGGAGCCGGCGACCCGCTCCCGCTCAGCAGCACCGGTGGGTACGGGACGGCCGCCACCGCCACCGTGACCACGGTGCCCATCCCGGCCCAGGCCGACCGCGCCGCCTCCGCGGACCGGGCCGCCGGCCGCACCGCCGTCACCGCCCCCGGTCCGCTCGCCGCCGACCTCGCGGCGATCGGCTTCGGCCGGATCCTGCACGCCCGGGACGCCGTCGAACTCGCCGACCTGCTCGCGGCCGCCGACCCGGCCGAGCGGATCGCCGTCATAGACGCCGGCTTCGTCGGCCACCGGCACGCCCTGCGCCTGGCCCTCACCGACCCCCGCTTCCCGGCCGGCGCCGTCCCCGGCGCCGTCGCGGTCAACGGCAGTGTTGCCCGCGAGGCCCTGGTCACCGCCGCCCACGGCCTCACCGGCCACGAGCCGAACCTCCCGGACGCCCTGGCCGGCGCCGTCCAGCGCGGCGGCATCCCCGTCCAGCGCCCGGAGCTCGGCACCCTGGTCGCGACCGTCCCCGCCACCGCCGACGAGCTGGCCGCCGCCCGCGCCGCCGTCGCCGAGGTCGACGAGGAGGCGGTGCGGCTGCGCCGCGCGGTGAAGGCCCGCGACGGCTTCTTCACCACCTACTGCGTCAGCCCGTACTCGCGCTACATCGCCCGCTGGTGCGCCCGCCGCGGCCTCACCCCGAACCAGGTCACCACGGCCTCGCTGGTCACCGCGCTCGCCGCGGCCGCCAGCGCCGCCACCGCGACCCGGCCCGGGTTCGTCGCCGCCGGTCTGCTGCTGATCCTCTCCTTCGTGCTGGACTGCACCGACGGGCAGCTCGCCCGCTACTCGCTGCAGTACTCCACGGTCGGCGCCTGGCTGGACGCCACCTTCGACCGGGCCAAGGAGTACTCCTTCTACGCGGGCCTCGCGATCGCGGCCACCCGTACCGGCGACCACGTGTGGGCGCTCGCCCTGGCCGCGATGGTGCTGATGACCTTCCGGCACAGCGTCGACTTCGCCTTCATGGCCGCCGACCAGGAGACCGCCCGCAACCCCGCCACCGCCGGCAGCAAGGCGCAGGCGGCGAACTCCAGCCCCACCGCCCAGCTCTCCAACCGGCTCGACCGGGTCGGCTGGACGGTCTGGGCCCGCCGCATCGTCGTGCTGCCGATCGGCGAGCGCTGGGCCCTGATAGCCCTGCTCACCGCGTTCACCACCCCCCGCACCACGCTCACCGTGCTGCTGGTCGGCTGCGCCCTGGCCTGCTGCTACACCACCGCGGGCCGGGTGCTGCGCTCGATCAACCGGCGCCGTCCGCGCGCCGACCAGGCCGCCCGCGAGGTCGCCGTCCTCGCCGACGGCGGACCGCTCGCCGAGCTGCTCGCCCCGCTGCTGCGCCCCGTCGCCCGCCGGCTGCCGGGCCTCGCCGTCCCGGTGGTCGCGGCGCTCGCCTCGGCCGGCCTGCCCGTCGCCGTCCACCTGCTCGGCGGCACCTGGGCCTCGGTCGGCGCCGCCGCCGGCTACGTGCTGCTCAGTTCGCTCGTCCTGGCCAGGAAGCTCGACGGCGCCCTGGACTGGCTGGCCCCCGCGTTCTTCCGAGCCGGCGAGTACCTGACCGTCCTCGCGCTCGCGCTGCGCCTGGACACCGCCTCCCTCCCGGCCGCGTTCGGGCTGGTCGCGGCCGTCGCCTACCATCACTACGACACGGTGTACCGCCTCCGCGGCGGCACCGGCGCGCCGGCCCGCTGGCTGGTTCGCGCGACCGGCGGCCAGGAGGGGCGGGCCCTGCTCGTCACCCTCTTCGCCGCTCTCGTGTACGGCGGCGCCCCCACCGGGGCGGTCGGGCACGAGGGGCCCGGAGCTGCCGCCCTGCAGGGCGGTCTGGTGGCCCTGGCCGCCGTCCTGGCCCTGGTCGTCGTCGCCGAGTCCATCCACTTCTGGGTGTTCGGCGACGCCACGGCAGAACACGACGAATCAGGAGACACCGCATGATCGGCCTCGTCCTGGCCGCCGGCGCAGGCCGCCGGCTCCGCCCGTACACCGACACCCTGCCCAAGGCGCTGGTGCCGGTCGACGGGGACCGGACCGTCCTGGACCTCACCCTCGGCAACTTCGCCGAGGTGGGGCTGCGCGAGGCCGCCGTCGTGGTCGGCTACCGCAAGGAGGCCGTGTACGACCGCAAGGACGCGCTGGAGCAGAAGTACGGCGTCAAGCTCACCCTGGTCGAGAACGACAAGGCCGAGGAGTGGAACAACGCCTACTCCCTGTGGTGCGCCCGCGAGCTGTTCGGCGAGGGCCTGCTGCTCGCCAACGGCGACACCGTGCACCCGGCGTCCGTCCAGCGCACCATGCTCGACGGCAACGACCGGATGGCCAAGGAGGGCGGCGCCCCCGGCATCCTGCTCGCCCTGGACACCGTGAAGAAGCTCGCCGACGAGGAGATGAAGGTCGTCGTCGACCCCGCCCTCGGCATGCGCCGCATCACCAAGCTGATGGATCCGGCCGAGGCGACCGGCGAGTACATCGGCGTCACGATCATCAACCCGTCCGCCAAGGACGCCCTCGCCGACGCCCTGCAGGCCACCTTCGAGCGCGACCCGCAGCTCTACTACGAGGACGGCTACCAGGAGATGGTGAACCGCGGCCTGCGGATCGACGTGCAGCCGATCGGCGAGGTCTCCTGGGTCGAGGTCGACAACCACGACGACCTGGCCCGTGCGCGGGAGATCGCGTGCCAGTACTGACCCGGCTGCTGCCCTCGCCGGTCTTCGTGGAGATCCGCGCGGGCGCCCTCGACGCGCTCGGCGGCATCCTCGCCGACCAGCGGCTGTCCGCCTCCGGGCGGATAGCGGTGGCGATCAGCAACGGCTCCGGCGCGGTGCTCCGGGAGCGGCTCGAACCGCTGCTCCCGGGCGCCGCCTGGTTCGAGGTCGCCGACGGCACCCTCGACGCGGCCGTCCGGCTCGCCGACGAGATGCGCGGCGGACACTTCGACGCGCTGGTCGGCCTCGGCGGCGGCAAGATCATCGACGCCGCGAAGTACGCCGCGGCCCGGGTCGGCCTGCCGATCGTGGCGGTCGCCACCAACCTCGCCCACGACGGCATCTGCTCACCGGTCTCGATCCTCGACAACGACGCCGGGCGCGGCTCCTACGGCGTGCCCAGCCCGATCGGGATCGTGGTCGACCTCGACGTCATCCGCAGGGCGCCGCAGCGCTTCGTCGCGGCCGGAATCGGCGACGTCATCTCCAACATCTCGGCCTGCGCCGACTGGGAGCTGTCGAACCGGGTCACCGGCGAGCCGGTCGACGGCCTGGCCGTCGCGATGGCCCGCTCGGCCGGCGAGAACCTGCTGCGCCACCCCGGCGGCCTGGAGGACGAGGACCTCCTGATGGCCCTGTCGGAAGCCCTGGTACTGTCCGGCATCGCGATGAACATCGCCGGCAGCACCCGGCCCTCCTCGGGCGCCTGCCACGAGATCTCGCACGCCCTGGACGTGCTGTACCCCAAGCGGTCCGCCCAGCACGGCGAGCAGGTCGGCCTCGGCGCCGCCTTCGCCAGCCACCTGCGGGGCGAGCACGAGCTGACCGGTCTGATCGTGGAGCGCCTGGCGAGCCACGGACTGCCGGTGACCGCGGACCGGATCGGCTTCACCGAGGCGGAGTTCACCGAGGCGGTGCACTACGCCCCGAACACCCGCCCGGGCCGCTTCACCATCCTGGAACACCTCGACCTCTCCCCATCGGACATCAGGGACGCGTACGCCGACTATGTCAAAGCAGTCCACCGCTGACTCCCCCTCGGCCGCCCCGGTCGACCTGACCCGCCGCCCCTCCGTCGAGGAGCTGCGGGCCGTCATCCACCCCGAGGGGATGCTCCAGCGCCGCAGCGCCGAGCACTGGGCCGGCCGGCTCTACATGCGGAAGATCTCGCTGCGGATCACCCGCGTGCTGAGCACCGTCACCTGGATCACGCCCAACGGGCTGACCTACCTGATGATGTTCACCGGCATCCTGGCCGGCGCCGCCCTGGTGATCCCCGGCATCACGGGCGCCGTCCTGGGCGCCCTGCTGATCCAGGTCTACCTGCTGCTCGACTGCGTGGACGGCGAGGTCGCCCGCTGGCGCCGGCAGACCTCGCTGACCGGTGTCTACCTGGACCGCGTCGGCCACTACATGTCCGAGGCCGCGCTGCTCACCGGCCTCGGCCTGCGGGCCGCCGACCTGTTCCACCAGGACGGCACCGCCACCGCCTGGCAGTGGGCCTTCCTCGGCACCCTCGCCGCGCTCGGCGCGATCCTGATCAAGTCGGAGACCGACCTGGTCGACGTGGCCCGCGCCCGCAGCGGCATGACCGCCGTCGAGGACAGCGCCTCGGTGCCGCGTTCCTCCGGCGTCGCCAAGGCCCGCCGGGCCGCCTCGCTGCTGAAGTTCCACCGCCTGATCGGCGCGGTCGAGGCCTCGCTGTTCATCCTCGCCGCGGGCATCGCGGACCAGGTGCACGGCGGTATCTTCTTCACCCGCCTGGCCGTGGTGGTGCTCGCCGCGATCGCCATGCTGCAGACCGTGCTGCACCTGCTGAGCATCGTCCTGTCGAGCAGGCTGCGATGAGCGACGCCCTGCGGCTCGGAGCCGTCATCATCACCCAGGGCAACCGCCCGGCGGAGCTGAACGCCCTGATCGAGTCCGTCCGGGCCCAGGACGGCCCGCCGGTGGAGCTGGCCGTGGTCGCCAACGGCGCCCCGCTGCCGCCGCTGCCCGCGGACGTCCGCACCGCCGAGTCGCCGGAGAACCTCGGCATCCCCGGCGGCCGCAACGTCGGCATCGAGCTGTTCGGCCCGGACGGCCGGGACGTCGACGTGGTGCTCTTCCTCGACGACGACGGCCTGCTGCCCAACCGCGACTCCGCGGAGCTGCTGCGCCGGGCCTTCGCGGAGGACCCGCGGCTCGGCATCGTCTCCTTCCGGATCGCGGACCCGGACACCGGCGTCACCCAGCGCCGGCACGTCCCCCGGCTGCGCGCCAGCGACCCGCTGCGCTCCTCCCGGGTGACGACCTTCCTGGGCGGCGCCAGCGCCGTCCGCACGGCGGTCTTCCCCCAGGCCGGACAGCTCCCCGGCGAGTTCTTCTACGCGCACGAGGAGACCGACCTGGCCTGGCGCGCGCAGGACGCCGGCTGGGCCATCGACTACCGGGCCGACGTGGTGCTGCACCATCCCACCACCTCGCCGGCCCGGCACGCCTCGTACTTCCACAACGTGGCCCGCAACCGCGTGTGGCTGGCCCGGCGGAACCTTCCGGTCCCGCTGGTGCCTCTCTACTTGGGAACCTGGTTCCTGCTCACCCTGGCCCGCCGCCCGTCCGGTGACGCGCTCAAGGCCTGGCTGGGCGGATTCCGGGCCGGCTGGGCGGAACCCTGCGGTCCGCGACGGCCGATGCGATGGCGTACTGTATGGCGACTGACCCGCCTGGGCCGACCGCCGATCATCTGATCGCTGCCACCGGCAAGCCCCCCTGCCGGTCGAATCAAACTCCGTGATCAAGGACGAATGTGTCGACATTGAGTGACCCGCTCAGCCTCTCGGCCCCGAGGGGCGCCGACGCGGGCCTGACCCCCCAGCAGCTCGTGGCCAAGTACGGTCTGACGGTGAGCGGGGCGCGGCCACCGCTGCCCAAGTACGTGCAGCAGCTGTGGTCCCGGCGCCACTTCATCATGTCCTTCGCGACCGCCAGGCTGGTCGCGCAGTACAGCACGGCGAAGCTCGGCCAGGTCTGGCAGGTCGTGACCCCGCTGCTGAACTGCGTGGTCTACTTCCTGGTCTTCGGCCTGATCCTCTCGGGCAGCAAGTCGATCGGCAACTACGTTCCGTGGCTGTGCATCGGCGTCTTCATCTTCCAGTTCATCCAGACCGCGGTGCAGAGCGGAACCCGCTCGATCTCCGACAGCCTGGGCCTGATCCGGGCGCTGCACTTCCCCCGCGCGTGCCTGCCGATCGCCTTCACGATCATCCAGCTGCAGCAGCTGCTGATCTCGATGGTGGTGCTGATCGGCATCGTGCTGGCCAGCGGGATCACGCCCGGTCTGAGCTGGCTGCTGGTGATCCCGGCCATCGCCCTGCTGTGCCTGTTCAACACCGGCATCGCGCTGGCCATGGCGCGCGTCGGCGCGAAGACCACCGACATGGCGCAGCTGATGCCGTTCATCCTGCGCACCTGGATGTACCTCTCGGGCGTGTTCTACAGCATCGAGAACAACATCAAGTCCTGGCCCAAGTGGATCCAGCTGGCCGCGGACGTGAACCCGGCCTCGGTCTACATGGACCTGGTCCGGTTCGCGTTCGACCCGAGCATCGACAACCGTCACTCGCTGCCGCCGCACGTCTGGGCCGTGGCGATCGCCTGGGCGCTGGTCGCCTTCGTGCTCGGTTTCGTGTTCTTCTGGAAGGCGGAGGAGGAGTACGGCCGTGGCTGACACCGCAACGACCAACGTTCAGGAGGCGGCTCCGGTGGACGCCCAGCACGCCCGCGTGCCCACCGTCGTCGTGGACGACGTCCACATCGTCTACAAGGTGCACGGCGCGGGCTCCGGCCGCGGCAGCGCCACCTCGGCGCTGAGCCGGATCATCTCGCGCAAGCGCTCGCCCGCCATCCGCGAGGTGCACGCCGTCCGCGGCGTCAGCTTCGTGGCGTACAAGGGCGAGGCGATCGGCCTGATCGGCTCCAACGGCTCCGGCAAGTCGACCATGCTGGCCGCCATCGCGGGCCTGCTGCCGACCGAGGCGGGCGGCATCTACACCAACGGGCAGCCCTCGCTGCTCGGTGTGAACGCCGCGCTGATGAACGACCTGACCGGCGACCGCAACGTGGTGCTGGGCTGCCTGGCGATGGGCATGTCCCCCGCCGAGGTGCGGTCCCGCTACCAGGACATCGTCGACTTCTCGGGCATCAACGAGAAGGGCGACTTCATCACCCTGCCGATGCGCACCTACTCGTCCGGCATGGCGGCCCGCCTGCGGTTCTCCATCGCCGCGGCGAAGACGCACGACGTGCTGCTGATCGACGAGGCGCTGGCCACCGGTGACCAGAAGTTCCAGAAGCGCTCCGAGGCCCGCATCCGCGAGCTGCGCAAGGAGGCCGGCACGGTCTTCCTGGTGAGCCACAACAACAACGCGATCCGCGACACCTGCGAGCGCACCATCTGGATCGAGAAGGGCGAGCTCGTCATGGACGGGCCGACCGACGTCGTGGTGAAGGCGTACGAGCGCGGCGAGCGCCCCTGAGGGGTCCGCGGCGATCTCGCCGAGGCCGGTGCCGGGACTCTCCCGGCACCGGCCTCGGCGTGATCGGACGCGGTGCCCGGTACGCGTGTCCGAAGGGGACCGCCGGGCGGAGCGGTGTAGAACGGGGGAGTGACGGCAGTGGTGGCTTCGGCCAAATCAGACAATCAGACAGACGGCGCCACGTTGCGGAAGGCGGACCTGGAGAACTTCCCGGTCGCGCCGTCCTTCCTGCCCGCCGCCTGGCGCACCGACCTGATGGCGGTCTACGGCTTCGCCCGGCTGGTCGACGACGCCGGCGACGGCGACCTCGCCGAGCCGGAGCGGGTGGCCGCGCTGCTGGACGTCCCGGTCGTCGCCGACCGCACCGCCTTCCGGCTCGGCCTGCTGGACGGCCTGGAGCGCGACCTCGACCGCGCCTTCGAGACCGCCCTCGGCCAGGGCGGCGAGCCGCCCCGCCACCCGCTGATGAAGGCGCTCGTCCCGCTCGCCGACCGCCACCCCGTCACCCCGGAGCCCTTCCGCCGTCTGATCGAGGCCAACCGCGTCGACCAGACCACCACCCGCTACGCCACCTACCGCGACCTGATCGGCTACTGCACCCTCTCCGCCGACCCGGTCGGCCGGCTGGTGCTCGCCCTCGCCGGCGTCGCCACCCCCGAGCGGATCGTCCTCTCCGACGCGATCTGCAGCGGCCTGCAGGTCGTCGAGCACATCCAGGACGTCGCCGAGGACCTCGGCCGCGGCCGGATCTACCTGCCCGCAGACTCCCTCGAACGGTTCGGCGTCACCGAGGACGACCTCGCCGCGCCGACCGCCGGTCCGCGGGTGCGCGAGCTGATCGCCTTCGAGGCCGAACGGGCCCGGACCCTGCTCGACCGCGGCGCACCGCTGGTGGGTACGGTTCACGGGAGGCTACGGCTGCTGCTCGCGGGATTCACCGCGGGCGGGTACGCGGCCCTGGCGGCCGTCGAGGCCGCCGGGTACGACGTGCTCGCCCGGCAGCCCAAGCCGGACAAGCGCCGCCTGGCACTGCGGGCGGCGGCACTCTTCGCGAAGGGAAGGTGAACGCCCGAGTGGCGGCATCCCCACTGGCGTCGGCGCCGGTCATGGCGGCCTACCGGTACTGCGAGGCGGTCACCGCGCTGCAGGCCCGCAACTTCAGCTACGGCATCCGGCTGCTGCCGGAGCCCAAGCGCCTCGCCATGTCCGCGCTCTACGCCCTGGCCCGCCGGGTGGACGACATCGGCGACGGCGACCTGCCCGAGGACCGCAAGGCCGAGCAGCTGCTGCGCACCCGCGAGCTGCTGGACGAGGTGCGGGCCGGCGCGGTCGGCGAGGACGACACCGACCCGGTCAAGGTCGCCCTCGCGGACGCCGCCCGGCGCTTCCCGATCCCGCTCGGCGGCTTCGACGAGCTGATCGACGGCGTCGAGATGGACCTCAAGGGCGTCGAGTACCGGACGTACGAGGACCTCAAGGTCTACTGCCGCTGCGTCGCCGGCGCCATCGGCCGGCTGTCGCTCGGCGTGTACGGCTGCGAGGACCCGGAGCTCGGCGCGCACTACGCCGACACCCTCGGCCTCGCGCTGCAGCTCACCAACATCCTGCGCGACCTGCGCGAGGACGCCGCCAACGGCCGCACCTACCTGCCCACCGAGGACCTCGTCCGGTTCGGCTGCCAGGAGGGCTTCGCCCTGTCCGAGCCGCCGGTCGGCGCGGACTTCACCGGGCTGATCGCCTTCGAGGCGCAGCGGGCCCAGCAGGCCTTCGAGGAGGGCCTGCGGCTGCTGCCGATGCTGGACCGCCGCAGCCGGGCCTGCACCGCCGCGATGGCCGGCATCTACCACCGCCTGCTCGGCCGGATCGCAGCCGAGCCCGGGTCCGTCCTGCGCGGCCGGGTCTCCCTGCCGGGCTGGGAGAAGGCGTACGTGGCGCTGTCCGGGCTCGCCGGAGGGCGTTCTTGATTCTTCCGCCAGTTATGTCACGCTGTGTCAACAGGGAATCACGGGCATATGCGGTGATGTTGTCCACGAAACGACGGCGAGACCAGGGCAGGGGGTGGCACCGATGACCGCACGGACGACGGCCGAGCGGTCCACCGCCGTCGTGGTCGGCGGAGGGCTCGCCGGCATCACCGCGGCCCTGCGCCTCGCCGAGGCCGACCACCGGGTCACCCTGCTGGAGACCAGACCCCGGCTCGGCGGCCTCGCCTTCTCCTTCCGCCGCGGCGACCTGGTCGTCGACAACGGCCAGCACGTCTTCCTGCGCTGCTGCACCGCCTACCGCGGCCTGCTGGACCGACTGGGCGCGGGCCGTCTGGTGGATCTCCAGCCGCGCCTGGACGTCCCGGTGCTCTCCGTCGCCCACGACGGCCGGCGCACCTTCGGCCGGCTGCGCCGCGCGGGCCTGCCGGTGCCGCTGCACCTGGCCGCCAGCCTCGCCGGGTACCCGCACCTCGGCCCGGCCGACCGGCTGCGCGTGGTGCGCGCCGCCCTCGCGCTGCAGGCGCTCGACCTCGCCGACCCGGCGCTGGACGGGATCTCCTTCGGCGCCTGGCTGCGGCAGCACGGCCAGACCCCGGCCACCGTCGCGGCCCTGTGGGACCTGGTCGGCGTCGCCACGCTGAACGCCACCGCCGAGCAGACCTCGCTGGCGCTGGCCGCCATGGTCTTCAAGACCGGCCTGCTCTCCGACCCGGGCGCCTCCGACATCGGCATGGCCAACGTGCCGCTCGGCCGGATCCACCACGACGCCGCCCTGGCCGAGCTGGAGCGCCTCGGCGTGCAGGTCCGGCTGCGCACCCGGGCGGCCGAGATCAAGCCCGCCGACCGGCACGGCGTCCGGCTGGAGGACGGCGAGCTGCTCTCCGCCGACACCGTGGTGCTGGCCGGCGCGCAGGAGTCCGCGGCGGCCCTGCTGCCGCCGGGCGCGATCCGCGACCAGCAGCGGATCGCCGGGCTCGGCCACGCGCCGATCCTGAACGTGCACGTGGTGTACGACCGCACCCTGCTGCGCCGCCCGTTCTTCGCCGCGCTGGGCTCGCCCGTGCAGTGGGTGTTCGACCGGACGGCCCATTCGGGCCTCGACGTTCCCGGCGCCCAGTACCTGGCGCTGTCGCAGTCCGCGGTGCAGGCCGAGATCGACCTGCCGGTGGCCGAGCTGCGCGAGCGCTACCTGCCGGAGCTGGCCCGGCTGGTGCCCGGTGCCCGCGAGGCGGAGGTGCTGGACTTCTTCGTCACCCGCGAGCGGACGGCCACCTTCGACCCGGCCCCCGGCACCGCCCCGCTGCGGCCCGCCGCGGCCACCGACGTGCCCGGCCTGCTGCTGGCCGGTTCGTGGACGGCCACCGGCTGGCCCGCCACCATGGAGAGTGCGGTGCGCAGCGGCCACGCCGCCGCGGACGCAGCGCTCGCCCGCACCGGTCGGCGGCTGCCCGCCGACCGCGGCGACGGACGGTGGCCGCGATGACGCCGCCCCGCCGGACGACCATTGACACCGCACCACGCCTGGCGCCCACGGCGGCCGGGCATCCGCACGGAGAGGGAACGTACGTGGAGGCTCGCACCCAGGGCGTCGGCTCGGTGAAGGACACCCCGTCGGTGCTGGACCTGCTGGCACGCGGCCGGACCATGTGCACCCCGTCGCTGCGGTCCGCCGTCGCCCGTTTGGCCGCACCGATGGACACCGTCGGCGCCTACCACTTCGGCTGGATCGACCGGGACGGCCGGCCCGCCGCCGGGGACGGCGGCAAGGCCGTGCGGCCCGCGCTGGCGCTGCTGTCGGCCGAGGCGGCCGGTGCTCCGGCCGAGGCCGGCGTGCCCGGAGGCGTCTCGGTCGAGCTGGTGCACAACTTTTCGCTGCTCCATGATGATCTGATGGACGGTGACGAGACCCGGCGGCACCGGGCCACCGCGTGGACGGTCTTCGGACCAGCCCAGGCGATCCTGGTCGGCGACGCGCTCGCCACGCTGGGCACCGAGGTGCTGCTCGACGCGGCGGTCACGGGCGGTGCGACCGCCGCGGACGCCGCACGCGCCGTCCGGCTGATCACGACCGCCACCCGCAAGCTCATCGACGGCCAGGCCATGGACGTCGCCTTCGAGCAGCGCGACGTGGTGACGGTGGAGGAGTGCCTGGAGATGGAGGGCGGCAAGACCGGCGCCCTGCTCGCCGCCTCCGCCGCGATCGGCGCCGTGCTCGCGGGCGCCGACGACCGGGTCTCCGACGCGCTGCAGCGCTACGGGCACCACCTCGGTCTGGCCTTCCAGGCGGTGGACGACCTGCTCGGCATCTGGGGAGCGACGGAGGTGACCGGCAAGCCGCACTGGGGCGACCTGCGCCAGCGCAAGAAGTCGCTGCCGGTGTGCGCCGCGCTCGCCGAGGGCGGCGCCGCCTCCCGCAAGCTCGCCGACCAGCTGGCCGACCCGCAGGGCCGCGGCGAGGAGAGCGAGCAGGTGCTCGCCGCCCGCGCCGGGCTGATCGAGGAGGCCGGCGGCCGGGCCTGGACGCAGGACGAGGCCCGCCGCCGGCACCAGACCGCCCTCGCCGCACTGGACGAGGTGCCGATGACCGACGAGGTGCGCGAGCACTTCGTCGCACTCGCCGAATTCGTGGTGGTACGAGAGAGGTGACGTGAATTGACAGCAACCGCGGGCGGCCGGCTCGACCCCGAGTACGATTCCGAGCCGGTCGCGGTGGGTGACCGCCCTCCCGACCGGGTGGCCGATCGCCAGGTGCCGCTGCCGGACGGCCTCGTCCCGCCCCCCGAGGAGGGGCGGGCGGCCGACGGCCGGACTCCGGTAGGACGATCGGACGATGTGCCCGTCGAGGCGGCACTGGCCCGGGCCACCGCCCACCTGCTGTCACTGCAGAACCCCGACGGCTGGTGGAAGGGCGACCTGGAGACCAACGTCACCATGGACGCCGAGGACCTGTTACTGCGTGAGTTCCTGGGCATCCGCACCGCGGACCAGACCCGGGCCACGGCAGCCTGGATCCGCTCGCAGCAGCGCGCGGACGGCACCTGGGCGACCTTCCACGGCGGGCCTCCCGAACTGTCCACCACCGTCGAGGCGTACGTCGCCCTGAGACTCGCCGGGGACGACCCCGGCGAGGAGCACATGCGGTCCGCCGCCCGCCACGTCCGCGAGCACGGCGGCATCGCGGCCACCCGGGTCTTCACCCGCATCTGGCTCGCCCTGTTCGGCTGGTGGCCCTGGCAGCGCCTCCCCGAACTACCGCCGGAGATCCTCTTCCTGCCGAGCTGGGCCCCGCTCAACATCTACGCCTTCGGCCAGTGGGCCCGGCAGACCATCGTCCCGCTGACCGTGGTCTCGGCCCACCGCCCGGTACGCCGGGCCCCGTTCGACCTCACCGAACTGCACACCGACCCGGCCGACCCGTACCCGGCCCCGCCGCTGGCCCCGGCCGCCAGCTGGGAGGGCCTCTTCCAACGCCTCGACCGGCTGATGCACCACTACCACCGGTACGCCGTGCGGCCGCTGCGCCGCAGCGCGCTCGCCCGGGCCGGCCGCTGGATCGTCGACCGCCAGGAGGCCGACGGCTGCTGGGGCGGCATCCAACCGCCCGCCGTCTACTCCCTGATCGCCCTGCACCTGCTCGGCTACAAGCTCGACCACCCGGTGATGAAGGCCGGACTGGCCGCCTTCGACGGCTTCACCGTGCACACCGAGGACGGCAGACGCTGGCTGGAGGCCTGCCAGTCCCCGGTCTGGGACACCTGCCTGGCCACCATCGCGCTGCGCGACGCCGGGCTGCCCGCCGACGACCCGGCCGTCGTCCGGGCCGCCGACTGGATGCTCGACGAGGAGATCACCACCCGCGGCGACTGGTCGGTCAAGCGGCCGAGGCTGGCGCCCGGCGGCTGGGCCTTCGAGTTCCACAACGACACCTACCCCGACATCGACGACACCGCCGAGGTGGTGCTGGCGCTGCGCCGGGTCGCCCACCCGGAGCCCCCGCGGCTGAACGGAGCCGTGGAACGCGCCGTCCGCTGGTGCCTCGGCATGCAGTCCCGCGACGGCGCCTGGGGCGCCTTCGACGTCGACAACACCAGCCCGCTCCCCAACAAGCTGCCGTTCTGCGACTTCGGCGAGGTCATCGACCCGCCCTCGGCCGACGTCACCGCCCACGTGGTGGAGATGCTGGCCGAGGTCGGCGGCGCCGCCGACCCGCGGGCCCTGCGCGGCATCGCCTGGCTGCTCGACCACCAGGAGGAGGACGGCTCCTGGTTCGGCCGCTGGGGCACCAACTACATCTACGGCACCGGTTCGGTGCTGCCCGCGCTGGTCGCCGCCGGGATCCGCGGCGACCACCCGGCCGTCCGCCGGGCCGTGCACTGGCTGGAGAGCCGGCAGAACCCGGACGGCGGCTGGGGCGAGGACATGCGCTCCTACGACGACCCGGCCACCTGGGCCGGGCGCGGCGACTCCACCGCCTCGCAGACCGCCTGGGCGCTGATGGCGCTGCTCGCCGCCGGCGAGGCACCGGACGGCCCGGGCAGCGGCAGCGAGGCCGTGGAACGCGGCGTCGCCTGGCTGGCCCGCACCCAGCGCGCCGACGGCACCTGGGACGAACCGCAGTTCACCGGGACGGGCTTCCCGTGGGACTTCTCGATCAACTACCACCTGTACCGCCTGGTGTTCCCGGTGACGGCGCTCGGCAGGTACGTGACCGGGCGGCCGCTCGGGGCAGGAGGCGGTGACCGGTGAGAAAACGTCACTTCACCGAGACGGCCGGAGGTGTGCGATGACGGGTGAGCCCCTGCTGGTGCTGTGCGCGCTCGGGCCGGAGGCCTGGGCCCTGCGCGGCGGCGACTGGGCCGGTGCGATCGGCGGCTCGCCCGTCCTGGTCCGCACCGGGATCGGCCGCGGCCGGGCCGGGCAGGTCGCCCGGACCCTGCTCTCCACCGGCGACTACGGCGCCCTGGTGGTCGCCGGGTTCGGCGCCTCCGTCGCCCCCGGCACCGCCCCCGGCGAGGTCATCGTCGCGGACGCCGTCCGCGACTCGGAGGGCGGGCGCTTCGCGCTCGACAGCGCCCCGACCCTCGCCAAGGCCCTGCAGGCCTGCGGTCTGACCACGCACACCGGACTGCACCACACCGCGGACCACGTGGTGCGAGGCTCCCAGCGCCGGGCGCTGCACGCCCGCGGCGCCCTCGCCGTCGACATGGAGGCCGCCGCCGTCCTCGCCGCCCGCGCCGAGATCCGGCCCGAGCTGCCGGCCGCGGTGCTCCGGGTGGTCGTCGACACCCCCGAACGCGAGCTGATCCGGCCCGGCACCCTGCCGGCCGGCGTGCGCGCCTGGCGCGCCCTGCGGGCCGCCGTACCGGCCCTCACCGAGTGGCACCGCCTGGTCGCCACCGCAGCACCCCGTCCACCACAGCCCTCGACACTCCCGCAGGAGGCGAGTTAGCCATGGCCATGCCGCTGCGTCAGTCCGTCCGCGTGTCCACCTACCTGTTGCAGCAGAAGCTCCGGCGCCGTGAGAAGTTCCCCCTGATCGTCGAGCTGGAGCCGCTGTACGCCTGCAACCTGGCCTGCGAGGGCTGCGGCAAGATCCAGCATCCGGCCGGGGTGCTCAAGCAGCGGATGCCGGTCGCCCAGGCGGTCGGCGCCGTCCTGGAGTCGGGGGCGCCGATGGTCTCCATCGCCGGCGGCGAGCCGCTGATGCACCCCCAGATCGACGAGATCGTCCGCCAGCTGGTCGCCCGCCGCAAGTACGTCTTCCTCTGCACCAACGCCCTGCTGATGCGCAAGAAGCTCGACAGATTCACTCCTTCGCCGTACTTCACCTTCACCGTCCACATCGACGGCCTGCGCGAGCGGCACGACGCCTCGGTGGCCAAGGAGGGCACCTTCGACGAGGCGGTGGAGGCGATCCGGGAGGCCAAGCGGCGCGGCTTCCGGGTCACCACCAACTCCACCTTCTTCAACACCGACACTCCGCAGACCATCATCGAGGTGCTCGACTACCTCAACGATGAGCTCAAGGTCGACGAGATGATGATCTCCCCGGCCTACGCCTACGAGAAGGCGCCCGACCAGGACCACTTCCTCGGCGTCGAACAGACCAGGGAGCTCTTCCGCAAGGCCTTCTCCGGCGGCAACCGGCGCCGCTGGCGGCTCAACCACAGCCCGCTCTTCCTGGACTTCCTGGAAGGGAAGGTCGACTTCGACTGCACCGCCTGGGGCATCCCCAACTACTCCCTCTTCGGCTGGCAGCGCCCCTGCTACCTGATGGCCGACGGCTACGTCCCCACCTACCGCGAACTCATCGAGAAGACCGACTGGGACAAGTACGGCCGCGGCAGGGACCCGCGCTGCGACAACTGCATGGCGCACTGCGGCTACGAACCCACCGCCGTCCTCGCCACCATGGGCTCGCTCAAGGAGTCCCTGCGCGCCGCCCGGGAGACCCTGGGTTCCGGCCGGATCAACTGACGCCCCGGGGCCCGCGGCGTGCGCCGGGCGCACGCCGC
>NZ_JBFBDW010000085.1:0-19964 GCF_040683455.1 Kitasatospora sp. NPDC093679
TGACCTGCGTGCCGCACCCAACCCGTCGCCCGGCACTGGTCCCGTGGGCCATACGTCACCGTCGCCGTCATCCGTCCACAACCCCGTCCCCGCGGGCCGAGCCCACCGCGCGAAGTCCACCCGGACCGCGGCCAGGTCGGCCGGGAGGCCAGCCACGGTTCGCCAGGTGAAACCTGTACCGAAGCAGGTTTTCCCTCAATCCTCAGGAGACCGCGGGGACGGGGTTGTGGACGGATGACAGCGACGAAACAGTTCGGGCAGACGGGGCGGCCCGAGGAATCCTTCGGCGCGGGCTCCGGCCACGGCGATCCGGGGAAGGTCCCGGGTGGAGGCGAACAGCAGGTAGCGCGGTTCCCACGCGGGGCGGTACTTGGCGTTCGCCCGGTACAGCGATTCGATCTGCCACCACCGGGAGAGGACTTCCAGGGTCCGGCGCCACAGCCGCAGCACCGGCCCCGCGCCTAGCCGGGAACCTCGCTCGAACACGGTCCGGAACACGGCGAAGTTCAACGACAGCCGCTCCACTCCGAACCGCGGTGCCTGGGCCAGCAGCTCGACCACCATGAACTCCACCAGTCCGTTCCCGCCGTCCCGGCTTCGCCGCATCAGGTCCAGCGACAGCCCGTGCCGTCCCCAGGGGACGAAACTGAGCAGCGCCTGCAGCTGGCCGTCGCGGTCCAGGCACTCCACCATGAGGCACCGGCCGTCGGACGGGTCGCCCAGACGTCCCAGAGCCATCGAGAAGCCCCGTTCGGTGGCGCCTTCACGCCAGCGGTCCGCGCATCGCACGAGGTCGGCCATCGCCTCGTCGGGGATGTCCGCGTGCCGGCGTATGCGGACCGCGCACCCAGCCCGCTGTACCCGGCCGTGTGCCTGTCGCAGGCCACGCACGGCCCGGCCTTGCAGACTGAAGTCCTGCTGCCGGACGATCGCCTCGTCCCCCAGCTCCAGGGCGTGCAGGCCGTGGCGGGCATAGACGGTCCCCGCCTCTTGCGAGGCTCCCATCACGGCCGCCGCCCACCCGTGGTCCCGGGCCTCGCCCAGCCAGCACTCGATGGCGCCGGGCCATGCCTCCGGATCGCCGATCGGGTCGCCCGAGGCCAGCGTCACGCCTCCGAGCACCCGGTAGACCACCGCGGCCTTGCCGCTCGGCGACCAGATCGCCGTCTTGTCCCGTCGCAGTGCGAAGTAGCCGAGCGAGTCCCGCTCGCCCTGCCGCTCGAGCAGGTCCCGCAGCCGCTGTTCGTCCTCGTCGCCCAGTGCTTCCCTGCCGTGCGGTGCGCGGAAGCAGACGTACAGCACCAACAGGAGGACCACCGCGCCGGTCACGTTGATCGCTGCGTTGACCCAACGCGGGACGAGGATCAGGTCCTGGATGCGGTCACCGGGCTCGACGGTGATCATCCGCATCACGGTGTACCCGATCCGGTCCCACCAGGAGGCATTCGACACCTGGTTGGTCGCGGTGACCAGCACCGTACCGAGCGCCGTGCCGGCCAGGACACCGACGGCCCCGACGCCGACCGCCGACCTGATGTTCGAGTGGTCTCCCCTGGCCGTGAACTCCCGGCGCCCGATGACGAGGGCCAGGACGAACAGGCCGGTCAGCAAGGCGGAGATGTAGTTGAAGGGGTGGCCGCGGTAGTGGCTGTCGGAGTCCGGCAGCACCAGCAGGAGCAGCATGGAGCCGAAGGTCACGCCGGCGAGTCCGATGTTGAAGATCCACGCGGCCCGTTTGCGCCGCCGCATCACCATCGCCAGGAACACCGACAGCACCACCGGGACCAGACCTGCGGTAACCAGGTAAGGCGTGAACGACTCCTCCCCCATGTCGTGGCGGTGCACCCCGGACCGGAACGGCACCGACAGCACCGCTACCAGGTTCAGCAGGGCCGCCACCCGCAGGTACCAGACACAGCCCGCCGCCGCGCGCCGCCGCCAGGCATCCCTCCATCCACGCCGACCGGATACCCCCGCGGGAACGGATTGCCGCTCCGCGGACGATCGAACGCGCGTACCGGAGCCGTGCCCAGTCATCAGACATCTCCATGCCGGAAACCACGGCTGGCACGCCGTGAACGCATCCCGGCTGGTCAGCCGCACCGGTCCCCGCCTCGCGGCACTCCTCGCGCGGGCGGGTCCGGGTACCTTCCATTCTCCGCCCGGGTCGCACCCCCACCAATACCGGCGCCATCCGTCGGGAAACCGAGCAGTCGGGCCGTCCATGCTTCAGGTCGGCAGCTCGCCGACGCCGGGATGCTCCGCTGCCTCATCAACGCCACCCACTTTCGGGCCGCACGTCATCGTCGACGCCGTACCGGTCCTCACCGAGCTGGCTCTGCCGGAGGGCTGCGCCCGGCGTCGGCCTCGGAAGCCCATGCGTCATGGTCTGCCTCGCTCGGGTCCTCCCCGATACGCCCTGGAGGACCCGAAACGTTGCCGGGTGGGCCGGGAGGTCAGCCAGGGTTTGCCAGGTGGGCGCTCATCCAGGTGAGCGAGGCTGGCAGGAGTCGCACCCAGGTCGTGAAGTTGTGGCCGCCGGTGGCGACGAAGGCTTGGTCGACCGTCATCGGGGGGTGCGCGGCGGCGGCAAAGGCCTGGGAGTCGGTGTAGGTCTTGCCGTCCTGTTTGCTGTCTGCGAGCAGGACTGCCAGGGCCGGCGGGGGGAGGTGGGTGAGGCGCCAGGTGAGGTCTGCCCGGTCACGGCGTTGCTGGCTGCCTGCGAAGAGGTCGCCGGTGGTGGGGTCGTGGGCGGCTGTGAAGTATCCGGACAGGGAGACGGCTGCGGAGAATACGGTGGGGTGTTCCATGCCGAGTTTGAGTGCGCAGTAACCGCCGGTGGAGTCTCCGATGATGCCGAGCGAGCCTTTGCCTGCCGCGATCCTGTACGTGGTTCTGAGGTCCTGCGGTACGTCGTCGGCGAAGTAGGTCTGGGTCTGCGGTCCGCCTGGGATGTTCTCGCACTCGCTGTCCCTGGGCATGGTGGGGGACGGCCGCATGAGGACCAGGACGGTGGGCTTCATGGCAGCCTCTTTGAGCAGTCCGAGTTCGGTGGCCGGGTAGCGCAGTTTGGTCACCAGGTTCTTCGCCTCGCCGGGAAAGCCGGTCATCGCGATGATCGCGGGGAAACGAGTAGCCCTGAATTGCGGCTGGTAGTACTGCGGCGGGAGGTAGACGTACCCGTCGCTGGACAGTCCGCTGGCTGCGCCTGGGATGCGGACTCGTTCGAGTCTGCCCACCTGGGCCGGATCCCGGCTGAAGGCGCCTTGGGCGGTGACACTGTCGTTGCCGAGGTGCTGAATGCCGGCGCCCGGCATCCCGGGGCCGCCGGTGCCGGGGTGCGAGTAGTGGATGACGACCGAGTCCCGGTTGTGGCCCAGGAGGTCGGCCCAGCTGCTGTAGAAGGCGAAGTAGTCGTTGGCGAGCAGTCCGAGCGTGCTCAGCAGCATGATCTGTGTCAGGAGGACGGTGCCCAGCCGGGCGAACATGGCGGGCCAGCTGCGGACGGCCAGGTACGGCCAGATCCACAGCGTGCCGAGGACCGTCAGCACCGTGATCGCGGCGAAGAGCACCAGCAACTTGTGGCTGGTCAGTCCCATGGTCGACCACCGCCGTCCGTAGGAGCGGTCCCTGCTTCCACTGTGCCCCGGTTCGGACCCTTGGTTCAGCGGGTGATGGGATGAACCTCAGTGCCGCGGATCGCAAAGCCCGTGCCCATCCAAAGATGGTCATCAACGTCGCGATACCTCTGCCTGCGTACGCAGTCTCACCAGCCTGAGGGGCGCCCAGGGCAAGCCGGGCGTTGTCTCTCATCCTGTCGCTGTCAGAAGCAGCCGACGTCAGACATGCGCAGCTGATCGCGAGGGCGAGGCCGACGATGAGCATGCGGATGGAGCGGCGGCGGGGGATGGGGTAAGGAGGCGCGCGCGTTGGGGGACTTGGCCGGCGGCTGCGGCCAGATGAGGGTGGCGGCTTCCTCGTCGGCCAGCGTTCGAGGACGCAGACGTAGGCGCCTGCGGTCTCCAGGGGGCGGAGCAGGGGGTTGGTGGCTGCGGCGAGGCGTCATGCCGTCTCGAAGCGGCGGTGTCGGTGTGCGAGGTGGGCACGTTCGTGGGCAAGGAGAGCTTGGCGTTCGTGGTGACGGCTTCCGCATACCCTCATCGGCTACTGGGCCCTCGGCCTGCCCGCCTCCTGGCTCCTCGCCTACTCCCTTGGCGGCGAGACCCGCGGCCTGTGGCTCGACCTGCTCATCGGCCTTGCCGGCACCGCAGTCCTCCTCCCGCGCCGATACGGCCAGGCCCTCACTCGCAAGGCCAGGGCCGCCACCGAGCCTGTCACCGCCGCGGCCTGACGACCCACGGGCAGTTGCCGCACCGAGCAGAGGCCACCAGCCCACAACCGACCCGACCCGCCCTCCCCGGGAGTGGCGCACCGTCAAACGCCGATGGGCGGCATCGGAACCCGGTGCCGCCCATCGGCGTGGCGCGGGCAAGGCACCAAGACCCGCCCGCTGGCGCTCAGCCGAGGGAGGAGAGGAGGATGTCGAGCGCCTTGACCTCGGTGGCCTTGTCGGGCTTGGGGGCACGCAGGGCCTTGAGGACCTGGTCGATCTGACCGTCCAGGAGGGACCAGGCCTGCTGGTTCTTGGGCTGCAGGCTGGACTGGTCATCGTCCCAGGCCTTCTCAAGATCGGTGATCCGGGCGGTCGCGCCCGCCTGGTCACCAGAGCTCAGCTTCGCCAGGGTGTCGGAGGTGATGGTGCGGAACTTCGCGACCTCGACGGGCGGGAACGACGACGTCGCCTGCTTCGGAGCAGAGCTGGCGGACGCGGGCCCGGCTGCCGGGGAGCCGGCCGGGCCGGCGGCAGCCGTGGTCGACGGCTGGGCCGCAGGGCTGAGCGACGCGAGTAGCGTGTCGAGCGCCTTGACCTCGGTGGCCTTGTCGGGCTTGGGGGCACGCAGGGCCTTGAGGACCTGGTCGATCTGACCGTCGAGGAAGGTCCAGGCCTGCTGGTTCTTGGGCTGCAGGCTGGACTGGTCATCGTCCCAGGCCTTCTCAAGATCGGTGATCCGGGCGGTCGCGCCCGCCTGGTCACCAGAGCTCAGCTTCGCCAGGGTGTCGGAGGTGATGGTGCGGAACTTCGCGACCTCGACGGGCGGGAACGACGACGTCGCCTGTTCCGGGGTGAGAGGGGCGGATGCCGATCCCGAGGTGTCACCTTCCTCGCTGGCCGGGGCGGCGTGCGGCTGCTGGTTCGCCCAGCTCAGGAGTGCCGTGGTGGCGACCACCAAGACGGCGTAGTAGCCGAGCATGATCCGCTCGCGTGCAGGGTTCGCCGCACCTGCGGCCTGGGCCTGGCCGTCGGCCTCGATCACGTCGCTGCGGCTGCGGGTGAGGTAGAGGACCGTGGCGAGGATCGCGGCCAGGAAGACCACGCTGGTCACCGCGGTCCCCAGGCCCAGGCCGCCGTCGCCGCTGGGCGAGGCGAACCAGTCGCCGAGGTTGGCGCCCAGCGGGCGGGTGAGGATGTAGGCCAGCCAGAACGAGAGCACCGCGCTGGCACCCAGGCGCCACCCGAGCACGATCGCCGCGATCAACCCGAGCGGCAGGAGCACCGAGACGCCGGGGGCCCAGCCCGTGAGCTCCAGGGTCCAGTCACCGGTCGCGGTGCCGAGGGCGAAGGTGACCAGGATCGCGAGCCAGTAGAAGAGCTCACGGGGACGCGTGACGATGCTGTGGATCGACAGGGTCCGCTCACGGGCGAACCAGATCCCGAACACGGCGGCAAGAACGACGGCGAACACCGTGCTGCTCACCGCGAGGGACACACCCTGGCTGTCGGTGAGGATGTCGGTGTACAGGGTGCCGGTCACACTCAGCACCACGACGGTGAGCCAGTACACGAACGGCACGTAGCGTGGTGTGCGCAGCTGCCAGACCAGGATGGCGGCCAGCACGGCGGTGAAGATCAGTGAGGTGTTGATCAGCCCCACGCCGAGGGTCATGTTGATCCAGTCGGCGAAGCTCTCGCCGACCGTGGTGCAGAGGATCTTGATGACCCAGAACCAGACCGTGACCTCGGGAACCTTGTTCAGCAGCCCTTGGACGTCGGGCGCGGCCGAGCGTCGTTCCGTGTTGGTAGCCATGAGGGCGAGGCTTGCATGGCGAACCTGAACGCTGCCTGAGCACCGGTCCGGGGTGGTGCGCCGGCTGGGCAATACTGGCCCGCATGACTGCCTACCGGGTGCTGGTCGTCGAGGACGACCACGGACTTCGCGACGTGCTCGCCCGAGGCCTGCGCGAGGAACATTTCGAGGTGCTCACCGCCGCCGACGGCGCAAGCGCACTGCGCGCGCTCGACAACCGGGTGGACGCCCTCATTCTCGACGTCGGCCTGCCCGACTCCGACGGGCGTGACGTCTGCCACGCCATGCGCGCGGCCGGCTTTGATGCACCCGTGCTCTTCCTCACCGCACACGACGCGCTGCCCGACCGGCTGTCCGGGTTCTCCGCCGGCGGCGACGATTACCTCGCCAAGCCTGTCCACCTGGCCGAGCTCGCCGCCCGGGTGCGCGCGGCGATCCGCCGCAACGGACGCGAACCCGGTGTGGAGGTCGACGGCCTGAGCCTGGACCCCGTCGCTCACGTGCTGCGATCCACGGCCGCCGAGCCGGTGGCGCTCACCCCGACCGAGTTCCGGCTGCTGGCCTGCCTGATGTCCACCCCCGGCGCTGCCGTCCGCCGACTGGCCCTGGTGCGCGCCGGATGGCCCGAGGGCGCACAGGTCAGCGACAACACCCTCGACCAGTACGTGCTGCGGCTGCGCCGCAAGCTGCGCGAGGCGGGCAGCACGCGGAGCATCCTGACTGTGCGCGGCGTCGGATACCGCCTCGCATGAGGATCAGTCGAACCCCCGCCACGCTGCGCGGTCGCCTGGCTCTGCTCGCGCTGGCCACCACCGCCGTCTGGGTCGCCGTGCTCACCGCCGTCTTCAACATCGAGCTCGGGGCGCGCCTGCGCCACCAGGCCGACGACCTGGTGCGCACCCGCGCGACGGCGGTGGCCGCGACCATGGATGCCCAACCCGACGGGCAGATCGTCGAGCACGAGCCCGCCGACGACACGGCCCTCGATGTCGGAATCTGGATCTACCAAGGCACCACGGCCATCCAACGCCCCAACGCCCCAAACGTGCTCCAGGACCGCGCGGACCAGCTCGCCGGCACCGGAGAATCCTCCACCGACACCTCCGAGCCCCACGCCTTCCGCCTGTATGCCCTGCCGATCATGGCAGGTGACCGGCAGGCGGGCACGGTCGTGGCCTCGGTTGGTCTGGACGCCTACCGCTACACCGCCCGCTCGGTGCTGGCCGGCTCTATCGGCCTTGGCGCGCTGCTGCTCACCGGCGTCTACCTCGTCACCCGCGCCGTCGTCGGCCGGGCCCTTCGACCGGTGGACGAGATGAGCAACCGCGCCGCCCGATGGAGCGAGCACGGCACCGCCCAGCGGTTCGGCACCGACAGCCATCTCGCCGAACTCGCGGGCCTCGCCGGCAACCTCAACCAGCTCCTCGACCGGCAAGCCGCCATACTTCGCCACGAACAACAGCTCACCGCCGAACTCTCACACGAACTGCGCACCCCCCTGGCCCGGATCACAGCCGAAACCGACTGGCTCGCAGCCCGCCCGCGCGACCCCGACGACCAGCGCACCTCCCACGAGGCCATCGCCACCGCCGCGGCCCGGATGCAGCAGATCTGCGAGACGCTGCTCTCCGAAGCCCGCACCCGCAACCACCAGGTAGCCGGCCGGAGTGCTGTGGCCGACGTGGCCCGCGCACTGTCCGAGCGCAGCTCCCAGGAACATCCCGAGGCCCCGTCCGTCACCGTGATCGGTGACGGCGCGACCGCCGGCGTCTCCGCCGCGCTGATGGAGCGCATCCTGGTGCCGCTGCTCGACAACGCCCGCCGCTATGCGGCGGGCCGGATCACCGTGGAGTGCGAGCGGGAACCGGGCCGGGTCCTGGTGACGGTGGTCGACGACGGCTGCGGCGTTCCCGAGAGCGTGGGCGAGGCCGTGTTCGAGGCGGGCCGCCGCGCCCACCCCGGCGACGGCCACGACGGCGCCGGTCTCGGCCTTCCGCTGGCCCGCCGCCTCGCCCGCTCCGCCGGTGGCGACATCATCCTCGCGCCCTCGTTGGAGGGCGCGAGGTTCGTGGTGTCCCTTCCCGCAGGCTGACCGGCGGGCAGCGCCGCAGGCTCGGCCTTCGGCCGGAGGAGCTCAGCCGGGGCCGAGGCCTGGGCAGGGTAGGTCCATCCCGGCGCATCCGTACCGGGACGGGTGCGGCGTGAGCGTGAGTACCGACCGCCCCGCCCGGTCTCGGCCTGGACGAATACACGGTGACCGGCCGGCGGGCGCGGCGGGGCCTGCCCGTGTCGCCGGTTCAGGCGGCCGTCCGGCAAGGAACTGCCCGGGTGAGTGGTTCGATCTTTATGGTGTGCCCGTGCGCACAGCCGCGTCTCGCGAACAGCCTGCCGCTTTCGGAGGATGACAAGGTGATCGGAGGTCATCTTCGTGCCGGGCTGCTCGGCGGCGGCTACACCGTGTTCTGGTGCCGTCCGGCGTGTCGGGGGTCGCCCAGGCCGGGCGGGTGCCGGTCGATGTGGTGTTGCTGAACCTCGGCCTGCCGGGCGTCGACGGTGGGGATGTCACCGGTCGCCTGCGTTGCGAGCACCCGGACCTGCTGATCGTCACTCTCACTGCGCGCAGCGACGACATCGATGTCATCGCGAAACTCCACGCCAGCGCCGACGACTACCTGGATCTTGTCGTGAACACCGCAGCCAGGCGCTGCCTGGTCCGTGGCCGTGAGCTGCAGCTGAGGCTGAAGGAGTTCGATCTTCTTGAGGTTCTGGCCCGGCACGCGGAGCGTGCGGTTGCTCGCGAGGAGCTGATGGCTCGGGTCTGGGACGAGAATTGGTTCGGTTCGACGAAGCCGCTCGATGTCACCGTGGCGTCCCTGCGCCGCCGCCTGCGCGACGCGGTGGCCGGCGTTCCGGGCCGGGTGCGCGTCCCCGTGATCGAGACCCGGCGCGGCCACGACTGCCAACCGCCCCTGCTCGCGCCCGCCACGGCGGAGGAAGCCTGAGGGCAGTACCGGATGCGGTGCGGCGATCGTTGCGGGTTGTGGTCACCCGCGGGGCAGGACCGTGGGTAGCACGGTGGTGAGGGAGTACCAGTCGCTAGAGACGAAGCTGGCGTGGGCCACGGCCAGGTGTGCCAGCCGGTGGGCGGCCTGGGCGGGCGTGGGGCCGGTGCGGGCGATGCTCGGGGTGACGCGGTGCGGGTCGGTGGTGACGACGAGGTAGTGGTGGCGGTCGTACCAGGCGGTGTCGGCCCTGGTCAGGTACGCAGCAGCGTCGACGTCGAAGACGACGAACCAGGGGTGCAGCGCCTGGTCGGGGTAGCGCGTTCGCGGGTCGTCGTGCTGGGCGCCGAGGACGGCGGGGAAGACCTGTGCGGTGGCGATCGCGCCGGTCGAGGCGAGAGTGTGTAGGTGGTGGGCGTAGAGGACGTCGGACCGCTGCCGCGCCGGGGTGTTGTGCAGTTCGGCGGTGCCGGGGATCAGCTCGATGAGTGTCTTGCCGGCGAGCGTGGCGCGGCTGGGCCAGTTGCCCGAGCGGGCGGCGGTGTCGGGGTCGGGGAAGGCGGTGGCAGTCGGCCGGTTGAGCAGGTCTGCGGGTCGGTAGACGAGATTGCCCAGGTGCCGGGTGATGAGGGCGTCGAGGGCTGCGGGTCCCATTCCGGCGGCGGTGTGGAATCCGTTCTTCATCTCCAGTTTGATCATGATCGGGGGGTGTGTGGGGTGGGCGGTGAGCCAGATCCGGATGTCGTCCAGGCAGCTCGCGAGGTCCTGGTTGCTGCTGCCGGAGTAGAGGTCGGCCGTGGTGGCTGCCTGGGCGCAGTTGTTGTCGTTGGCCCTGGGCCGGGTGTGGCTCACGGTCCACCGGCCGGATGGGCCGGTCCACGTGTCGAGTTCGACGAGCGAGGCGCCCGCGTCGAGGGCTTGGGCGAGGTGATGGTAGGCGGCGCGGCTGTAGGTGTTGTGGACACCGACGGTGGTGGTGGCCGCCAGGTTGAGGCCGCCCGCCGGGCCGCCGGCCGCCCGGGCATGGTCCGCAGGATCGAGGATGGTGAGCGGCACTGCCGTGACCGCGACCGTCACTGCTGCCAGCAGCGCACGGGCGCGCGACCTTGCCGTGCTGAGGCCAGGTATCGTCCGGTGTACTCCCCGGCGCAGGGGATTTGTGGGCGGGGAGCCGGTTCGGCGTCTGCCGTCGCCTCTCGGTTCTGGCGGTGTGGTGGCCCGGAGCGGGTTCATGGTTGCCGGAGTTCTTCGACGGGCGGGTGGTTGGAGCGGCGTACGGCGCCGAGGGCGGGCGGCGGTGATGGCGTCGTTCGCGGCGAGGGCGGTCAGGGCGAGGTAAGGCCAGGTTGGAGGAGGCGGCGATGGCCGGGCCCGCGCGGGCGAGTTCGCCGCTGGCGCTGGTGCGCCAGAGCGTGAGAGCGGCCGGCCAGGCCGACGCCGGCCAGCAGGTCGCCCGCTCCGGCGCGGCGCTCGGTGCCGGCCGCGAAGCGGGCCAGGCGTATGTTCGCGGTCACGTCCAGGTGTGGGGAGTGGGTTGCCGCTCTGCAGCAGTACCCCGATGCGGCGATCCCGCAGGTGGGCGCGTTCGCTCTCCGGGCGGTGGCTGACGCGCTCTCCTGCGACCGGGACCGTTCCGCCGTCGGGCTCCTCCAGCCCGGCCAGGCACGCCAGCAGCGTCGACTTCCCGGAGCCGGAGGACCCGATCACCGCGACGACCTCACCCGGCCGCACCCGTAGGCTGACTTCGCGCAGCGCAAGGGTCTCCTCCTCACCCGCCCGGAAGAACCGGTGCAGCTCCTGGGTCTCCAGCGCGTAGGACACATCCGGCACGGCGGTCTGCTCCGGCCTCGGGGTGGCCATCACTGCCATCGGAACGAATCGGTGACGGTGCGCCACGGATCCTTATTGTCCGCGGCGACCGGCCCGCAGAGCGTGATCACGACCTGCCGGCCATCCTTGAAGAACGTGTATCGCTCGCACGCGTCGCGCAGGACTTTTCCGGTCACCGGATCGGGCGCCGAGTCCCCCTGGTAGGTGAGCAGGACAGCGGTTCCCGCAGGACGCGCTACCTCGGAGACCGTACCGGCGGCGAACTGTGGCACCTGCTTCTGCAGAGCGGGCAGCACCTCGGCCCTCGCTTGCTGGACGGACGGCGCGGTTGCGGCCGTACCCGCGGTGACTTCGATCCGGTTCAGCTTGTCTGCGAAGGCCACCGTCGTGCCGCTGTCGTTGCGCCCCCACCCCTCGGGCACCTTGAGTGTGAATCTGCCCTGCGCGGGCGCGTACGCGACGTATGCCTGGCTGTCGGGGATGTCCCCGGCCGGATTGGACTCCGTCGTGCCGGACGTCGGCTGCGTCGGCGTCGCCGGTGAGCTGCCTCCCGTGGTCGGCTGCGACACGGAACCGCCCGGTGTGGCCGTCGGCGGGGAACTGCCCGATCCGCCGGAACAGCCCGCCACCAGCGCGGCTGCGGCGGCAGCGACGGCGACGGCTCCTGCCGCCCTTTTCCTGGACATCGGATCCTCCGCACCTCGGCGACACCACCGACGCTAGCGAGGCCCGGGCAAACGCCGGCTCCGACGGCGGTTAGAGGATGGCAAAAACCCGCCACCCCCCGGCGGTGTCCCTGTCCGGCCTCGGTGCGGTGGGGATGATGGCGGGATGAGACACCGGGTGGTCCGCGTGGCCGTCATCGCCGTGAGCGTTGCCCTGCTGCTGCTCGCGCTGCCGCTCGGCGCAGCGATCCGGCTCGTGCTCGTCAACGACGAGAGAAGCGAACTTCAGCGCCAGGCACTGACCGCAGCCGTCCAAGTCGGCCCCGACTCCGCGGCCGGCGACCCGGTCGAACTGCCTGTGCCCGAATCGGGCACACGCCTGGGCCTGTACGACCGCACGCTGCACCTGAACGCCGGAACCGGCCCAGCGGACGCGGACCCCGCCTCCCGCACAGCCGCCGCCGGCACCGTCGTCCAGGCCACCTACGGTGGCGAACTCATCGCTGCCGTGCCCGTCGCGGTCGGCGAACAGACCATCGGCGTCGTGCGGGCCTCCAGCCCCACCCGGCAGGTCTGGAAGCGCGTCGTCCTCGCCTGGCTGATCCTGCTGGCCGCCGCCCTCACCGCGCTGACCTGCGCCATCCTGCTCGCACGCCGCCAGGCCCGGGCACTGAGCACACCCCTGGAAGCATTGTCCGCTCAGGCCCGGGCCGTCGCCGACGGCGATCTCGCCGCTCGGGCCGAAACCTGCGGAATCCCCGAGATCGACCAGGTCGCCCACACGCAGAACACTATGGTCACCCGCCTCGCGAGCCTGCTGCGCCACGAACGCGAATTCACCGCCAATGCCTCCCACCAACTGCGCACCGCGCTCACCGGCCTGCAACTGGGCCTAGAGGCGGCCACGGACAACCCGCGCGCCGACCAGACCTCCGCCCTGGAGCAGGCCCTGGAGCGCTCCCGGCACCTGCAGACCACCATCGACGAAGTCCTGCGCCTGTCGAAGCCGGATCCCGCCGGCACCCCACCCGCCACGCAGGCGGCGGCCGACCTCCTGGCTGCCCTCGAGCGGCGCTGGCACGGTGTTCTCGCCCAGGAGGGGCGCCCCCTGCGTGTGACCACGGCCCCGGAGGCGCGGAATGCGGCGCTCCCGGGCCAGACCGTCACGCAGATCCTCGACATCCTCCTCGACAACGCCCGCCGGCACGGCCTCGGCGCCATCGATGTCACCTTGCGGGAGGTCGGCGGCGCCATCGCCGTCGACGTCGCCGACGAAGGACGCCTCGCCCTCGACGCCGGCACGGCATTCGACCGGGGCGCCACCACCGGAGGCGGCCAGGGCATCGGCCTGGCCCTGGCCCGCGAGCTCGCCGAGTCCGCGGGCGGCCGGCTCCGCGCCACCGGCACGGCTCCGACCGTCTTCACCCTGCTCCTGCCCGGCTGACCGCAAGTGGCGGTCACCGCGGCCGGTGGCCTTCCAGGTGAAGACGCCAACAGTGGCGAGGAGCCAGGCCACTGGGCGTGGCGAGCGGGGCGGTTGTGAGGTCCTCGGCGGTGTCGGCGGTGTGCAGAGGCGCTCCGACGCGGACGGTGACGGCGAGCTGGGCCACCATCGGGTCCTGCTCGCGGCCCCGGCCTCGATGCTGCGCCCCGGTTGGCCCGAAGGAGCAGCAGTACGGTGGCCGACGCGGCGAGGAGGACCACCGCGACGCTGACGCACGCCGCGAGTGTGGTGCGGGCGCGGACGGATCTGGGGGCCAGCCGGGCGATCAGCGCCGCGATGCGGGGCACGGCCACGAGTCGCCGGACGGTGGCGCTGGCGTGGCGGCGGGCGGACCCTATAGGCCCGTTGGTCCGGTCAGCCACCGTCGGCCGCCAGCCGGTAGCGGGATTGGCGGACGGTCTGCACGGCGGTGCGCCCGAACGGGGTGTCGATCTTGCGACGCAGGGAGCTGATGTGGACCTCGACGGGGTCGCCGGTGGCGAAGTCGGGGCTCATCCAGGTGGCGGCGGCCATGGCGTCGCATTCCAGTTCGCTCCGCTCGTCGGCGAAGAACGATGCTCGAATCACCGCCACGAGCGGCACGGCCAGCAACGCCACGCGGACCACATGCTGTCTCATGGGCCCATCGTGAGGGCGCGCCCCTGTGCGAAGGGTCCGGCTGCCCGTGCGCACGCGGTTTTGCCGTCGTCTAACCGTCTTCGGTCCGGGCGTTAACCGGCTGCTGCCTAGCGTCGCGGGTATGGCAGTTCCGCCTCACTCGTGAAGGGCATCAGGATCATGCGACGCACACTCG
The DNA here is from genome assembly GCF_040683455.1 of Kitasatospora sp. NPDC093679. Classification (NCBI taxonomy): domain Bacteria; kingdom Bacillati; phylum Actinomycetota; class Actinomycetes; order Kitasatosporales; family Streptomycetaceae; genus Kitasatospora; species Kitasatospora sp. NPDC093679. Next base: position 13,941 of record NZ_JBFBDW010000085.1, read on the forward strand.
TCCTGCCCCTTGCCGCCCTGGCCCTGGCCGGCGGGATGGCGGCGGGATGCGGAGGAGGCGGCAGTTCCGCCCCGTCCAGCGCCAGCGCAGCTTCGACACAGGTGGAATCCAATCCCGCCGGGGACATCCCCGACAACCAGGCGTATGTGGCCTACCAGCCGCCGGGGGGCGGGTTCACCGTCAAGGTGCCCGAGGGATGGGCCCGCACTGCCAACGGCGGCACGGCGGCCTTCACGGACAAGCTGAACCGGATCGAGATCGTCTCCGGCAGCGCCGCGACGGCTCCCACGCCGCAGTCGGTGCAGTCGGCCGTGGTGCCGGTTCTGCAGCAGCAGGTGCCGGCGTTCCAGCTGGGGAAAGCCACCGTTGTCTCCCGCCCGGCCGGGCAGGCCGTCCTGGTCACCTACCGGGGCGACAGCGCCCCCGATGCGGTGACCGGCAAGGTCGTGCACGACGCCTTCGAGCGGTACTCGTTCTTCCAGGGCGGCCAGCAGGTCGACCTCACGCTGTCCGGGCCGGTCGGCGCGGACAACGTCGATCCGTGGCGCATCGTCACCGACTCCTTCCGGTGGCAGTGATGAACGACTCCATGACGCCCGCCCGGCAGTTCGCGGGCACCGACGCGCTGACGGCGCAAGACCTCTACCGGTTCTACCGGGCTGGTGAGGAGGAGACCCTGGCGCTGCGCGGTGTGGCCCTTTCGGTGCGGCGGGGGGAGTGCGTCGCGGTGATCGGGCCGTCCGGGTCGGGCAAGTCCACCCTGCTGGCCTGCTTGGCCGGGCTGGACGAGCCCGACGGCGGCACCGTGCACGTCGGCGGCGAGCGCATCAGTCACCGGCCGGAGGCCGACCGGGCCCGCGTCCGGGCCCGCCGGGTCGGTGTCCTGCTGCAGACCGGGAACCTCATCGCCCACCTCGACGTCGGCGCCAACGTCCGCCTCGCGCGGACCGCCGCCCCCGGCGCAGGCAGGCAGTCCGTCAACGAGTTGCTGGAGCAGGTCGGGCTCGAGCACCGGGCCCGCGCCCTGCCCCGGGAACTGGCCGGCGGGGAGCTCGCCCGCGCCGGACTGGCCGTCGCGCTGGCCAACGACCCGGACATCCTCCTTGCGGATGAGCCGACCGGGGAGCTGGACGGTGTCACCGAACAGCGCATCCTGGCCCTGCTCCGTTCCCGGGCCCGGGCAGGCGGTGGGGTGCTGGTCGTCACCCACAGCCCCGAGGCTGTCAAGATCGCAGACCGGGTGCTGACCTTGCGCGACGGAAGGGTCGGGCCATGACCGCCCGGCCAGAGGTCCTCGTTCGCTGCCAGGACGCGGCGCGCACGTACGGGGAGGGGCCTGCCGCCGTCGTCGCGGTGCACGGCGCGACATGCCGGGTCTGCGTCGGCGACCGGATCGCCATCACCGGGCCCTCCGGCTCCGGCAAGTCCACCCTGCTGCATCTGATGGCCGACCTCGAACGGCCCACCACCGGCGACGTGGCCTGGCCTGCCCTGGCCGGGGAGCCGCTGCCGGCGCAGTTGGGCGTCGTGTTCCAGGGGCCCAGTCTGATTCCGGCGCTGGATGTGACGGAGAACGCCGCACTTCCGCTGATCCTTGCCGGTGTCACGGAGGAGAGGGCCCGCCGCCGGGCCCTGGACGCGCTCGCCCTCGTCGCAGCCGACGGCCTGGCCGGCCGGCTTCCCGAGGAGCTGTCCGGGGGTCAGTCCCAGCGCGTGGCCATCGCCCGCGCGCTGGCGCTGCGGCCGCGCCTGCTGCTGGCGGACGAACCCACCGGGCAGCTGGATCGCGCCACCGGCCGCCACATCATCGATGTGCTGCTGGCGACCACCGACGAGATCGGTGCCGCGCTGGTGGTCACCACCCACGACCCCACCGTCGCCGGACGCTTCGGCGAACGGTGGGCCATGCATGACGGACGCCTGTACCCCGGTCCCGAACCGGACCGCCAATCCGCAGCAACAGCGCTCCCGGGAGAGCCGTCGTGATCATCACCTGGATCGGCGGGCTGCTGCGCCGACGCACCGGGCGGCTGGCCGCGACTGCGGCCGGGATCGCCCTTGCCGTCGCCCTCGTGGCGTCCCTGGGCTCGTTCCTGACGGCGTCAAAGTCCACCATGACCGGCCGCGCAGTGCACTCGGTCGCAGTGGACTGGCAGGTCGAGATCCAGCCCGGCGCAGACGCCGGTACGGTCCTGGACACCGTCAGGGCCGCGCCCGGCGTCCGCAGTGCCCAAAGCGTCGGGTTCGCCCACAGCACCGCCTTCCAGGCCTCCTCCGCCGGCAGCACCCAGACCACCGGCCCCGGCGTCGTCCTGGGCCTGCCCGACACCTATCGGGCCGCATTCCCCCAGGAGATCCGGCAGCTGACCGGCGCGGCCTCCGGAGCTCTGATCGCCCAACAGACCGCCGCCAACCTGCACGTCGCCGCCGGGGACACGGTCACCGTCGACCTGCCCGGCACCGGACCGGCGCAGGTGAAGGTGGACGGAGTGGTCGACCTGCCGCAGGCCGACTCGCTGTTCCAAAAGGTCGGGGCGCCGCCCCAGTCCCAGCCCGCGGCGCCGCCCGACAACGTCATCCTGCTGCCGGCCGCCGTGTTCGACACCCTGACCGCGCCAGTCAGGGCTGTCGACCCGGCCACCGTCACCACCCAGATCCACATCGCCCGCGACGCCCCGCTGCCCGCCGACCCGGCCGCCGCCTACACTTCCGTCACCGCCGCCGCGCACAACCTGGAGGCCCGCACCTCCGGCGGCGCAGTCGTCGGCGACAACCTCGGCGCCGCCCTCGACTCGGCCCGCCAGGACGCCCTGTACGCGCAGATCCTGTTCCTGTTCCTGGGTGTGCCCGGCGCGGTCCTTGCCGCGCTGCTGACCGCCGCGGTGGCCGGCTCGGGCGCCGACCGGCGCCGCCGAGAGCAGGCCCTGCTGCGCACCCGCGGGCTGCGGTCCCGTCAGGTCGCCACCGCGGCCGGGGCGGAGGCAGGTGTGGTGGGCATCATCGGCGGCCTGCTCGGGCTGGGCATCGCGGCCGTCGCCGGGCGGGCAGCATTCGGTACCGCCTCGTTCGGTGCGAGTACCGCCTCGGCAGTGCTCTGGTTCGTCGCGGCTCTCGTCCTGGGCCTGGCTGTGGCTGCCGCAGCGGTCCTGATACCCACGGTGCGCGACCTGCGCACCGGCACCGTCGCCGCTGCCCGCAGGGTGGTCGGGCGGGCCCGCTCCCCGTGGTGGATGCGCTTCGGTGTGGATTTCATTCTGCTGGCGGTGTCGCTCCTGATCTTCCGCGCCTCCAGCGGAAACCAGTACGCGCTTGTTCTCGCCCCGGAGGGCGTGGCGAGTATTTCGGTGTCGTACTGGGCCTTCCTCGGGCCCGCGCTGCTGTGGCTCGGTGCTGCCCTGCTGCTGTGGCGGGTGGCCACGGTGGTCTTGGCCCGTGGGCGCAGGCCGCTGGCGCGCCTTGCCAGCCCGCTTACCGGGGCGTTGTCCGGCACCGCGGCAGCGAGCATGTCCCGCCGGCGCCGCCCGCTCGCCCGGGCCGTCGTGCTCCTCGCGCTCGCCGTCTCCTTCGCCGTCTCCACCGCTACCTTCAACTCGACCTACAAGCAGCAGGCCGAGGTCGACGCGCAGCTCACCAACGGCGCCGACGTCACCGTCACGCAGTCACCCGGGTCCGGTGTCGGCCCCGGCGCAGGCTCCGCCCTGGCGGTGGCCGGCGTGCGGCACGTCGAACCCCTCCAGCACCGCTTCGCCTATGTCGGCACGGACCTGCAGGACCTGTACGGGGTTCAGCCGTCCACCATCGCCTCCGCCACGTCCCTGCAAGACGCCTACTTCACCGGCGGGAGTGCCAAGGCCCTCATGGCAAAGCTCGCAGCCCGACCGGATTCCCTTCTGGTCAGCCAGGAGACCGTCAAGGATTTCCGGCTCACCCCGGGCGACACGGTGAACCTGCGTCTACCGGACAACCGCACCCATGCCCTGCGCACGGTGCCGTTCCACTACGTGGGCGTCGTCAAGGAGTTCCCGACCGCGCCCAAGGACAGCTTCTTCGTCGCCAACGCCGACTACATCACCAGGACCACCGGCAGCGACGCGATTGGCGCGTTCCTCATCGACACCGGCGGCACCGGCCAACAGGGCGTCGCGGCCCGGCTTCGCCAGCAGGTCGGCACCTCCGCGACCGTCACCGACATCACCCAGGCCCGCTCCGCGGTCGGCTCCAGCCTCACCTCGGTGGATCTGACCGGCCTCACCCGGATCGAACTGTCCTTCGCAGTCCTTTTGGCTGCGGCCGCCAGCGGCATCGTCCTGGCCCTGGGTCTAGCCGAACGGCGGCGGACGTTCGCCATCGCCACGGTCCTGGGGGCCACCCGGCGCCAGCTTCGCGGGCTCGTCCTCAGCGAGGCGGTCGTCGTGACAGTGGGCGGCCTGGTCGGCGGTGCGCTCATCGGCTGGGCCTTGTCCCGGATGCTCGTCACGGTCCTCACCGGAGTCTTCGACCCGCCGCCGTCCGCAATCGCGGTTCCCTGGACCTACCTCGCCCTCACGGTCGGCACCGCCGTCGCGGCGATCGCCGTGGCAGCGATGAATGCCGCCCGCGGCTCCTCACGCCCGGCCGTCGAGGAGCTTCGTGACCTGTGATGGACACCCAGACGGCCGGGGTGGACAGCACGATCCCCCCAACGGCTCCCGCCCCGGTCTCACCCGTTCACGAGCAGTGGCGCCGCCGCCCTCGCCTCCGCCGACCCCTACGATGCGGGGCATGCGCACGCCCGTGCCCCCAGAGGGGACCCGTGTCCTGATCGTCGAGGACGACGACACCATCGGACGGCACCTGGAGGCTGCGCTGCGCGGCCACGGCTACCGCACGACCTGGTGCCGCACCGGTGTGAACGCTTTGGCGGAAGCCCGTGCCACTCCCCAGGACGTGGTGCTGCTCGACCTCGGCCTGCCCGATGTCGACGGGATCGACGTCGCCCGCACCCTGCGCGCGGAACTCCCCGGCCTGCTCATCGTCATCCTCACCGCCCGCAGCGACGAGATCGACGTCATCGCCGGCCTCGACGCCGGCGCCGACGACTACCTCGTCAAACCGTTCACCCTGACCGTGCTCCTGGCCCGGCTCCGCGCCCACCTGCGCCGTCACCCGCCTGACGCCACCCGCCCGGAAGGGCCCGTGCGTGTCGGCGACCTGACCGTCGACACCTCCGCGCGGCGCTGCCTTCTCGCCGGCCTCGAGGTCGCGCTGAGACCCAAGGAATTCGAACTACTCGCCGTCCTGGCTCGCAATGCGGGGACCGCCGTCTCCCGCGAGACCTTGATGGCGCAGGTCTGGGACGAGAACTGGTTCGGCCCCACCAAGACGCTGGACGTCACGTTGGCCTCGCTGCGCCGCAGGCTGGGCGAGGCCGCCGATGCCTCACCGCACTCGCTGGCCCTGCCGCAGATCACCACCCTGCGCGGCCACGGCTACCGGTTGGAGTCCCTCCCGCCGACCACGTCGCCTCGCCCGTTTGACGACCCGCCCCAGTAACACCGCGAGGCCGACCGGCAGTCAGAACCCGTCCACCGTCCCGACCCGCCCTGGGCGAGCAGCGACCCTACCTCAGGGCGAGGGGGTTCGCCGCCGCCTCGAACCGCGCCGGGCTTCGCGGTCGGAGCCGGACGCGCCGAGGCCCCGCACCCCGGGGGAAGTGCGGGACCTCGGACGTTGCACCGGCCGACGTGGGGCGTCAGACGGCGGGCTTCTCGGCGGCAGCGGCGGCCGGCTTGGGTGCGGGCGCGGCGGGCTTGCGCAGGAACAGGGCGAGGACCGGCACGAGGTAGGCAGCCCAGACGATGACCTGGAAGGTGGTCGGGTCGGGCTGGAAGTTGAAGACGCCCTTCAGCAGGGTGCCGTACCAGCTGTCCTTCGGGACGGTGCTGGAGACGTCGAAGGCCTGGCTGGTCAGGCCCGGGATCCAGCCGGCCTCCTGCAGGTCGTGCACGCCGTAGGCGAGCACGCCGGCCGCGACGACGACCAGCA
>NZ_JBFBDW010000086.1:0-17684 GCF_040683455.1 Kitasatospora sp. NPDC093679
AGATCGAACCACACGGCCCCATCGAGACCGAAGCAGCCCGCCGCCTCGCCGACGACCTCAAGAACCAGTAACCACTCGATTACCCAACACTTTCTCAGCCGAGCGAGGCCTGCCAGGTCCAGGAGGTGCGCCGGGGTCGGCCGCCGAGGACGGCCCGCCCGGTGCACCAGAGCAGGACGGCGGCCGGCTCGCCGGCCGGCGCGTCCGGGAAGAGCCGGGCCAGCACCGCGGCGCAGAGCGAGGCCGGCGGGTGCCACTCGGCCCGCAGGCCGCGGGTGATGTCCCAGGTGTGCAGCAGGGTCTCGGCGACGCCCATGGCCGCGAAGCCGGACGGGTCGCACGGGCCCCAGTGCCAGGCCCTGGCCTCCGGTCCGCTGACGGCGAGCGCGCCGACCAGCAGTCCGCCGGCGGCCCGGACGACCTGCAGCACCTCGTCCACCGGCGCCTCCCGGCGGACCACCAGGTCGAAGGGGAGGTAGCTCTCGCGGGGCCGGGCGGCGAGCTGGCCGGCGTAGGCCAGCAGGTCGTGCGCGACGTGCACGGCCGTCTCGCGGCACGTCCAGGTCAGCGGGCCGGCCTGGACGGACCAGTCGTCCTCCTCGTGGAGGACCAGCACGTCCAGCGCCGCGCCGAGGGCCCGGTCCACGTCGCGTCCGTCCATGCCTGCCATCGTCGCACGGCGCGGCGGGACGCGGGCCCCGAACACCGCCCCCGCCGTCGGCGGCGGGGGCGGCGGGCCGGTCAGTAGCGGTAGGTGGCGGTGACGGCGCGGTGGTCGCTGCCGTCGGAGGGCAGCACCTGCGAGTCGGTCGGGGTCAGCTTGCCCTTGCTGAGGATCTGGTCGATCCGCGCCATCGGGAAGCCGGCCGGCCAGGAGAAGCCGAAGCCGTCGCCGGCGGCGCCCTGCGCGGAGCGCATCTGCGAGGTGATCGGGGCCAGGCTGCGGTCGTTCATGGTGCCGTTGAGGTCGCCGAGCAGGATGACCTTCTTCAGCCGCTCGGCCTCGATGGCGTCGCCCAGGGCCTGTGCGCTGTGGTCGCGCCGGCCGGCCGTGAAGCCGCTCTCCGACTTGACCCGCACCGAGGGCAGGTGGGCGACGTAGACGGCGAGCGGGCCCTGCGGCGTGGTGACCTCGGCCCGGAAGGCACGGGTCCAGCCGATCTTGATGTCGACCTCGTGGACGTCGCCGATCGGGTAGGTCGACCACAGGCCGACGGTGCCGCGCACGGCGTGGTACGGGTACCGGGCGGCTAGCCCCGCGGTGTAGGTGGCGACCGCGCCCGGCGTGATCTCCTCCAGGGCGACGATCTCGGCGCCGGAGCCGTTCAGCAGCTTCAGGGTGCCGGCGGTGTCGCTGTTGGCGGCGGCCACGTTGTGGGTGAGCACGGTGAAGTCGCCGCGGCCGCCGCCCTTGTCGGTCAGCAGGCCGCCGAACAGGTTCAGCCAGACGATCGCCGGCAGCAGCACCGCGGTCAGCGCGGTCGCCGAGCGGCGCCACAGGCCGACCGCGAGCAGCACCGGCACGGCCAGCCCCAGCCAGGGCAGGAAGGTCTCCAGCAGGCTGCCGAGGTTGCCCCAGCGGTTGGGGACGAGGGCGTGGCAGGCCAGCAGCAGCGCGGTGAGGACGGCGAGGCCGGCGGTGACCCAGCCGCGGCGCGGGTCCAGCCAGCGGCGGCCGCCGGCCGGTGGGGCCGGTGCGCCGTCGGCTGCTGCCACTGCCTCGTCCGCCTGCACCATGCGCCCCGCTCCTCCGCACCCGGCGTCTCGTACCGCCGGGATGGTCCGTGCCTCTTCCGGCCGCGCCGGTCGGGCGTGTGCGGCGGGTCACGGGACCCGCCCGGCACACGCCCGGTCGTATTCTCGGCTCAGCCTATGACGGCATGGACGCGCGGGAGCCACCGGAAGGTTGCGGCACGCCCTCGATCAGCGGGAACGCCCTCCGGACGGCTGTGCACCGACCCCGTTGAGGACGGCGTCGACCATCTGCTCCGCGAGGTCCGGGTCGTCCAGCGGGGCCTCGTCCCAGAGCACCGAGCGCAGCAGGATCGGGCCGATGATGATCTCGCAGACCAGCTCGACGTCGAGGTCCGAACGGAGCACGCCCTCGTCGACGCCGCGGCGGACGATGGCCCGGGCGAGTTCGCGGCGGGGTTTGACCACCTGCTCCTGGTAGGCCTCGCGCAGCTCGGGCCAGGCATTCATCTGGCTGAGCGCGGACTTGAGCATCCAGCGGGAGCGCTTGGCGAGGCCGCGCTTGCGCATGTAGTCGACCATGCGGACGAGTTCCTCGCGGACGGTGCCGCCGCTGGGCTCGGGCAGCGGCGACTCCAGCCGGGCGACGACCTCGACCAGCAGGGCCTCCTTGTTGGGCCAGCGCCGGTAGATGGTGGCCTTGCCGACGCCCGCGGCGGCCGCGATCCGCTCGACGGACAGCTCGGAGAGGCTCTTGCCGGACTCCATCAGGTCCTCGACGGCGGCGAAGATGGCCTGTTCGGCGGCCTCGCTGCGCGGGCGGCCCCGGCGCGGGGCGCAGAGCTCCGCGGCGGGGCCGTCCTCGTCGGCGCCGCATGCCGAGACGGTCGGTTCGGTGTGCATGGCGCCATTCTCTCCTGACGTGCTCAGACCCTGGTCGGGCGCGGCTCGCTGTCGGCCGGGGAGGCGTCCGCGGCGGGGCCGGCGGCCGGGGCGGCCGGTGCCCTGCCGGGCAGCAGCACCAGGGCGAGCACCACGCCGAGGGCGGTGATGCCGGCGGAGAGGCCGGCGACCACGTGCATGGCGTGCACGAAGGCGTCCTCGGCGGGGGCGACCAGGCCCGGCGTCCGGGTGCGGTCGGCGACCGCGAGGGTGGCCTCCAGCGACTCGCCGGCCTTCTCGCGGATGCCGGCGGGCAGCTTGTCGAGGTGGTCGCTCATGCCGTCGCGGTACACGGTGGAGAGCACCGCGCCGAGCACGGCGACGCCGAGCGAGCCGCCGACCTGGCGGAAGGTGTTGTTGATGGCGGAACCGGCGCCGGCCTTCTCGCGGGGCAGCGAGCCCATGATGGCGACGGTGACCGGCGGCATGACGTGGGCCATGCCGGCGCCCATCACGAAGCCGATGACGACCAGGACCCAGATCGGCGTGGTGGTGCCGAGCAGCAGGTAGCCGAGGAAGCCGACCACGATCAGGGCCATGCCGCCGGCGCAGGTGGCGCGGACGCCGAACCGGTCGACGACGAGCCGGGCGCGCGGGGCGAAGGCCATCTGGGCGGCGGCCAGCGGCAGCATCAGCATGCCGGACTGCAGGGCGCTGTAGCCGCGGACGCTCTGGGTGTAGAAGACGCCGAAGAAGGAGACGCCCATCAGCGCGAAGAACACCACGCCGATGACGACGACCGAGGCGGAGAACACCCGGTTGCGGAACCAGGTGACGTCCAGCGCGGGGTGGGCGGTGCGCCGCTCGAAGAGGACGAAGGCGGCGAGCGCGACCACGCCGACCAGGATCGGCACCCAGGCGCCGGGGGCGGTGAAGTCGGCGAGTTCGCCGCCCTTGATGATGCCGTAGATCAGCGCGACCAGGCCGATGACGGAGAGCACCACGCCGATCGGGTCGAGCTTGCCGGGCTTGGGGTCCTTCGAGTTCGGCACCAGGACCGACATGGCGACCAGGGCGACGACCACGATCGGGACGTTGACCAGGAAGACCGAGCCCCACCAGAAGTGCTCGATCAGCAGGCCGCCGGTGATCGGGCCGATGGCGATGGCGAGGCCGACCGCGCCGGCCCAGATGCCGATCGCCTTCGGCTGCTCCTTGCGGTCGAAGACGTTCATGATGATCGCGAGGGTGGCGGGCATCACGAAGGCGCCGCCGAGGCCCATGACCGCGCGGAAGGCGATGAGCTGGCCGGGGCTGTCGGCGATCGCGGAGAGCAGCGAGCCGAGGCCGAAGACGGCCATGCCGCCGAGCAGGGACCACTTGCGGCCGAGCCGGTCGCCGAGCAGGCCGGCGGTGAAGAGCAGGCCGGCGAAGACCAGGGTGTAGGAGTTGATCGCCCACTCGAGGTCGCTCTGGCTGGCGCCGAGGCCGGTGGGGGCGGGCTGGGCGATCGTCTTCATCGCCACGTTGAGGATCGAGTTGTCGAGCACGACGACGAGCAGGGCGAGGATCAGGGTGCCCAGGATCGCCCAGCGTCGGCGGTGGACTGCTTCGGACGTGTGCGGCGGCGCAGCGGTGGTCATGGTGTGGATTCCCCGTCCGTACGAAAAAGACCTGTGCGGACTTACGAGCCGATGGCGTCTCGTAACCCGTTCGGCTCAAGCGTAGCCCCTTTTTCGATACGAGACGGACCCGTATCGCAAACTCTGGGTAAAGGGTTCCGGGCCGGACGGCGGGCGGAGCGTGACGGACGGCCCGTGCCCCGGGTCTTTGCGGCGGGCGGGCGGCGTGCAAGCATGGGAGCAGATCCGGGGACGCTGTACGGCGCCACGAGACGACAACCCTTCAGGAGCCTGTTCGATGAACGCTTCTCCGCTTCAGCCTGCCCAGTCGCAGGAAGGCACCGTGCTCTACGGCGGCATCACCAACCGGCGCGTGACCGTGCGCGACCTGGCCAGGGCCAAGCAGCACGGCGAGCGCTGGGCGATGCTGACCGCCTACGACGCGCTGACCGCCGGTGTCTTCGACGAGGCGGGCATCCCGGTGCTGCTCGTCGGCGACTCGGCCGGCAACTGCCACCTCGGCTACGAGAACACCGTCCCAGTGACGATGGACCAGATGGTGATGCTCTCCGCGGCCGTCGTCCGCGGCACCAAGCGGGCCCTCGTCGTCGGCGACATGCCCTTCGGCTCCTACCAGGAGTCGCCGGCCCAGGCGATGCACAACGCCGCCCGCCTGATGAAGGAGGCCGGCGTCGGCGCGGTGAAGCTGGAGGGCGGCGAGCGCAGCGCCCGTTCGATCGAGCTGCTGGTCGAGGCCGGCATCCCGGTGATGGCCCACATCGGCCTCACCCCGCAGTCCGTGCACGCCTTCGGCGGCTACCCCGTCCAGGGCCGCGGCGACGAGGCGGCCCACCAGCTGCTGCGCGACGCCAAGGCCGTGCAGCAGGCCGGCGCCTTCTCCGTGGTGCTGGAGGCGGTGCCCGCCGAGCTCGCCGCCCAGGTCACCGAGCAGCTGGCGATCCCGACCGTCGGCATCGGCGCCGGTGTCGGCACCGACGCCCAGGTGCTGGTCTGGACGGACATGGCCGGCATGACGGCCGGCCGGGTGCCGAAGTTCGTCAAGCAGTACGCCGACCTGCGGGCCGTCCTCGGCGACGCCGCCCGGGAGTTCGCGGCCGAGGTCACCGCGGGCACCTTCCCGGCTCCCGAGCACAGCTTCAGCTGACCCCGGACGGCCACCGGCCGGCCCGGCAGCACGGCGCACCCGCCCCGCGGCGGGTGCGCCGTCGGCGTTCCGGGCGCCGACGGCGGCGTGCCGGCGGCATGACAGCGGACGACGGGCGGACGACGGCGGGCCGCCCCGCGCTGACAGCCGGACGACAGAGCGGCGACAGCGGGCCCGGGCAGTCTGTGGGACATGACACCGATCGCCACCGCCCCGAACGACCGGGGGCCCCGCAACCACGCCGTGGAGGTCCGCGGCATCGTCAAGACCTTCGGCGCCACCCGCGCGCTCGACGGCGTCGACCTGACCGTCCGCGAGGGCACCGTGCTCGGCCTGCTCGGCCCGAACGGCGCCGGCAAGACCACCCTCGTCCGGATCCTCTCCACCCTGGTCAAGCCCGACGCGGGCACCGCCTTCGTCGGCGGGTACGACGTGCTGCGCCAGCCCAAGCAGCTGCGCCGCACCATCGGCCTCACCGGCCAGTACGCCTCGGTGGACGAGCTGCTCTCCGGCTACGAGAACCTCTACCTGATCGGCCGGCTGCTCGACCTCTCGGCCAAGGAGTCCAGGACCCGCGCCGCCGAGCTGCTGGAGCGCTTCTCGCTCACCGAGGCGGCCAAGCGGCCCGCCAAGACCTACTCCGGCGGCATGCGCCGCCGCCTCGACCTCGCCGCCTCGATGATCGGCCGGCCGAAGGTGCTCTACCTGGACGAGCCCACCACCGGCCTCGACCCGCGCACCCGCAACGAGGTCTGGGACGAGGTCCAGCGGATGGTCGCCGAGGGCTCCACCGTGCTGCTGACCACCCAGTACATGGAGGAGGCCGAGCAGCTCGCCCACGAGCTCACCGTGATCGACCGCGGCCGGGTGATCGCCGCCGGCGGCATCGAGGAGCTCAAGACCCAGGTCGGCGGCCAGACCCTGCAGGTCCGCCCGCTGCACCCGGCCGAGCTGCCCGAGATGGCCCGCTGCCTGCACGAGGCCGGCGTCGCCGCCACCTTCTCCGCCGACACCGGGCTGCTCTCCGTGCAGCTCACCGGCGAGGACCAGCTCACCGCCGTCGTCGGCGTCCTCGGCACCCGCGGCTTCGGCATCGCGGGCATCGACACCAAGCTCCCCAGCCTCGACGAGGTCTTCCTCGCCATCACCGGCAAGCCGTCCGCCTCCGCCGCCTCGATCCTCGACAAGGAGCCCGTGGCATGACCGCCGCCACCCTCGCCCCCGCCACCGCCCACGCGGACGACCCGCGGATCGGGGCGGCCGGACACCTGCGCCACGTCGGCGCGCTGACCCGCCGCAACCTGATGCGGATCAAGGCCGACCCCGAGTCGATGCTCGACGCGCTGCTGATCCCGATCATCTTCACCGTGCTGTTCGTCTACGTCTTCGGCGGCGCGGTCTCCGGCAGCCAGCACGACTACATCCAGTACATGATCCCGGGCCTGCTCGGCACCACCGGCCTCAACCTGGCGATGGCCGTCGGCACCGGACTCAACAGCGACTTCCAGACCGGCGTGATGGACCGCTTCCGGACCCTGCCGATCGGCCGGGCCTCGGTGCTGCTCTCCAAGATCGTCGCGGAGACCTGCCGCGGCCTGGTCTCCTTCACCATCCTCATCGCCTTCTCGATGGTCCTCGGGCTGGAGATCAAGACCGGCTTCCTGCACCTGCTCGCCGCGGTCGGCCTGTCCCTGCTGTTCGGCATGTCGATCATCTGGATCTCCATGCTGCTCGGCATGTCGCTGCGCAGCGCCCAGGCCGTGCAGGGCGTCAGCATGCTGGTCATGATGCCGCTGCAGTTCGGCAGCTCGATCTTCGCCCCGACCAGCACCATGCCGGGCTGGCTGCAGGCCTTCACCGAGTACAACCCGCTGTCCGCACTCGCCGACGCCTGCCGCAACCTGATCAACGGCGGCCCGCTCACCCACTCGGTGACGATCGTGGTCGTCTGGTCGGTGGCGATCACCGCCGTCACCGCGCCGCTGGCCGTGGCCCGCTTCCGCAAGCGGACCTGACGGCAAGGACCTCGACCCGGCGTCAGGGGGCGCCGGGGTCGTCCATCAGGGCGGCCGCCTCCGAGAGGGTGAGGCGGCCGCCCTCGGCGTACCCGGCCGCGTACCCCTCCTCGCCGAGCATGCCGGTCAGCACCTGCGCCATCCGGTCGCGCTCCCGGCGCTCCATGTACGAGCCGCGGCTGCCGTGCAGGGCGTCGTGGGCGCCGAGCAGCACGGCCGCCCGGCGGGCCGCCGGCCGCGGGTCCTCCTGCTGCTCGGCGAGGGCCAGCACGATGCCGGTGGCCGGCAGCATCAGCATCACCGCCATGTGCTCGGCGAAGGCGGTCGCCCCGCCGGGCACCCCCTTCATCTCCCGGCGGCCCTCGGCGAGCAGCTCCAGGCCGCGCGGGGCGTCACCGGCCCGGGCGGTGACCCAGCCGCGGATGCAGCCGACGATGCCCTCGAACACCCCCGGCACGATCGGCCCGAACGCCTGGTTGTTCATCACCAGCCGGTCGAGCTCCTCCAGTGCCCCGGGGTAGTCCCCGCGCTGGGTGTGGATGTTGCAGAGCACCAGCCGGCCGTAGAGCATCGTGCCGTCGGCCGCGTGGTTGGCGGCCCGGACGGACTCCAGCGCCTCCCGGATCCGCCGCTCGCCGTCCGCCTCGTCGAACTCGAACAGCGCCTCGCCGAGCCGGACCTCCAGCAGCGGCACCTCCTGCCAGGCGCCGAGCTCGGCGGCGATCTCGATGGCCTGCCGGTAGGCCTCGGCCGCCCGTCGGCCGTCGCCCTGCTTGGCGGCGTTCTCCGCCTGCGCGGAGAGGGCCTCGGACATGCCCCAGCGGTTGCCGAGCCGGGTGAAGATCTCCAGTGCCTCGGCGCTGTCGGCGACGGCCTGATCGAGGCCGCCGACCCAGTCGTTGAGCAGCCGGGCACGCAGCTGCAGGGCGAAGGCGAGGTCCAGCGGGCGGCCGTACCGGCGGCAGCCGTCGACGGCGGCGTCCATCGTGTCGCGCATCCGGTCCAGCTCGCCGGAGAGGAAGACCGCGAACACCCGCAGCAGCGCGGGGAACCGGTAGGACTGCGGCAGGTCCGGGGTGTAGGTGGCCAGCACCCGGGTGGCGAGCTCGATCACCGCCGGGTCGCCGATCGCCGCCATGTTCCCGGTGAACTGGTCGATCAGGCGGTGCAGGTGGGCCTGCCGACGGGCCTCGTCCAGCATCTCCTGCGACAGCGGCGGCGGTGCGTCCAGCGGGCCGTCCTCCAGCGGCACCGGCCGCGGCGCGTCGTCGGCGAAGGCGTCGGGGCCGAGCGCGCAGACCGCGTCGTACCACTCGCGGGCCTCCCGGCGGTTGTCCCGCAACGACCAGAACCAGCTCATCCCGAGCACCAGGACGAGCAGCTCCTCCTCGTCCCGGAGCTCGGCGGCGGTGCGCAGCGCGGCCCGGACGTTCTCCTGCTCGCCGTCGAGCTCGGCGAGGCGCACGACCTGCTCGTGCCCGTGCATGTGGAAGTCGGCGATCCGGACGAGCTCGCGGTAGTGGCGGACGTGGCGCAGCGCGGCGCCGTCGCCGCCGGACTCGGCGAGCTTCTCGGCGGCGTACTCGTGGATGGTCTCCAGCATCCAGTAGCGCGGCCCGTTCTCCAGGTCGGCAACCACCAGGGACTTGTCGACCAGGGAGAGCAGCAGGTCGGCGACGTCCTCGCGGCGCACCTGGGTGCCGTCGGCGACGACCTGTTCGGCGGCCTCCAGGGTGCAGCCGCCGGCGAAGACGGAGAGCCGGCGCAGCACGGCGCGTTCGCGTTCGCCGAGCAGGTCCCAGCTCCAGTCGACGACGGCGCGCAGCGTCTGCTGACGGGGCAGCAGGGTGCGGGAGCCGGCGGTGAGCAGGGCGAACCGGCCGTCGAGGCGGTCGGCGAGCTGGCGCGGGGTCAGGCCGCGCAGCCGGGCGGCGGCGAGCTCGATGGCGAGCGGCAGGCCGTCCAGGCGGCGGCAGATCTCGGCGCAGGCCTCCGGGTCCTCGGCGGGGTCGAAGCCGGGCCGGGCGGCGGCGCCGCGTTCGGCGAGCAGGCGCAGCGCGGCCGGGTCGGGCAGCGGCTCGACCGGCAGCACCGCTTCGCCGGGGACGCCGAGCGGCTCCCGGCTGGTGGCGAGGACGGTGAGCCCGGGGCACTCGGCGAGCAGCCGGTCGGCGAGCTCGGCGGCGGCCTGCACCAGGTGCTCGCAGTTGTCGAGGACGAGCAGCATCCGGCGCGCGGCGCAGTGCTCGACCAGTCGGCGGACGGGGTCGCTGCGGCGGGCGTCCATCACCTCGGCGACGGCGCCGCCGGTGTGCAGCACCGTCTCGCGCAGGCCGAGCGCGGCGGCCACCGCGCCGGGGACGGCGAGGGAGTCCTCCAGCGGGGCGAGCTCGACCATCCAGACGCCGTCCGGCCAGGAGCCGCCGTGCTGGGCGGCGCGGCCGGCCTCCACCGAGAGCCGGGTCTTGCCGGAGCCGCCGGGGCCGGTGAGCGTGGTGAGCCGACCCACCGTCAGGGCGCGGCCGAGGGCGGTGAGGTCGCCGTCCCGGCCGACGAAGCTGGTGAGCCGGGGGCGGAGGTTGCCGGCCGGGACGGCAGCAGCGGCAGGCACGGCCGGAGCGGCCGGGACGGCCCGGGTGCCGGCGGCCGGGGCGGGCACGGCGGCGGGCACCGGGACGGGCGCGGCCGGTGCGGGTGCCAGCAGTTCGGCGTGCAGGGCGCGCAGCTCCGGGCCGGGGTCGGTGCCGAGCCGGTCGGCCAGGATGCGGCGGGTGTCCTCGTAGCGCTGCAGGGCCTCGGCGGTGCGGCCCTCGGCGCGCAGGGCGCGGATCGCCAGCGCGTGCAGCTGCTCGTCGAGGGGGTGCAGTTCGCAGAGTTCGGCGAGCTCGGCGGTGAGGTCGGCGGTGTTGCCGAGGGCGAGGTCGGCGGTGATCCGGTGCCGGCGGGCCTCCTCGCGCCGGGCCTCCAGCCGGACGGCGGGCCCGGCCCGGTCCGGCAGGTCGGCGAGGGCCGGGCCGCGCCACAGGGCGAGCGCGCTGTGCAGCCGCTCGGCGGCCTCCCGGTGGTCGCCGGCGGCGAGCGCCCGGCGGCCGTCGGCGGCGAGCCGCAGGAAGTCGTCGGCGTCGGTGCGGCCGGTCAGCCAGTAGCCGGCCGGCCCGGAGCCGATCTCCTCGCGGCCGATGGTGCGGCGCAGCCGGCCGACCAGGGTCTGCAGGGCGGCGGAGGAGTCCTGCGGCGGTTCGTCGCCCCACACCTCGTCCACCAGCAGGTCGGCCGGGACGGGCCTGCCCTGGCGCAGGGCGAGCGCGGCCAGCAGGGCGCGCAACCGGGCGCCGCCGAGCGGTACCGGGGTGCCGTCGTCGTGGTGGGCGGTGGTGGTGCCGAGGATGCCGTAGTGCACGGGCCCATTCTGGTCGACGGGCAGCGTGGCGGGCGCACGGATATTCGCACCGGTGGAACCGTGGGCGGGTGCGGTGCGTTCTTCGGTGACGGCTTGTCGCGGTCGCGAGCCGCGCGGCATGATCGTCCCCTGCCCGCCCCCGGCCATCCACGGAGCTTTCGCACCATGACCTTCGCCACCACGCAGCGCCGCAGCGAGGAGAGCCGGATCAGCCCGGTCTTCTGGGTGCTGCTCGCGACCCTGGCCACCTCCGCGTGGGCGGTGGTGAGCGGTTTCGGCAATCCCCGCTTCGGGGTGTTCCTGTTCGTGGTGGCGGGCTGGATGGTCTCGCTCTGCCTGCACGAGTACGCGCACGCGCGCACCGCCCTGCACAGCGGGGACATCACCATCGGTGCCAAGGGCTACCTGACGCTCAACCCGTTCAAGTACGCGCACGCGCTGCTGAGCTTCGTGCTGCCGGTGATCTTCGTGATCATGGGCGGGATCGGCCTGCCCGGCGGCGCGGTGTACATCGAGCGGCACCGGATCCGCGGCCGGGTCAAGCACAGCCTGATCTCCGCGGCCGGCCCGCTGGTGAACGTGGTGATCGGCATCGGCCTGCTCGTCCTGGTGAGCTCCGGGGTGTTCGACGACCCGGCGCACCCGGCGGTGCTGAACGGCCAGGAGCTGATCGTCTCGGCCTTCCCCGCGGCCCTCGGATTCCTGGCGTTCCTGCAGGTCAGCGCGGCGCTGCTGAACCTGCTGCCGGTGCCCGGGCTGGACGGCTACGGCATCGTCGAGCCCTGGCTGTCGCTGAAGACCCGTCGCGCGATCGAGCCGTTCGCGCCGTACGGCATGCTCGCGGTGTTCGTGATCTTCTGGCAGACCGCGGCCAGCCGCTGGTTCTCCGACCTGGTCTTCATGATCACCGACCTGTTCGGCGTCTCCAAGGCCTACCCGGTGGTCGGGCAGTTCCTGTTCCGCTTCTGGGAGTGACCCCGCCGGCTCAGAGCTGCTGCTCGGCCCGGGCGGCCGCGGCGCGGTCCTGGCGGTCCTTGCGGATGTAGTACCAGGCCATGTTCGAGGCGACGCCGGCCATCAGCACCCAGATCACGCCGAACCAGTTGCCCTCGACGAAGGAGACGACGGCGGCCGTCACGGCGAGCACGAGGACGATCGAGGCGAGCAGGGCGTTGCGGGGCATGGCGGGACTCTCCTGGGTGGGGGCACCGCCGGCCTGCGCCGGCGGCAGCGGACACCCCATTCTCACCGACCGGTGCCCGCGCCGGGGCCGAGACCCCCTCCCGCGGGTCGTCCGGACCTGCGGGAGGGGACCTGTGGCGGCCGTTGGTCCCCTCCCGGAACGGCTCAGACGTCGGTGATCCGCAGACCGGCGTGCGCCTTGTAGCGGCGGTTCACCGAGATCAGGTTGGCGACCAGCGACTCGACCTGGTGGGCGTTGCGCAGCCGTCCGGCGAAGATGCCGCGCATGCCGGGGATCCGCCCGGCCAGCGCCTGCACGATCTCGGTGGCGGCGCGGTCCTCGCCGAGCACCATCACGTCGGTGTCGATCTCCTCGATCGATGCGTCCTGCAGCAGCACCGCCGACAGGTGGTGGAAGGCCGCGGTCACCCGGGAGTCCGGCAGCAGGGCGGCGGCCTGCTGGGCGGCGCTGCCCTCCTCCGGCTTCAGCGCGTAGGCGCCCTGCTTGTCGAAGCCGAGCGGGTTGACGCAGTCCACCACGATCTTGCCGGCGAGCTCCTCGCGCAGGGCCGCGAGGGTGCCGGCGTGACCGTCCCACGGCACGGCGACGATCACGATGTCGCTCTCCCGGGCGCAGGCCGCGTTGTCCGCGCCGCGCACGCCGAGTCCGAGCTCCTCGGCGGCGGCCACGGCCCGTTCGGCCGTCCGGGAGCCGATGACCACCTGCTGGCCGGCCTTGGCCAGCCGGTAGGCGAGGCCGCGGCCCTGGTCGCCGGTGCCGCCGAGGACACCCACGACGAGCGAGGACACGTCGGGCGGAGCGGGGGCCGCCGCGGCGGCGGGATTCACCGATTCGGGTTGCGTCATGGACAAGATCCTGCCAAAGCACCGGCCGCTCCTCCATGCTGTGCCGCATGGACGCGGTGAGACTTTCCGCACTGAGCGCGACCTTGGCCGGCACCGGCCTGCTGGACGTCACCCGGGCCTTCGGCGGGGCGCTGCACCGATCGGTCACCCGGCGCACCGCGGCGGGCCTGCTGCTGGTCGGCACCGAGCGCTACGAACCGTGGCACCTGGCCGCGCACCTGGACGAGGAGGCGGCGCACTGCGGCGTCGCCGGGCTGGCCCCGCTGCTGGTGCGGCACGAGGTCCCGGCGGCGGCCCCGGCGCACCTGGCGCACGGGCTGCGGCGGCTCGGCGAGGCACCGCGAGGCAGCACGGTGCTGGTGGTGGCGCCGCACGAACCGGGCCAGGGGCTGCTGGAGCGGGTCGAGGACGCCCGGCGCGGCGGCGCCACGGTGCTCGCCCTGGACGCCGGCGACGCCGAACTCGGCGCGCTCGCCCACGAGCGGCTGGCGGTGCCGGTGGCCGGCGAGGGCCCGTTCGACCTGGTGCAGCACCTGGTCGGCGCGGCCGCCTCGGCGCGGCCCGCCCGGGGGCTGCGCAGCCGGCTGGCCGGGCTCGCCGAACGCCTGGTCGCGCCGCCGGTGCTGCGCTGGTGATCCGGTCCCGCGGACCGGCCGCGCGACGACCGGTGGCACGGAGAGCGGTGCGGCGATCGGTGGTGTACGGCCGGTAAATCGGTTGCCCGGCGCGCCCGGCCGACCGAGGATGGCCGACCGTGACGTCCGTACCACCCCCACCACTCCCGAAACGGCTGCGCACCGCCCTGCGCGGACTGCTCCCCGACACCGCCCCGTGGCGCAGCTCGCGGGACTTCCGGCTGCTCTGGAGCTCCGGCTGCGTGAGCAGCCTGGGCAGCTTCCTGACCTACGTCGCGGTGCCGCTGCAGATCAAGGACCTCACCGGTTCCTCCTTCCAGGTGGGCCTGGTCGGCGCGGTCGAGCTGGTGCCGCTGGTGGTGTTCGGCCTGTGGGGCGGGGCGCTCGCGGACGCGATGGACCGCCGACGGCTGGTGCTGCTCTCGGAGGCCGGGCTCGGCCTGCTGAGCGCGCTGCTGCTGGTCAACGCGCTGCTGCCGCAGCCGCTGCTGTGGCCGATCTACGTGGTGGCCGCGCTGGTCGCGGCGGTGGACGGGCTGCAGCGCCCGGCGCTGGACTCGCTCACCCCGCGGATCGTGCCGCACGAGCAGCTGACGGCCGCGTTCGCGCTGAACTCCCTGTACCGGAACGTCGGTTCGGTGGCCGGGCCGGCGCTCGCCGGTGTGGTGGTGGCGGTCGCCGGGGTGCAGACCGCCTTCGCGCTGGACGTCGCCAGTTTCGGCGTCTCGCTGCTGCTGCTCGCCCGGATCCGGGCGGTGCCGCCGCCGTCCGGCGCCGAACGGCCCTCGCTGCGGGCGGTCGCGACCGGTGTCCGGTACGCGTGGAGCCGCAAGGACCTGCTCGGCACGTACGCGATCGACGTCTGCGCGATGCTGTTCGCCTTCCCGGTGGCGATCTTCCCGTTCCTGGCCGCCGAGTTGGACGCCGGCTGGGCGCTCGGCCTGCTGTACGGCGCGTCCGCGGCCGGTGCGCTGGCCGTCTCGGCGACCAGCGGCTGGACCTCCCGGATCCACCGGCACGGGCGGATGCTCGTCCTCGCCGCCCTCGGCTGGGGTGCCGCGATGACGCTCGCCGGTGTGACCGGCGACATCTGGCTGGTGCTGCTCTGCCTGGCCGCGGCCGGCGGCGCCGACCAGATCAGCGGCATCGCGCGTTCCACCCTGTGGAACCAGTCCATCCCGGACGAACTGCGCGGCCGGCTCGCCGGGGTGGAGTTGCTCAGCTACTCGGTGGGCCCGCAGCTGGGCCAGGTCCGGGCCGGCGGCGCGGCCGGGCTGATCGGTGTGCGCGGGGCGGTCTGGAGCGGCGGCGCGGTCTGCGTACTGGGTGTCGCGCTGCTGGCCGTGGCCCTGCCGAGCCTGCTCGCCTACGACGACCGGACGGACCCCAACGCGGCGGCCGTGCGGGCCGCGGCCGAGGACCGCGACGCCGGCGGGCGGGAGCCGGTGCCGGCGGTCTGACGGCGGATCGGCCGCGGCGGGCCCGCCCGCTCAGTCCTCGTCGGCGCCCTCGGGCGGCCCGTCGTGCCAACGCGGGTCGTTCTGCCACTCCCGGTTGCGCTCCGCGGCGATCTCCAGCGCCGCGGCGGCCTCGCCGGGGGTGGCGTACGGGCCGAGCCGGTCCTTGGCCGGGCACTCCGGGCCCTCCTCGACCTTGCCGTGCTTGATGCAGTAGAACCACTCGCCGGGCTTCCCGGTGGCCTTGCGGCCGAATCCCATGGGCATGTGAGCTGCTCCTGTTCGCTTCGTCGTCCGGGGTGATCCTTTCCCGGCGCCGCGCCCGTACACACGGCGCACCCCCCGCCCCGCACCCGCCCGCACGGCCGGGTCGGCGAGGGGCCGACGGATAGACTCGCGGCATGGCTCTCGTACCCGGCACCGTGTCCCCCACCCGCAAGGTTCCCGCGCACATCGCGCGCCCGGAGTACGTGGGCAGGCCCGCGCCCGCGCCGTACACCGGCCCGGAGGTGCAGAGCGCCGAGACGGTCGAGAAGATGCGGATCGCCGGCGGGATCGCCGCCCGGGCGATGGAGGAGGCGGCCAAGCTCATCGCGCCGGGCGTGACCACCGACGAGCTGGACGCGGTCGCGCACGCCTACATGTGCGACCACGGCGCCTACCCGTCCGACCTCGGCTACCGCGGCTTCCCGAAGTCGATCTGCACCTCGATCAACGAGGTGATCTGCCACGGCATCCCGGACTCGACGGTCCTTCAGGACGGCGACATCGTCAACATCGACGCCACCGCGTACATCCACGGCGTGCACGGCGACCTCAACGCCACCTACCTGTGCGGCAACGTCGACGAGGAGTCCAAGCTGCTCGTCGAGCGCACCCGGGAGGCGCTCGGCCGGGCGATCAAGGCGGTCAAGCCGGGCCGCCAGATCAACGTCATCGGCCGGGTCATCGAGTCCTACGCGAAGCGCTTCGGCTACGGGGTCGTCCGCGACTTCACCGGCCACGGCATCAACACCTCGTTCCACTCGGGCCTGATCGTCCCGCACTACGACAGCGAGCGGGCCACCGAGGTGATCAAGCCCGGCATGACCTTCACCATCGAGCCGATGCTGACCCTGGGCAGCTACGACTACGACATCTGGGAGGACGGCTGGACGGTCGTCACCAAGGACCGCAAGCGGACCGCCCAGTTCGAGCACACCCTGGTGGTCACCGCCGACGGCGCGGAGATCCTCACCCTCCCGTAGTCGGCGACGGGACGGACGGGGCCGCGGATTTCCGTTATCCGCGGCCCCCGGTGCGGTCTCCCAGGGCAAGAGCACCACCCACCCTCGCGCCGCCCTCCCGCCCTCCCCCGGGCCTCCGGGCGGCACCGCCCCCGGGAGCACCGTCCATGAGCCTCGACCGCAGATCCCTCGGAGCCGTCCTCGCCGCGCTGACCGCCGCCGCCTCGCTGGCCGCCTGCGGACCGGCCGACTCCTCCGACGCCGCGGCCGCCGCCGCACCGGTGAGCGACGCCGCGCCCGCCCAGGACCTGCCTTCGCCGCTGCCGAGCCCGACCACGGCCGCACCGACCACGGCGAGCCCCTCCGCGAGCGCGACGCCCACCCGCTCGGCGACGGCGTCCGCGTCACCCTCGGCCGCCCCGACCAAGCGGGTCTCGCTGGCCGGCTACAACCCGTCCGCGAACGCCCAGAAGGAGATCGACGCGGCGCTCGCCCTGTCGAAGTCCGACGGCCGGCGCGTGCTGCTCGACTTCGGCACCAACGAGTGCGGCGTCTGCCGGGCCGTCGACGGGCTCTTCGCCAAGAGCCGGATCCGCAGCACCCTGGACGCCTCCTACCACGTGGTGAAGATCGACCTGGAGAACAACCGGACCAACATGGCGATCCTCGGCCGCTACGACAGCTCGCACGGCTTCAGCACCCCCGTGATCATCGTCGTCGACGCCAAGAACACGGTCGTCACCAACACCAACCGGACGGGCCTGCCGAAGCTGACCGAGACCGGCCTCGACGGCTTCCTCCGCCAGTGGGCGAAGTGACGGCGCGTCGGCCGCCGCACCGTCAGGGCGGCCGTCGGGGCAGGCCGGTCCGGGCTTCGGTGGCCGCGCTCGCGGCCGGGCTGCTGCTCGGCCCGGCCGCCGGCTGCGCCTCCACCGGCGGCCCGGCACAGCGGCCGCCCTCGGCGAGCTTCACCGAGAACGGCGTCACCGTCGACCTCTCCGTCGACCGGTGGGACGGCACGGCCGGCACGCTGACCGCCGTGTTCACCCCCACCGCGGCCGGCTACCACCTCTACAGCCTGGACCTGCCGCCCGGCGGCGTCGACGGCATCGGACGGCCGATCTCGCTGAAGCTGCGCGGCGGCCTGGAGCAGAGCGCGCGGCCCACCACCGGCGCCGCCGTGCACGACCTCCAACTGCCCGGCGGGCTGCCGCCGGTGCCGGTCTATCCGGACGGCCCGGTCACCGTGACCCTGCCGGTGCACCGGACCACGCAGGGCCCGGCCACCGTCCTGGTCGGGTACGCCGCCTGCAGCGAGACCAAGGGCTGCCTGTTCCCCGTGGACGCCCACCCGGTCGAGGCCACCGTCGACGGCACCTCGGTGCGGTTCGCCGGCCCCGGCCCGGCCTCGCCGAGCGGCTGACCGGCACCCTCCCCCGGGGGGGGGCGCCGGGCCCCCCCCCGGGCGGGCGCCCCCCCCCCCCCCCCCCCCCCCCCCCCCCCCCCCCCCCCCCCCCCCCCCCCCCCCCCACCCCCCCCCC
>NZ_JBFBDW010000087.1:0-17391 GCF_040683455.1 Kitasatospora sp. NPDC093679
ATCATGACCACCAGGTTGGTCAGCCCCATCCCGTCACGGACCCGGCGCAGCGCCCGGCATTCGAGGGCGAAGCCCTCCCGGTAGCGGTCGTCGTAGTACCGGCTCGCGCCGCGCCACCCGATCATCGGGTTCGCCTCGACGGGCTCGAACGGGGCACCGCCGACCAGCCGGGCGTACTCGTTGGTCTTGAAGTCGCTGGTGCGCACCACCACCGGGTCGGGCCAGCGGGAGGCGGCGATCCGTGCGACGCCCTGGGCCAGCCGGTCGACGAAGTACTCGGTGCGGTCGGGGTGGCCGTCGCTCAGCGCGTCCACCAGCCGCCGGTCCTCGGGGGAGAGCCGGTCGGGGTGGAGCAGCGCCAGGGGATGCACCCGGACCTGGTGGGCCACGACGAACTCCGTCCGCGCGAGTCCCACGCCGTCCGCGGGCAGGCGCCACCAGCGGAACGCCGCGGCCGGGTCCGCCAGGTTCAGCATCACCTTGGTCCGGGTGGCCGGCAGCGAGCCGAGGTCGGTCTCCGACTCCTCGAAGTCGACGCGGCCGCGGTAGACGTGGCCCTCGGCGCCCTCCGCGCAGGAGACGGTGACCTCCTGTCCGTCGTCGAGGACCTCGGTCGCCCGGCCGGTGCCGACCACGGCCGGGACGCCGAGTTCGCGGCTGACGATCGCCGCGTGCGAGGTGCGTCCCCCGTGGTCGGTGACGATCGCCGAGGCCCTCTTCATCAGCGGTTCCCAGTCGGGGTCGGTGATCGCGGTGACCAGGACCGCGCCGGCGGGGAAGCGGCCGATCTCGACGGGACTCCGCAGTCTGCTGACCGGGCCGACGCCGATCGCCTCGCCCACGGCGATGCCGTCCACCAGCCGCTCGCCGGTGCCGGTCAGCCGGTAGCGCCGCAGGACGGCCCCGCGGCGCCGCGACTGCACGGTCTCAGGCCGGGCCTGGACGACGAACAGCTGTCCGGTGCGGCCGTCCTTCGCCCATTCCAGGTCCATCGGGCAGCCGTAGTGCTCCTCGACGGCGACCGCCCACTCGGCCAGCCGCCGGACCTCGCCGTGGTCCAGCACCAGGGCGCCGCGCTCCTCCGCCGAGGTCTCGACGATCCGGGTGAGGCCCTCGTCGCCGTACACCGACTTGTGCCGCTTGGGGCCGCAGACCGTCTGCAGCACCGGATCGAGCCCCGGGTCCTTCAGCAGGGGCTTGAACACCAGGTACTCGTCGGGGTCGACCCGGCCGCTGACCACCGTCTCGCCGAGCCCCCATGCCGCACTCACCACGACGGCCTCCGGGAACCCGCTCTCCGGGTCCAGGGTGAACATCACGCCCGATCCTCCGAGGTCCGAGCGGACCATCAGCTGCACGCCGACCGACAGCGCCACCGCGAGGTGGTCGAACCCCAGCCGCTCGCGGTAGTCGATCGCCCGGTCGGTGAACAGCGACGCGAAGCACCGCCGGCAGGCGTCCAACAGGGCCTCGGGCCCGCGGACGTTGAGGTAGGTCTCCTGCTGCCCGGCGAAGCTCGCCTCCGGCAGGTCCTCGGCGGTGGCGCTGCTGCGCACGGCCACGTCGGGGTCCGTCCGGCCCGCCTCCCGGCCCAGCCGTGCGTACCCGTCCGTGATCTCCTCGGCCAGCGCCTCGGGCAGAGGTGTCGCCAGGACGGCGGCCCGGACGGCGGCGCCGACGTCGGCGAGCGGGCCGCCCTCACGCAGCCGGTCGAACTGCGCGGCGACCTCGTCCCGCAGACCGCCCCGGGCCAGGAACTCGCGGAAGGCGTCGGCCGTCGTGGCGAAGCCGTCGGGCACGCGGACACCGGCCGGCCCGAGGTGCCCGACCAGCTCTCCCAGGGAGGCGTTCTTGCCTCCCACCAGGCCGACGTCGCCCCGTTCGAGGTCGGCGAACCGGATCACTCGACGCATGGCTCCTCCCAGGCGGTTCAGTAGGGCAGCCGACGGCCCGACGGCGTGCGCAGGTCGAGCGGCGGGAGCGGACGGGGCTGGGGGCCGGGGCGCTTGACGATCCTGGTCCGGGGCATTGCTGCCACCTCCTCGGCCGGTGGCCCGCTGGTGCGGGCGGATTGCCGTCGCCTTCCACGATCCTTTTGGACCGGGCGAGGTCTCCAGGGCCCCTGCGCCCCTGCTGCGGTGTCGGTCGGGCACCGCGCCTTGGGCCGTTCGACCCAAGGCGGTCGTGGGACAGGCATCAGCGCAGAGTCGGACTGCCGCCTTCGCCGGGCGGCCGGCCGTGTCCCGCGGCGATGTGCTGCGCGTGCGCCACGATGTCGGCCGCCGCGTGCTCCCCGACGCCGAGGGCGTGGATCAGCCGGTGGGCGCTCCAGCCGTGCCGGGCGAGCAGCACCGGCAGCGGGTGGTGGCCGGACTCCTCGCCGGCCGGTGCGGGCGCCGAGGGACGCACCGCCGCCGGAACGGTCGCCGCGCCGGCCCTGCGGCGGACGGCGGCCCTGCGGAGCTCGTCCGCACCCCAGACCACCAGCGGGAAGGGCAGCAGCACGGCCAGTTGCGCCGGGCCGAGGGCAGCCGTGCCGAACAGGCGGTGCAGGGCGGGGACGTAGACGATCACGGCCGCGAACGCCAGTGAGAAGGCGATGCCGCCGAGCAACTGGCGGTTGCTGAACACCCCGATCGACCGCAGGGAGGCCCGGTCGGTCCGGGCGGCGAACGCCGTGCCGATCTGGCAGGCCACGATGCCCAGCCAGGCGACGGTGGTGGCCTGCTGGTACAGGTGGTGGAGAGGGCTGCCGGGGCCTGTGGGATCACCTGGGTGCCAGCCGCCCGCGGTCAGGGTGAGGAAGTAGCCGCCCATGACGAGCGCGGCGGAGATCAGGCCGAGGAATCCCCAGGCCCTGGCCAGCATGGCGGGCCGGATCACCTTCTCCGTGCGCGGCCGTGGCGGACGGTCCATCAGACCCGGTTCCGCACGTTCCCGGCCGAGGGCGAGTGCGGGCAGGGTGTCGGTGCCGAGGTCGACGGCGAGGATCTGCATCACCGTCAGCGGCAGCGGGACGGCGCCCCCGGCCAGGGCGAAGACGAGGAAGGGCACCACCTCGGGCACCGCGTGCGCGAAGATGTAGACGATGAACTTGCGGATGTTGTCGTAGGTCCGCCGCCCCTCCTCCACCGCCGCCACGATGGTGGCGAAGTCGTCGTCGGTGAGCACCATGGTGGCCGACTCGCGGGCGACCTCGGTGCCGGAGCGGCCCATGGCGACGCCGATGTCGGCGCGGCGCAGCGCCGGCGCGTCGTTGACCCCGTCGCCGGTCATGGCCACGGTGTTGCCCTCCGCGCGCAGGGCGTCGGCGATCCGCAGCTTGGCCTCGGGCGAGGTCCGTGCGAACACCACCTCCTCACCCCGGGCGAGCAGGACGTCCAGCCGGTCGTCGCCCAGCGAGTCCAGTTCCGCGCCGGTGACGATCCGCATGCCGCGGTGGCCGATGCCGACCTGCTCGGCGACGGCCGCGGCGGTCAGCCCGTTGTCGCCGGTGACCACGTGGACGGTGATGCCGGCGCGGTGGGCCCGGGTGATGGCGCCGGCGACCTCTGGCCGGGGCGGGTCGGCCATGGCGACCAGGCCGAGCAGGCACAGGTCGTGTTCGGCGTCCTCGCGGCGCCGGGGCGGCGGTACCCCGGGTCGGAGCGGCCGCACGGCCACTGCGAGCACTCTCAGGCCACGGGCCGCCAGCCGGCCGATCTCGTGCACCACGGCCGTGCGGTCCGCGGCGGTCAGGGGCCGACGGGCGCCGCGGTCGAACACTGTGGTGGCGTGGGTGAGGACTTCCTCCGGTGCCCCTTTGGTGTGGAGCACCACGTTCTCGCCGTGGCGGTCGGCCGTGGTCATCAGCTTCAGCCGGGGGTCGAAGCGGAAGAGCGCCATGCGGCTGCTGTCCCGGGGGCCTGCCGGGCAGGGCACGCCGAAGCGGTCGGCGAGGTCGAGCAGGGCCAGCTCGGTCGGGTCGCCGTGGGCGGTGTCCGGGTCGGCGGTGGTGCAGGCCGCGGCCGCTGCGGCGAGGTCGCGGAGTTCGGCGCCGGGAGCCGTGGTGCCGTCGGCCGGGGCCTCGCCGGCCGGCGTCCACACGGTGGTGACCCGCATGCGGTTCTCGGTCAGGGTGCCGGTCTTGTCGGTGCAGACGACGGTGGTCGAACCGAGGGTCTCCACCGCGGACAGCCGTTTGACGACCGCCCCGCGGCGGGCCAGGTCCCGCACGCCGGAGGCGAGGGCGAGCGTGATGGTCGGCAGCAGGCCCTCGGGCACGTTGGCGACCAGCAGGCCGACGGCGAAGGTCACCGCGGCGGTCAGCGACAGGCCGGCGGCCAGGCCCATCGGCAGGAAGGCCAGCCCGACACCCACCGCGATCACCGCGATCAGCCGGGCCACCCGTTTGACCTGGCGCTCCAGTGGGCTCTCCTCGCGGCGGGTGCGCTGGCTCAGGGCGGCGATCCGCCCGAGTTCGGTG
Source organism: Kitasatospora sp. NPDC093679 (assembly GCF_040683455.1). NCBI lineage: Bacteria > Bacillati > Actinomycetota > Actinomycetes > Kitasatosporales > Streptomycetaceae > Kitasatospora > Kitasatospora sp. NPDC093679. The sequence continues at coordinate 4,466 of NZ_JBFBDW010000087.1, forward strand.
TGCATTCCGGTGGCCGTCACCACGGCCAGCGCCTGGCCGCCGGTGCAGGCCGAGCCGGAGAACACCAGGTCGCGGGCGTCCAGTAGGGGACCTGCGACGTCTGTCGTCTCGGCGGAGCGGAAGACCGGGACGGACTCGCCGGTCAGCGCCGACAGGTCGACCTCCACACCGCCCGACAGCAGCCGGGCATCGGCGGACACCCGGTCGCCCTCCTCGACCACCAGGATGTCGCCCGGCACGAGGTCCGTTGCCGGGACCTCCCTGCGGACGCCGCCGCGGACCACGGTGGCGTGCTCCGGCAGGAAGTCGGCCAGTGCCTCCACCGCCTGCTCGGCCTGACGCTCCTGCACGAAGGCGAGCAGGGCGTTCAACACGATGACCGCGGCGATCGCCACCGCCAGGGCCGGTGCGCCGCTCACCAGGGCAAGTACGGCCGCCAAAGCGAGCAGGACGGCCAGCGGGTGGGTGAACTGCTGCGCCAGCTCGCCGGGCCAGCGCCGTCCGCCCCGCCGGGCCAGCGTGTTCGGCCCGTGGACGGTCAGTCTCCGGCCCGCCTCCCGCTCGGCCAGGCCGTCCGGAGAAGTCCGCAGGTCGCGAAAGAGCAGGTTGACCGGCTCGCGCGGGTCAGGCTCCGCCGGCTCGGCCTCCACAGGCGGTGGTCGGAGCGTGCCGGCCCGTTCGCCGGACACGTCAGCGATGGTGGTCGACGGGCGGCGGGACGGTGACGACCGGGCAGTGCGCGTGGTGCAGCAGCCCGTGCGGGACGGAGCCCAGACGCATGCCGGTGAACCCGCCGTGGCCGCGCCGGCCGACCACCACGGCCAGGGCGTGCGCCGACGCCGCGGCCAACTGCTCGACCGGGTGCCCGACGAGCACGTCATGGGTCACCCGGACGTCCGGCTGCGTACCGCCGTGACCGGCGGTGGCCTCCGACAGCTGCCGCCGCAGGGTCTGCACGGCGGTATCCCGGTCGGTCGGCAGGACAAGCGGACGGTGCCACACCCACACCGCCCGCAGCTCCGCGCCGCGCCGCGCCGCCAGGCCGAAGGCGAAATCCACGGCGGCGGCGCACGAGCGGCTGCCGTCCACCCCCACCACCACGTACGGCGGCTGCTGGGTCGAGTGCTCCGGCGCACCGACCACGACGACCGGGCAGTGTGCTTGCGCGCTCAGCGGGACGGTGACCGAGGAGGCGCTCAGCCACTCCTCGGCACGGCTGAGCCGCCGCGACCCGACGACCACCAACTCGGCGCGCCGGGACTCCTCGCACAGGACCTGGTCCGTGACACCCTCGACGGTCTCGGCTGTGATCTCCAGGCCCGGGTGGCGTTCACGGGCCAGCAGGGCCGCCTTGTCGAGAACCACGCCGCCCTCGCGGTGCTGCTCCTTCAGGCTGCCGACCCATTCGGCGCCGGTGAAGCCGTACGGCGCCGGAGAGACGGCGTGGACCAGCCGCAGCGGCCGGCCCCACCGGTCGGCCTCGTCCGCGGCCCAGGCCACGGCCGTCGGCGTGGGAGCCGGGGCGTCGATGCCCAGCACGATCGGACGGTGTGCAGTAGTGGATCGCACGGCTTCCTCCACCCGTGAGCGGGTCAGTGCCTTGCTGCCACGCTACGGCCGGCCGCAGTCGGCGCGGGAGGGCCGACCGGCCCCGTTGGCCGGGGCCTGCAGACGCGGACACTCGTACCAGGCGAACTACCGCCCCGGCGCGAGGCATCCTCAGCCGGGTCGGTCGGCCCTGGCCAGGTTCCACCGTTCTGCCTGGCGTGGAGATGCGGACACCGCAGAGCGCGGACGTTGTGACCGATCTCGCGTCCCGCCGCGGAGCCGAGGTCCTCGCAGTGAGGGTGTGGCGCCCCGCCTTCATCGCCCGTGCGAACGAGCGGACAGCCATGCGGACGCTGGAGCTGGAACTGCACGAGGCCACAGCGGGCTGCAGGGCCGAGCACCCGGACATGAGAGTCACCCACGAGGTGGCCCGCGGCCATCCGGTCGGGGAACTCGCCCGCCACTCCCGCCATGCACCCGCCGTCGTGGTGGGGCGACGCGGCCGGGGCGGATTCGCCGGAATGAAGCCGGGATCCGTCCCGCACGGCCTTCTGTACCGGGCGCTGTGCCCAGTCGTTGTTGTGCCGACCGCCAGCCCGGAGGGGCAAGAGGGGCACCAGGCCGCCGGAGCCGAGATAAGGCGGCCCTCCACGGACACGGGGCCGGCCGTGAGCGAGCCGATCGTGGTGGTTTCGAACGCTCGCCCCAGAGCGGGCCGACAGCCGACCGGGCGGCTCACGGGGCTACCTGTTCCGACGCCGTCTCGACCTCCTGAGGGCGGCCTGGCCACCCTCGTATGCGCTCGGACGGCAGGAGCCCAGGAACGTGACCACAACCCGGGCGCGGTCCACGCTCACCCATCGGTTCCACCTTCGCGCCGCGGTCAGCCGCCGTGCCGGGGCAGGAGTGATGCCGCTGCATCCGCGCTGCGCAGTTTCCATTCGATCTGCTGCGTGACATCGCGGGTGAGTGCGACCAGCCGGCTCGACTGCCGCGCAGTCGGTGCCAGCGGGTCGGTGATGCGGCGGGCGGGCGCAGGCAGCGCGGCCAGGTCCGCTTCGAGGCACGCGCGCGCTTCGGCGAGGGTGCACGCGCCGCGGAGCCGCTGCCCGCCCGTCATGACCCGGCGCAGCAACGGCTCGGATTCAGGCGGGCCCGGCTCCTTCCGAAGGGCCAGAGTGTCGCGGGACCCAGGGCCGCGGAAGACCTGTTTGGCGCCGGGCGCCGTGGCCTTGCCTGCCGAGAGTTTCATCATCGGCCGGCCGTCGTAGGCGACCAGTTTGTACGCGGCGTCCAGGTACGGGGCGTCCGCCGCCACGCCGACGCGGGTCCCGACGGCGAAGACGTCGATCGGCGCCCCCGCGGCGAGCAGGTCGGCGATGCCGTATTCGTCGAGGCCGCCACTGGCCGTGATCCTCACCCCGGGCAGGCCGGCGGCGTCGAGGATCCGGCGCGCGGCCGCGGACAGGTCGAGCAGGTCGCCGCTGTCCAGCCGGACCGCGCAGCCCTCGTGCAGACCGAGTTCCCGCAGCACCCGGGCAGCCGTGGCAACCCCCTCCGGGTGTCGTAGGTGTCGACCAGGAGAGTCACCGGCCCCGGGTGGGCCCGGGCGAAGGCGCGGAAGGCCGTGGCCTCGTCACCGAACGCCTCGATGTACGAGTGGGCCATGGTGCCGACCGCCTGCAGGCCGTACCTGTCGGCCGCGGCGACGTTGCTCGTTCCCGAGAAACCCACCAGCGCGCCCAGCCGGGCGGCGTGGTCCGCTGCCTGCAGGCCGTGGGTGCGCCGCAGCGAGAAGTCCACCACCGGCCGCCCCGCCGCGGCGAGGACGCAGCGGGCCGCCTTGCTCGCCACCGTCGTCTGGTGGCACACCTGGTTGAGCAGGTAGGACTCGACCAGTTGGGCCTCGGGCAGCGGTGCGGTCACTTCCAGGAGCGGCTCGTCGGCCAGCACGACCCGTCCCTCCGGCACCGCCCACACCTCGCCGCCGAACCGCAGCCCGAGCAGCGACGCCAGGTCCGCGGTCGGACGGCCGAGCGCAGCGGCGAAGGCCCGCACGTCCTCCCCGTCGATCCGGTACCCCTCCAAATACTCCAGAGCGGATTCGATGCCGGCGGCGACGAGGAAGCCACGCCCGGGCGGAAGCTTGCGGACGAACAAGCTGAACGTCGCCAACCCCGTCATGCGCTCCCGGAGGTAGGAGTGCGCCATCGTCACCTCGTACAGGTCGGTGATCCCGGCCGTCGACATGGTGCCTCCTCGGACGGAACGGCCCCTTGGCCAGCGTTCCACGTGCTGCGGTGGGCGCGGAGGGCCGAACGGCCCTCTCGGCGGGGTACCCACGGTCCTGCCGGGATGCGACCGGCCGGCCCTGGCCGCCGCCCGCAGGGCGCGGTGTGCTGGGAGGAGGAGCCAGCGCCCCTCAAGGGCGCACGGAGTACGGAGGACCGCCATGGCGACCTCGGCCCAACCGATGACCACCGCGGCCGGAGGGTCGGTCCTCGTCACCCGCGCCCACCCTGTTGGAACCGGCCCGGTGTTGCTGGACCTCGGCGCAGCGGGACGGGTCGCACTGACGTGTGCCGAGGCGAGGCAGGTCGCTGCGGCCCTGATCCGCGAGGCGGCCGTGCCGGGGGACCGGGACGGAGCCGGGTACACGGAGGCGGTGCATCTGCGCGACGACCAGTACGCCGTATTCGTGCGCGGCCACGTGCTCACCGTCGATCAGCCGGTGGCGGACGGAGGCGCCGACACGGCGCCGACACCGCTCGAACTGTTCACCGCCTCCCTCGCCGGCTGCGTCGCCCACTACGCGGGCCGCCACCTGGCCCGGCACGGCATCGACCGCGAGGGGCTGCGGGTGACCGTGGACCACCGGATGGCGGCCGACCGGCCCGCCCGGATCGCCTCAATGGAGGTCTCCGTGGTCGCCCCCCGGCTGCCCGCGGAGCGAGCGGCGGGACTGCTCGCCGTGGCGTCGCACTGCACCGTCCACAACACGCTGACCCACCCGCCCGAGGTCACCATCGTGGTGAAGGAGGAGGAGCCGTGCGCGTCGCGGACCTCATGATCTCGCCCCCGATGACCGTCCCGGCCGACAGCACCGCCGCCGAGGCGGCACGCCTGATGGCGGATCGGGCGATCGGCTGCGTCCTGGTGACGGCGGACAGCCGTGCCCTGCTGGGCGTCCTCACCGACCGCGACCTCGTCGTCCGTGTGCTGGCCGGAGACACGGACGCCAACACCTCGGTGGCCAGGCTGATGTCGGCCCCGCCGCTCACCGTCGACGCCGATGACGAACTCGCCACCGCCTACCGGACGTTCCGCCGCACCGGGGTACGCCGCCTACCCGTCCTGCGCGACGGTGTACCGGTCGGTGTCATCACCGTCGACGACCTCTTCCTCGACGTCCTGCAGCACTTCGCCGACCTGCTCGGCCCGGTCTCCCGCAGCACCCTGCACGAGGAGGCCGCCGTGCCGTCCCTCGAAAGGACCACGCCATGAACAGCACCTGGTACACCGTCGGCGACGTGATGACCCACGCGGTCGTCGCGGTGGGACGGGACGCGGACTTCCGGGAGATCGCCGACACCCTGCAGCAGTGGCAGGTCAGCGCCGTACCCGTGCTGACCGGCGACGGCCGGGTGATCGGCGTGGTCTCCGAGGCCGACCTGCTCACCGCCCAGGACCGCGAACCCGCGACCTACCCGGGGATGACCGCCGGCGCCATGATGACCGCGCCGGCCGTGACCGTCCACCCGGACAGCCCGATCGCCGAAGCCGGCCGGTCGATGGCCCGGATGCACCTCAAGCGGCTGCCGGTCGTCGACGCCGAGGACTGCCTGGTCGGCATCGTCAGCCGGGGCGACCTGCTCAAGGTGCACCTCCGCGAGGACACGGAACTCGCCGGTCAGGTCCGCTTCGAGCTGATCGCGGCCCTTCGCCCGGCGGACGCCTCCGGACTGCGGGTGCACGCCGACGACGGGCGGATCACACTGTCCGGCACGCTCCCCGACACGGCGACGGCCGCCCTGCTGGAACACCTGGTCAAGGGTGTGCCCGGGGTGGTCGACGCCGAAGTCCGGCTCGGCGTCCCGGCCTGAACGGCCGGCGACGTGAACGCCGTGGCCCCGCCCGTACTGGCCGTCGTCGACGACTCGCCCACCACACCGGCCGTCGTCGACTGGGCCGCGGCCGAGGCCGGGCGCCGCGGTGCACCGCTGTGCCTCGTCCACCCGCTGCCTCGGCCGCTCGGCACCGCGCCAGCGCTCCCCGGGGCCAGCGAGGTCCGCGGCCGGGCACTCGGCCTGCTCGCCGAGACGGCCGCCCGCCTGCGCCTCGATCACCGAGGCCTGGACGTGCGGACCGCCGTCCTGGAAGAGCCGGCGCCTCGAGGGCTGCTCACTGCCACCCACGGCACCGGTCTCCTCGTGCTCGGCACCCACGGGCCCCGGCACCTCAGCCCTCGCTTCCTTGACGCCCTCGGGCCCGCCGTGGCGGGCGAGGCCAACTGCCCCACCGTGCTGCTGCACAACGGAGCACGAGCGGCCCCGGCGGGACGGATCGTGGTGGGGGTCAACGCCGACCTGCCCGCCCCGGAGGTCGTCGCCTTCGCCCGGGACGCGGCCGGGCTCCGCGGGGCCGAACTGCGGATCGTCGCCGTCGAGCACGAACTGACCGGACACGCCCGGCAGGTCCTGCAGCGGCTGACCGGCACCGGAGCCGAGCGCGGCCCCGCAGCTCCGCGAACGGTCACCGAGGTCCGTCCGGGCACCGCTCCCGAAGAACTCGTCCGAGCGGGCGAGGGCTGCGACCTCCTCGTCGTCGGCCGCGCGGGCCGAAGACTCGGCCCGGTGGCGCGCGCCGTCATCGGCCAGGCACGCGTCCCGGTCGCCGTCGTACCGCACGGATGAACCCGACCGGTGCGGTACGGGGAGCGGACGCGCAGAATCGGGAAGAGACGACACAGGTGCAGGGAGGCCGCCATGGACCCGATCCGGGACGGCGACACCGGACAGCCCGTACGGGTGTTCCTGCTGGACGATCACGAGATCGTCCGGCGGGGCGTGAAGGACCTGCTGGATGCCGAACCCGACATCGAGGTCGTCGGCGAGGCGGGCACCTGTGCCCAGGCACTGGCGCGGGTGCCCGCGCTCAGGCCCCGGGTGGCCGTGCTCGACGTGCGGCTCCCCGACGGCGACGGGGTCACCGTCTGCCGCGAGCTGCGGGACGGGCTGCCCGACCTGGTCTGCCTGATGCTCACGTCCTTCGACGACGACGACGCGCTGCTGGACGCGATCATGGCCGGGGCGGCCGGCTACGTCCTCAAGCAGGTCAAGAGCGCGGACCTGGTCAGCGCCGTGCGCACCGTCGCGGCGGGCCAGTCGATGCTCGACCCGGCCACCACCCGCAAGCTGATGGAGAGCCTGCGCCACCACGACGAGACCGACACCGGCGCCCTGCTCGACCAGCTGACACCGCGCGAACGGGAGATCCTCGCGCTGGTGGGCGAGGGCAAGACCAACCGGCAGATCGGCAAGGAGCTCTACCTCGCCGAGAAGACCGTCAAGAACCACGTGTCCCGGCTGCTCGCCAAACTCGGGGTCGAGCGGCGCCTGCAGGCCGCCGTCCTGGCCGCCCAGGTCGACACCGAGCACCGTTCGCCGCACCCGCACTGAGCCGCCCGGCCCGGCGGATCGGGCCGCTCGGCCCATGTGCGCCCGGCGCCGCAGGCGGACCGTGGGAGTGAGGGCATCCGCCCCCGACCCTGCTGGCCCAGGAGCCCCGCGATGATGCGCCGGATCGACTGCGGCGCGAACGGGCGGGGGATCGCCGTCACGAGCCCCACCACCCGGCTCATCCGCGGCGCTTGGACGCCCCGCAGGACGCGAACCGGCCGGCCTCCGGCTGACCGAACACCCGGAGGTGCCGTCATGTCCACCGTCGCCCTCGACGCCGCCGCACTGGAGACCCTGGTCTCGGCCGCGGTCGCCGCACCGTCCATCCACAACAGCCAGCCGTGGCACTTCAAGCTGCGCCCCGAGACCTCCACCCTGGAGGTGCGCGCCGTCGGTGAGCGGAAGCTGCCCCAGACCGACCCGCGGGGCCAGGCCCTGTACGTCTCGGTCGGAGCCGCGGTCTTCAACCTGCGTGTCGCGGCCCGCCACCTGGGCTGGGCGCCCGAGGTCCGGCTGCTGCCCGACCCGGCCGAACCCGATCTGCTGGCAGCCGTCGAACTCGACCGGCCGGCCCTCGTCACCCTGCCCAGCACCGCCGAGCTGTACGACGCGATCTGGCACCGGCACACCATCCGCACACCGTTCACCGGCCCGCCCGTCCCGCCCGCGGTCCTCGCCGAACTCGTCGCCGCGGCACGGGCGGAGGAGACGACGCTGGACATCCCCGGCCCCGAGGAGACCGAACGGCTCCTGCACCTGACCGCCGAGGCGGAGCGGACCAACACCACCGACATCCGGCGCCGGATCGAGAGCCGCGCCTGGATCCAGGAACCCGGCGGACCACCGCTGGGCATCCCGCGCCGCGCCCTCGGACCGCAGGACGCCGCGGGCCACCTGCCGGTGCGGGACTTCTCCGCCATCGACCCCACCGACCACCTGCCGCCCGCCGCCTTCGAGGCCCACCCGTGCCTTGCCGTGCTGTCCACCCACCAGGACCGCCCGGTGGACTGGCTGCGCGCAGGGCTGGCCCTGCAGCACGTCCTCCTGGTCGCCACCGTCCACCAGGTCCGCGCGTCGATGCTGCACCAGGCCCTCGAGTGGCCCCACGTCCGCTGGGCGACCCGGGACCCGTCCCACGGGCCCGGCTGCGTGCAGATGCTCCTCCGCCTCGGCTACGGCCCCGAAGGCGCCCCGACACCGCGGCTCCCGCTGGCCGACAGCATCGACGAGGACGAGACCGAGCACTTGTGACCTCAGGCGGCCGGCAGCGGCACCCGCCAGACCAGCTCCGTGCCGCCCCCCGGGCGGCTGCGGGCGTCGAACCCGCCGCCCAGTGCGGCCGCCCGCTCGGCCAGGTTGGCCAGGCCGCTGCGCCGTCCGCCCTCCGGCAGGCCGATGCCGTTGTCCGTGATGGTGAGCACCAGGTCGGCGCCGGCGGCGAGCGTCACCTCCACGGAGGTGGCCCCGGCGTGCCGGGCGGCGTTGGACAGCGCCTCCTGCAGGACCGCCAGCGCCTCCTCCGCCGTGGCGGGCGGGACGGTGACGTCGATCAGCCCGGTCATCCGCAGCGCAGGGGTGAACCCGAGAACGGCGGCTGCCCGGTCCACGCTCTCCACGACCCTCGCCCGCAGCCCCTTGCCGGCCGGCCCGGACTGCCGGGCCCGCAGGCCGAAGATGGTGGAGCGGATGGTCTTGGCGGTCTCGTCGAGGTCGTCGATGGCCCGCAGCACCCGGTCGGTCGCCTCCGGGTGCTCGATGAACCGGGTGGCGCCCTGCAGGGTCATCCCGGTGGCGAAGAGCCGCTGGATGGCCAGGTCGTGCAGGTCCCGGGCGATCCGGTCGCGTTCCTGGAGCAGCGCCACCTGCTCGGAGTCGCGGCGTCGCTCCGCGAGCTCCATCGCCACCGCCGCCTGCGCCGCGAATCCCTTCAGCGGAGCGGACTCGTCCTGGTCGAAGAGTGGTGCGCCCTCGGCGCGGGCGAGCATGAGCACGCCGCGGATCCCGCCCTCCGCGGTGCCGATCGGTACGGCGATCGCCGGCCCCAGGCCCTCCCACCGCGGCGGCCCGACCGTGATCCGCGAATCCTTGCGGACATCCGTGCTGACCGCGAGGTCGGCCGACTGCACGGCCGCACCCATGAACGATCCCTTCACGGGCAGCACCAGGCCCCGGTGGTCGGAGCCGCGCAGGCCGACCGCGATCCGCACCTCCAGCTCGTCCGTCTGCGGGAGGCAGAACGCCACCACCGCGAGGTCCGCACCGGCGATCTGGGATGCGCGGGTGACCAGCAGATCGAGGACCGCGTGCTCCGGCTCCCCGGACAGCAGGCCGCCCGTCACCTCGGCGCCCGCGGCAAGCCAGCGCTCGCGCAGCCGGGCCTGGGTGTAGAGGCGGGCGTTGTCGATCGTCACACCCGCGGCCACCGCCAGGGTGGCGAGCACCGCCTCGTCCTCGGCGTCGAACCCGCCGCCGCCGCGCTTCTGCGTCAGGTAGAGGTTGCCGAAGACCTTGTTCCGTACCCGGATCGGCACGCCCAGGAAGCTGTGCATGGGGGGATGGTTGGCCGGGAAACCGACCGACGACGGATGGTCCGCGATCTCGTCCAGCCGCAGCGGCACCGGGTGGCGGATCAGCTCGCCCAGCAGTCCGCGGCCGGACGGCAGCGGGCCGATCCGCTCCCGCACCTCGTCGCTGATCCCCACCGGGATGAACTGGGAGAGCGTGCGGCCCTCCCCGATCACCCCCAGGGCGCCGTACTCGGCGTCCACCAGCGTCACCGCCGCCTCGACGACGTGCCGCAGGGCCTGGGCGAGTTCCAGGTCCCGGCCGACGTCCAGCACCGCCTCCAGCAGGCTGTGCACCCGGTCGCGGGCGCTGCGTGCGGCGTCCAACCGGGCCTGCAGCTCGTCGAGGAGATCGTCCAGACGGAGCTGCGGCACGGGCCCCGCGCCATCGTCCCGGTCCTTGCCCACATCGTTCTCCGTCCTGATCGGAGCACCGTCTCCAGGCTAGCCACGGCACCGACCGCATGCCGTGGCAGTGGGGCCGCTCGACCCGTGCCATGGGCCGTCCGGCCCATGGCACGGACGCCGTCCCCGGACCGACGCTGAAAAGGGAACCCCGGCAACCAGCAGCTTGGCCGGGACGTCCGAGGGAGAGACCGGACATGAAGGCTCTGACGTACCACGGACCGGGCCGCCGCCTGTGGGACGAGGTCCCCGACCCGACCCTCGCCGATCCCGAGGACGCGATCGTCCGTGTGGACGCGGTGACCATCTGCGGCACCGACCTGCACATCCTCAAGGGCGACGTCCCGGAGGTCACCGAAGGGCGGATCCTCGGGCACGAAGCCGTCGGCACGGTCGTCGAGACCGGACCGGGCGTGCGCACCGTCGCGGCCGGCGACCGCGTCCTGGTCTCCTGCATCTCCGCCTGCGGCCGCTGCGCCTCCTGCCGGGAGGCCGCCTACGGCCAGTGCACCGGTGGAGGCGGCTGGATCCTCGGCCACCTCGTCGACGGAACCCAGGCCGAGTACGTCCGTACGCCGTTTGCCGACAACTCGCTGCACAAGCTGCCCGCCGGGATCACCGACGAGGCGGCGCTGATGCTCGCGGACATCCTGCCCACCTCCTTCGAGGTCGGCGTCCGCAACGGCCGAGTCGGCCCCGGGGACACCGTGGTGGTCGTCGGCGCCGGCCCGATCGGGCTCGCGACCGTCGCGACGGCCCGCCTCTACAGTCCCGCCCGGATCATCGTGGTGGACCTCGCGGAGAGCCGGCGGAAGGCCGCCGAACGGGTGGGCGCCGACAGCACCCTGAGCCCCGACGAGGTGGAGCGGGCCGCCGCGGACGGGCTCGGCAGGGACGGCCGCGGCGCCGATGTCGCGATCGAGGCGGTCGGCCTCCCCGACACCTTCGAGCTGTGCACCCGCCTGGTGCGGCCCGGCGGACGGGTGGCGAACGTCGGCGTCCACGGCAGAAGCGCCACGCTCCACCTCGAAGAGCTGTGGATCAAGAACGTCACCATCACCACCGGTCTGGTGGACACCAGCAGCACCCCGCTGCTGCTCGACATGCTGGCGGCTGGCCGGCTGTCCCCGGGCGAGCTCGTCACCCACCGGTTCGGTCTCGACGAGATGCAGGACGGCTACGACGTCTTCGCCGACCCGGCTCGCACCGGAGCGCTCAAAGTCGGTCTTTTCCGCACCTGAGGACCGAAGGCCATGAACACGAACAACACCGCGTCCACCCCCTGGGCCGGCGTGACCGACGAACCGGAAGACATCACCCGACGGGTCATTGCACGGTGCCGCCTGCTCGACCTCACGCAGGACGAGGCGGCTGCCCGCGCCGGCATGTCGCCACGTTACCTCGGCCACCTCTTGGATTTCGGGCCCGGCTTCGACCCGGGTGCGCTGTTCCGTCTCGCGCACGCCCTCGGTGTGAGCCGCAACGACCTCGTCGAGGGCCGCCCCGACGCGTCTCCGGGCCTCCCTCGTACGGCCCGGCGCGCCCGGCTGCTCCGGCTCACCGAGGAAGAGTGCTGGGACCGGCTGGGAACCCACGGCGTCGGCCGGATCGCACTGCTGGGGCACCACTACCCGGTCGTCCTGCCGGTCAACTACACCGTCGACGGCCACGCGATCGTCTACCGCACGTCCGACTTCGGCATCGCAGCCACCGCAGCCGGCTCCGACGTCGGCTTCCAGGTGGACCGGATCGACGACGCCAGCCGCTCCGGGTGGAGCGTCCTGATCGGCGGTGGCGCGGACCGCGTAACCGAGCCTGCCGAAATCGGACGGCTCGACCGGCTGGCCGCCACCGAACCCTGGGCCGGCGGCGCCCGGCACCTGTGGATCCGCATCGCCCCGAAGACCGTGACCGGCCGCCTCATCCAGCCGGCCACGACCGAACAGGGAACCGGGCACGAGGAAGGAGGCCGGCCATGAGGCACCGACAGGTGGCCGACGTGATGACCCGCGAGGTGGTCCGCGTCCCGCCCGACACCGGATTCCGCGAGATCGCCGCCACCCTCGCTGTGCACCGCATCAGCGCCGTGCCGGTGGTCGACCATGCGGAGCGTCCGATCGGCATCGTGTCCGAGGCGGACCTGATGCACGTCCAGGCCGTCCAGGACGATCCCGACGAAATACTCGCCATGCCCCGACTGGATGGCGACCGAGCCTCCGCGGGAGAGCTGATGTCCGCCCCGCCCGTGTGCATCACCGCCGACGCCAGCGTGGTCGCCGCCGCCCGGCACATGGAGCGGAACCAGGTGAAGCACCTGCCGGTCGTGGACGCCGACGGCCGGCTGGTCGGCATGGTCAGCAGGGCCGACCTGGTGAAGGTCTTCCTCCGCGACGACCGGGCCATCGCCGAGCAGATCGCCGACGAGGTCCTCGGCGGGATCGACGGCATCGACCCGGCTGCCGTGGACCTCAGGGTCGAGCAGGGACGGGTCACGCTCAGCGGCACCATCGACCCGCCCTACCTGGCGGCGGTCGTCGACAGGCTGTGCCGGTCGATCGACGGCGTCGTCTCGGTCACCGACCGGACCCGGCGCGCGGCCGAAACGACCGCGCCCGAGTGAGGCCCAGATCCACCGAGGAGGAGCAGGACCATGCAGCACCGGAGCGTTCACGACGTCATGACCCAGGAAGTGGTGACCGCGAGGCCGGACACGCCGTTCAAGGCGGTCGTG